>PGXY01000003.1:33862-358328 GCA_002839375.1 Spirochaetae bacterium HGW-Spirochaetae-1 | reverse complement strand
TGAACATCGGGGGGCCAGGGTTTGCAATGGTCATATATGCCGGGAAACCAGATGACTGGACGGATTTTGAGATTATTTATCTTGACTTTCCTGTGCACCTGTCATTATTTTATAAGGTAATTAATTGGGAAATATAATAGGGGGGCCTTTCTGATACATTTGATACTGTCCGTTCTGATAGGCCTCATAACCGGGTTTGTTACGGGACTCACTGGAGCCTCGGGAGTCATGGTTGTGGTGCCGCTTGCTCATTATCTTCTCCTTCTGCCGGTTCATGACGCCATTGGAACCAGTCTCATGGCTGATGTCATAGCTTCATGCGCAGTTTCGTACGCCTATTATCGCCATGGCAACACGGACCTGCGGTCGGGCATATTCGTGGCTGCCGGGGCCATACTGGGCGCACAGGTGAGCGCCGGTTTCGCCGTGGCCATACCGGAAAACAGCCTGGGAATTCTTTTCGGCGGCGGCATGATGGTTACATCACTCATACTTGTGCGCAGGGGATCGGGGCGTGTGGCCGGTGATGGCTCCTTTTCAACAAGGGAGTTCAGGTTCAGGTCTCCGTCAATGCGGACCATCATGGCCCTTTTTCTTGGGTACTGTCTGGGAACCATGACCGGTATTTTCGGCTCAGGCGGGGGTATCATGGCCTTCATGATACTTTTTTTCATTCTCGATTATCCTGTGAAAAAAGCCATCGGCACCTCGACCCTTATCATGGCCGTAACCGCCCTTTCGGGGTGCATGGCCTATGCGTCGAATGGGAAGATAAGCCCGTCCGATGGGCTCATCATCGGTTTTGCTGCCGTGGCCGGGGGTTTCATGAGCGCCCGCATCGCCAACAGGCTGGATGAGAAAAAGCTTATCAAGGTGCTGGGTATTATCTTTGTCCTTATGGGCCTTTTCATGACGGTTCATGGTCTGCTGAAGTTTCTTGACTATCTCTGATGGTAAAAGAAATATTTTATTCTTCCCCGTGACTGCTATAGCCGAATATGCTTGACGTCTTTTGTTTACGGCAATATGTTATATACAGATATCCGTGCGCCTCTCCGGGCGATATGTATGCATTTAACCTCGCAGCATAAAGGATGCTAAATAATAAAGGATGCTAAATATGGAAGATACATTACAATTTACCACCGAAGGGGAGAAGGAAATCTTTGATGATGTGGCTCTCTATGCCCTTTCCACCTGTGGCTTCTGTAAAATGAGTATATATTTTCTTCGTACTCACAAAATAAAATTCAGGTATATCTATATCGATCAGCTCGATATGGATGTGAAACAGAACGTGAAGAGCGGTCTGAAGGAAAAATTCAATGTCAATGTCGGCTTCCCCTTCCTGGTCATCAATGAAAAGGATGTCCTTGTGGGATACAAAGAAGAGGAATGGAAGGAAAAATTCCAGATTAAATAAGGTATAGTGAGGATGGTCATGCCGGAACCAGGAAAGGAAAAAACCAGTGAAGATACGCGCACCTTCGTGGAAATGGTGGCAAAGAAGAATGGCTGGCACCTTCATCCCGATGAGATGTTTCTCAATATCATCATCGACGGGCTTACGGTGAACTACAACCGGTACGGCTATTTTTCCTGCCCCTGCAGGGATGCCGACGGTGTCCGTGAAAAGGACGGGGATATCATCTGTCCCTGCCATTACTGCGTCCCCGACCAGAAGGAACACGGGCATTGCTACTGCGGTCTCTATCTGACCGGGGAATTCTCGCGGAGCGGGAAAAAACCAGGCTCGATTCCTGAAAGACGTTTTTCCGGTTCAGAATGACATCTCGTCGTTAAAGCTACCTGTTGCCGCCTGTTCCCGTGAAATAGGAATACTTGATGTATGAGAAGATATTTTTTGCGCTGGTTATGCGAGACAGGTCGCTGTCAATTACGCTGTCCGTTCCCAGCACGCTCCCGTGACCGATGATGACCGGAACTGTCTCTGAGTTACCGCCGCCCGTATTGATGGTTCCCTTCCACACCAGGGACGGCTGGCCGTTTACATCGCTGTAACCCGTATCGTTTTTCCCCGCATCCTTCCGGTAATGATCGTTGTAGTCAAAGGAAACATTCCCCTCGAGGAAAATATCCACGCTGCGGTTCGCCAGGTTCTCCGGGACCTGCCAGTATATGGTGAAACCCTCGCCTCCCGGTGTGGCTCCCGTCACACTGTCTATTTCCGTCGTCAATGCGGCCTTCTTTTTTATGCCCAGCCATACCGGGGCCGAGGAGGGACGTTCGTCGGCCATCATCCACTTGTTTTTTCCGGCCTTGCCCGTCACGAATATGGTACGGATATATCCTGACTTCTTTTCTTCAATCCATACGGCAAAGGTGGGATATTTTTTCCCCATGAGCCATGGATATGTTTCGGGATTGAAAGTCAGATCGATTTTAATATAAGGTTTTCCCGTGTCAACAGCGCCTTTTTCACTACGCGAAGCGCAGCTTATGGCAAGCACAATGGAGATAATCAGCAGCAGGTGTCTAGGCATGATACTCCTCCTTTACAGAATTGTTACTGTCACGCCGCCGTTGACCCCGATCTTCACGTCGAAGTCCCGGTTCACCGCGGGATAGATGAGACAGACCGGTCCGGCGAAGAGGCTGAAGCGTTCACTGAACTGCCAGCCCGGCAGCAGCCTGATAGTGACGGCGGCGTATCCCTCGCTGCCCGAGCTGTCCATGTTGAAGAGATCGCCGTTGAATCCCCGTGACATGAAATGGAACATGAGGTCCGTGTCGGCGTAAAAAGATATCGGTAGGGGGATGCGGGCTCCGAAACCGAAACCGAAGGAGGCCCGGTCCGTCGTGCCGCCGGGCCTGGGGTCAAAGCCTGCACTGAATATGCCGTAGCTGTATTTGCCCATGGAGCGGACCGACAGGTTCGTGAGGGTATACAGGCCGCTGTACAGGGACAGGTCCACGCCGCCTCCCGTGAAGATGTTGAGAAAACCCAGGGAGGCCCCGGTCATTTCACGGCTGATGTTGATGAGGCCCACCTGGCACCCCGTGCCGTTTCGGCAGATGTTGATGAAGCCGATCTGTGCACCGTACAGATCATCGGTCTTATTGATGAAGCCAATCTGGGTTCCTTTGACGACGGCCGTATCCACATATCCCGAAGAGCGGTCTTCCAGGACTCCCGTGATATTCAGTGCTGCCAGTTGCACACCCCGTATCTCCGGTCCGGTGAGGTTGATAACCGCAGCCTGGAACCCCCGCAGGTTCATGCAGAGATTGACAAGGGCAGCCTGGACACCCGTCACATCGCCCTGCACATTGTTGAAGAAAGCGAGTTCTGTTCCAAGGACTGAATTCTCAACGCGGTGAGCAGGACCCAGGGAAAATCCCTTCAGTGAGCCTGTTCTTCCATATATCAGCGACAGGTGCACCCCGTGTATTTCCTCGTTCCAGCCGGGAAAAATCTCCAGGGGGGAATACAGGGACAATTCCACGGGAATGATCTTTTTCTCTTTGTTTATGCCGGTGGGGGATTCCTGGCCCGGGGCTTCGGTTCCCGTAAAGAAGATGGCAATGAGAATGAGTATGGGGAAAAGGGTTTTCACTGTGCGGGACTCCTTAACGGTACATGTTTGGTAACAGTGATGCATGCATATATACAATCACGCCTTGATGAATAATGCAATAGGTGTTTTGCCTGAACAGGGAAAAAGTATAAATCAGGCCCCCCTATGAGAGAATCCTCACCACATCGACATAGGTTACATAGACCATGAGACCCATCATTATAACCCATCCCGCAATACTGAGAGGTATTTGTACCACCTTCAGCCGGGGATGGATCTTCTCCAGCATATACATGAGTATTTTCCCGCCATCCAGGACGGGAAAAGGGAGAAGATTGAACACGGCCAGGTTCAGACTCAGGAGCGATGAGAAGAGGATTATTTTCACCGGGTCAGAGGCCGTGGCCCGGCTCCCCATGGCAACGATGCCCACGACTCCCGAAAGCTGGCCGGGCCCGGTGAAGAGTGACGGGATTGCGGTGATGATCATGGTCAGCTGATTTATGGTGTAAACCACGGGTTCCAGAAAGATGCTCTGGAGCGACGGACCGTGCAGCAGGGCGAAAAGGGGCGAAAGAATCAGAAGGGGCGCAGCCAGGTTTGCCAGGGGGCCGCCCAGGGACAGAACAATCCTTTTCCAGGCCGGAATGGATTGATAATCTTCCATGTTGTCTACAGCGGGCATCACATATCCTCCCAGGGGGATACTGGAGACAAGAAATTCAGTTTCTTTATTTTTAAAACTCCAGAGGCGCGGCCCGAATCCCAGGGAGAAGCGTGATACGGGAATGCCCACGGCCCGGGCAGCAATAAAATGTCCCGCTTCATGTATGAGTATTATGAGGCCTATGATCCATATAATAATCAGTGTATTCATATTTGTAGTAGTCCTTTTACCGGAATCAAATGTAATATTTGATCATAAATTCACGGGATACATTATGTCAATAGTTAATCGCGCATATCAAGGCAAATCATGGCTGATATTTGTGCATCACGGGATCTCCTTCGGGGTCAGAGCCTTATTTTTTGCTTGCAATTGACCGGCCTTTTCTGCTACCATATTTCTTTCTTTCATGAATCGACATACTTTAATTTAACATATCAAGGAGTACACTATGGTAAGCTACAAGGACATTGGACTGGTTAACAGCAGGGATCTTTTTAAAAAGGCTGTGGCGGGCGGATACGCCATCCCCGCATATAATTTTAACAACATGGAACAGCTCCAGGCCATCATACAGGCCTGCGTGGAGACCAAATCACCGGTCATTCTCCAGGTATCGGCCGGGGCACGGAAATACGCCAACCAGACCATGCTGCGGTACATGGCCGAAGGAGCGGTTCAGTTTGCCAAAGAGTTGGGCTATCAGATACCCATCGTACTGCACCTGGATCATGGCGACACCTTTGAATTATGTAAAAGCTGCATCGAGACGGGATTTTCCTCGGTCATGATTGACGGGTCCCATCATTCCTATGAGAAAAACGTGGAACTCACGGCCCAGGTTGTGGAGTACGCCCATAAATATGATGTCACCGTGGAAGGAGAACTGGGGGTTCTTTCCGGAATCGAGGACGATGTGGTGGCCGCCAAATCGGTCTACACGCAGCCTGAAGAGGTGGAGGATTTTGTGAAAAAGACCGGCGTTGACTCCCTGGCCATATCCATCGGCACATCGCACGGGGCTAACAAGTTCAAGCCCGCACAGTGCACCCGCAATGCCGAGGGCATCCTGGTACCGCCGCCTCTTCGTTTCGATATCCTCGAAGAGATCGAAAAACGCATTCCCGGATTTCCCATTGTACTGCACGGCTCCTCGTCGGTGCCCCAGGACCTGGTAAAGGTCATAAACAGCAACGGCGGAAAACTCAAGGACACCATCGGCATACCCGAGGACCAGCTCCGCAGGGCAGCCGGATCAGCGGTATGCAAGATAAACATCGATTCCGACGGGCGCCTCGCCATGACCGCCGCGGTGCGGAAGGTTTTTGTCGATTCTCCCGGTGAATTCGACCCGAGAAAATACCTGGGACCGGCACGTGACTCTCTCAAAGAGCTTTATAAGCACAAGAATATCAATGTCCTGGGTTCAGCCGGCAAGGGTTGACATGACCTCACCCCCCGGCCCCCTCTCCCGAAGGGAGAGGGGGAGGTCGTAGCAGAAATTTTATGCTAAAGAGCCCTCTCCCACTGGGAGAGGGCGCGGCGGAGCCGGGGTGAGGTTATTTATTATTTTTACTGCTTGACGCCTTTCCTTCGGACTGATTTTTTATTATATTGTAAACAGATCGCTTTTTAAGGAAAAGATTTTGAAACTGAACCGGAACATAAAAAAGCACCTCATATATCTCCTCATCTGTGTTGCGCCCTTTTCATTCATGGGCCTTGACTGCGGGCTTGCCGATGATCCCGGTTATTATAAACTGATTGTTTATTCCGTTGGGGAGTCCTTCAGCGGCTATTATATGAAAAATACCGATACAACGGAGATAAACGGAACTGAGACATCAGTAGGTTCTAATCTTTATAAATATGAGGCGGATCTTGGGACCTTTACATCATTTGAAGTTAGTGTAACTGGTGTAATTAATTTTACATCTTCACTTAATGTGTATTTATACGAAGATGATTATCAGATTAAACATTATTCTGACAGTATTAATGGAGATGGCGATGTTGTTTCAATAGATTTTTATTATGAACCGGGAAGTGAAGTACCTGCTGAATGATGGCAGTGCAAATTTTTTAGTATATCCTTATAATTACGAACCCTCCTTTGTAACCTTATGATCCCTCCAAATACTTAACAGTTGAACCTTTTACTCGTTTTAAATAACCACTTTTTATTTACGATACATTGAATATGAATTGATCAGGGGAAAATGAAAGTCATGCCTGAATATCATTGACTTACAGCAATATTTTTTTAAATCTGCATTATAATAACCATATGAATCAGCAATAAGAGGGGTGTTCTCATGGATTATGTGGCAATTGAAAGACTCACGGAACAGGTGAAAAAGGAAAACGTTTTTGTTCAGCAGATACGTGACGAAATAGGCAAGGTCATCATGGGCCAGGAAAAGCTCATCGACCGCATAATTATATCATTCATTATGGGCGGCCACATCCTGGTTGAGGGACTGCCGGGTCTGGCCAAAACCCTGACGGTGAGGGCCTTTGCCCGGGCCATTGACACGGCCTTCAGCCGTATCCAGTTCACGCCGGACCTTCTGCCGGCGGACCTCATCGGTACGCGTATATACAATCCCCGCGACCTTGATTTCATCACGAAAAAGGGACCGGTCTTTACCAGCATTCTCCTGGCCGATGAGATCAACCGGGCCCCGGCCAAGGTCCAGTCGGCGCTCCTCCAGGCCATGGAGGAGAAACAGGTCACCATCGGCGATGAAACGTTTCCCCTGGCAAGTCCCTTCATGGTTCTGGCCACGGAAAATCCCATTGAACAGGAAGGGACCTATCCCCTCCCCGAGGCGCAGCTGGACCGATTTTTCATGAAGGTCCTGGTGGACTATCCCACTGCCGAAGAGGAAAAAAATATCCTTACGCGTTTTAAGGATATTAATATCGACGCCATTTCGGCCGTCATCCACGCCGGGGTCATACTGGACAAGGCTCCGGTGATCGAATCCATTTATATCGACGATAAGCTTATCGATTACATCGTCACCATCACGGGCGAAACCAGGAAGCCGACGCGCAAGGAACTGAAAAAATACATCGAATACGGGGCGAGCCCCCGGGCCTCCATCGCACTCATGAAGGCATCGCGCTGTGTCGCCTTCATGCGCGGCAGGGGATTCGTGACGCCCGATGATATTAAGGAGATAGGCGCCGATGTTCTGCGGCACCGCATCATCCTCTCCTACGAGGCCGAGGCCGACGGGAAGAGCGCCGATGACGTGGTGAAGATGCTGTTTGATTCCGTGGAAGTTCCATAAAAGCGGTTGCGGAACCCGGCGGACGCATGGAGCTTTTTACATACACGGACCATCGCTATCCCTGAAAGGGATTAATACATGTACAGAAAACATATTTCATAGAGGCGTCAGGATTGAAGAGTGACAGGACAATAAACGAGGAACGGGAATCCAGTGAGCTTTCCCTGCTGCGGAAGATAAAGCTCCAGACCGGGAAAAAACTCAACACTACTTTCGTGGGGGAGTACCACTCGGCCTTCAAGGGCTTCGGTCTTTCCTTCGAAAGCGTCCGGGAGTACCAGTCCGGCGATGACGTGCGCAGCATAGACTGGAATGTCTCGGCCAGGATGAACCATCTTTTTATAAAAGAATACATCGAGGAACGCGAGCTTTCGGTCGTGCTCATGGTGGACCTCTCGGGTTCACTGGAATTCGGCGGCCGCAGGTCCAAACGCGATGTTACTCTGGAACTGGTGACATTGCTCCTCTACCTGTCGCAGATGAACAATGACCGCGTATCGGTCCTTCTTTTTACGGACCGCGTTGAAAAATTCATCAGGCCCCGGAAAGGAAGGAAATTTATTCTGAAGGTCCTGGACGAGATCATGAAGTGCGAGCCCGCGGGAAGGGGCACCGATATCGGGGCGGCCGTGGACTTCGTCAGCCGGGTCATGAAAAAGCGCAGCGTAATTTTCTGCATATCGGATTTTCTCGATGACAGCAAAAATTTTCAGCTGAAGCTGCGTCTCCTGGGGCGGAAGCATGACATCATCCCCGTGCAGATTTCGGACCCCATGGAAAAGGAGATGAGATTTTTCGGGCTCACGGAATTTATGGATCTGGAAACGGGAAAGGTCTTCCTGTCCGATACCGTTCCGGAAAAGGGTCATTTCCCCGTCCTGCAGGAGATGGATGCCGTTTTTCTTGATACCGGCGAACCTATCGAACCGGCCCTTCTGAAATTTTTTGAAAAGCGGAACAGAACCCGGCTTGTGCGCCGGTAGTGGGTGAGGAGTGATGACTAAGGCCTGGAAATATAGTCTGTTTGCAATTATCGGTATCATTTTCTGTACAGTGTCTCTTTTATCTGGAGAAAAGACCGGCGATGATGAGTTCCTGAAAATAAACGCCGCGGTGAAGCCTGAGAAGGGTACCGTGGGTGACATCCTGGAGTACCGGGTCACCATCGCCGGAAAAGAGATGAAGGGCGTTGATATCCTCCTGCCGGAGAAAAAGGAATTCTATCCCGATGAAAACCCCGCCGCTGGAAAAGGAAAAAAGAAGACCGGTGAAGAACAGGATGAGGATGATCCCGCGCGGCACGTTCCTCTCTATGTCATTCATTCCGCCAAAAAGGAGGACAGCTCCGATAAAGAGATGACCTATATTGCCGTTGTTATGCGGCTGTCCTACTACCGCCCGGGAACCTTCGCTCTGCCGGAAATCGAGATTTCCGGAAAGGATAAAATAAAAGTAGGATATAAGATTCCCTCCGTGGAAATATCCGCCCTGAACAGTGAAGCGCAGCTCCAGGAAATAGAGCCGCCCCTGGCCCTGGGAGGCAATTACTACCGCCTCATCATTCTCATTGCCGCCGCCGTCATCGTCACGCTTCTCGCCCTGTGGGGATACCGCTACCTGAAAAAAAGGAGAGAGGCAGCCCAAGCCATTGTGCCCGAGGTTGATCCCCTCGAGGCCTTTTTGAAAGAGATGGATGATCTGGGCGGCAGGGCACTTATTGTAAACGGAAAGGTGGAGGAATACATCGTGGGAGTCAGCATGATCTTCCGCCGCTACCTGTCCAGGCTCTTCCATTTCGACGCCACAGAAATGACCTCGGCCGAGATAGACGATACGTTGAAAAAGATTTCACGGCGTTTTAATACGAAAGCGTATCATGATGAAATAATGCTGCGTTTTGGTCTCTGGGACCTCTCCAAGTTTGCAGAATTCACCCCCTCGGAAGATGTGCTCCTGGAGAGTCATGAAAAAACCATGGGGCTTGCCAGGAATTTACGGGAGGTTGCTGGACATGTGGCAACTTGAATTCAAACATCCCTATGCGCTGCTGCTCCTGGTTCCCTATGCCCTCATGATTTTCTGGTACCTCTACGGCCGTGTCTACGGGCATGATTCGGTTATTGCTGTTTCCTCGGAAAAAATAATCGATAAGAGAAAGACCTTTCGTGTGCGCACCTACCGGTACGTCCCGGCTCTGCGTTTCCTGGCGATCCTTTTTCTCATCATCGCTCTGGCGAGGCCCGGACAGGGGATACATTATTCCAGCATAAAAAACCTGGGTATCGATATAATGGTGGTCCTCGATGTTTCCGGGTCCATGGCCGGTGAGGATTTTCAGCCCAAGAACCGCCTTGCCGTAGCCAAGGACGTGGTCAGGGATTTCATTAAAAAACGCGAAAGCGACCGCATCGGCATGGTTATTTTCGCCGGGGAGGCCTATCTGCAATGTCCCCTGACAGCCGAACACGATATGCTCACGGACCTGGCCGATGAGATCGATTTCGACTCCGTAAGCGTGGACGGGACTGCCATTGGAGACGCCCTGGCCCTGGCCGCGTCGAGAATGATGGACAGCAAGGCCAAAAGCCGCATTATTCTCCTTATAACTGACGGGATGAATAACCGGGGCACCATCGATCCCGAGACTGCTGCAGAAACGTGCAAAGATCTGGGGATAAAGATATACAGCGTGGGAATCGGCAGCGAGGGGCGCGTCTCCTATCCTAATCCCGGGGGATTCTTCGGCAAGCGCTACCTGGTGAACCACTTCGACCCGGCCATGCTGGAGCAGGCATCGTCTCTTACGGGAGGCAAATTCTACCGCGCCACGTCCAGCGGGGTTTTCTGGGATAACATGAAAGAGATCAACATGCTGGAAAAAAGCGAAGTGGACCTGAAGATATACCATGAGTTCTATGACAAGTTCGAGATTTTTCTCATTCTTGCCGTTTCACTCTTTTTCGTTGAGATACTGATGCGTTCGGCATATTACAGGAAAATACCATGATCACATTCGGCAACATGGCATACGTCATATATATCGCCCTTGTGGCCTTTCTCGTCCTGGTCGTTTATGGGCTCTACCTGTTCTGGAAAAGAAGAGCCATGGGGATCCTGACTGGCCGCGGCCGGGCCGCTGCTGGATTTGTCCGCGGATCAAAGGTCATATCGCGTATAAAGACGGGCATCATCATCACATCAGTCCTGTTATGTGTTATTCTGCTTCTGAGGCCCCAGTGGGGGGAAAAGATTCGCGAGGTTAACAGCGAGGGCTCCGACGTTCTCATCGCTCTCGATGTGAGCCGTTCCATGACTGCCAGGGACGTGAAACCCAGCCGTCTTGATCGCGCGAAGGATGCCGTCAAGTGGATCGTCGGCTCCCTGAAGGGAGACCGTGTGGGTCTCATTGTCTTTGCCGGCGACGCCTTTCTCCAGTGTCCTCTCACAAATGATACGGGAGCCTTCATGATGTTCCTGGACGCGGCCGGGCCTGAATCCATACGGCTCCAGGGGACCGATATGGGCAGGATGTTCCGAGAGGCATACCGCGTATTCCAGAAAAAGCGTCTCACGTCGAAGATACTTGTTGTCATAACCGACGGTGAGGACAACGAGGGTGCGGTCATACCGGCCATGAAGGCCTTCAAGGAACTGGGCGTGTCAGTGTACACTGTGGGGGTAGGACGCGCTGAAGGGGAGTATATACCCGGCGAATCGAGCGAGGGCTCCGGCGAGGTGTATCTCCGGGATACGGAAGGGAAACTCATCCGCTCAAGTAAGAATGCGGACCTGCTGAAGCAACTGGCCGGGGCCACGGGCGGTGCATACCTGGACATCACGGGCGGTTTTTCCGATCTCCGCTTTATTCTTGAGATCATCGAGGACCAGCAGCGCAATGCCTATGGTTCCCGTATTATAAAAGAACGGAAAGAACGCTTTGCAATTGTAGCGGCCCTTCTTCTCGCGCTTTTATCCGTGGAACTCATGCTTCCGGAAAGAAAAATATCGGGTCGTTCGAAGGGGCGAATGAAGGAGCGTCTGCGGCGTATACTAATGAAGATGAAAAGAAAGCCATGATATATCACCGAAAATTAAAACTCATTATTCTCTGCCTGCTTGTGCTCCAGACAGCGGCCTGGCTCGATCCCTATCGTGACAGGGTGGACCGGGGTAACAGCCTCTTTCATGAAAAGAAATATGCCGAGGCCGGGAAGGAATACCGGGAAGCTGAAAATTATGCCCCGGGAGAATCGGATAAAAAGAAGCTGGCCTTTAACAAAGGTAATGCCGATTACATGTCGGGCGATATGGAGAGCGCCCTGGCCAACTATAAAAAGGCCCTGCAGTCCGATGATCCCGATGTGCAGAAGAAGGCCTTCCTGAACATGGGCAATACCTACCTGAAGATGGGAAACAACCGGGAAGCCGTTGACGCCTATATCAATGCCCTGAAGATCGATCCTCGTTATGAAAAAGCCAAGAAGAATATCGAATACATGCTGAAGAAAAAGGAAAAAGATAAACAGGATAAGCAGGATAAAAAGTCCGGCGACGGCAACGACCAGAAAAATAAGAATGACAAAAATGAGAAAGATCAGGATAAAAAGAATCAGGACAAAAATCAGGATAAAAAAAATGATTCACAGAAGGCGGGGCAGCGTATGAATAAGGAGCAGATCAGGAACATGCTCGAGTCCATGCAGAAAAAACCGGTACAGAGACAGAAGGGGAGCAATGATGATCAGCGACATCTTGAAAAAAACTGGTAGCATGTTTTTTGTTATATTCCTGTGCGCTGCCGTGGCGGAGGCCCAGGTAAAAACGGCAGAAACGGACCTTGCCAAGTCTGCCATCGAAGTGGGTGAGAGTACCACGCTGACTATCCGTATCACTTCCGGAACAGGAGACATGAAGCAGGTGCAGGTGCCCCGGGTTTCCGGCCTTGATATCACTTATTCGGGTATGCAGCGGAGCTTTCAGTTTATCAACGGTAAAACCTGGCAGGGGGTGTCGCTGACCTATACTGTTACCGGTGAAAAAAAAGGGTCCTATAAAATACCACCCCTGGTTTTTGAACAGGATGGCGCATTTATCAAATCAAGGGAAGTGTCTCTCATTGTGAAAAATGCCTCGGGAAGGACGACGAGCGGCGGTGGAGGAACGGTTATGCCCGAAGTCGTTCTGTCAAAGAAGAAGGTATATCTCGGCGAGCCGGTCCTGGTGCGATATTACCTGCTGACATCGGGCGGCGGCAGTATCAACATCGAAGCCATTGAAAAACAGCCCGAGGCCCGGGGCTTTATGGTCAACAGGATCGAGGAAAATCGCGGCGATGATATGGCCTCCCGGGACGGCAATGAGCTGATCCGGTCGCACCTGTACACCTTCGCGCTGATTCCCACCCAGACGGGTTCACTTGAAACGGGAGGCGGTTCGGTCATCATGAGCGCTGAAAGAAGAGACGGGTTCTTCGGCATGATGGACAGAAAGCGGATTATTTTTGATACGGGTTCACTGGAGGTCCTTCCCCTGCCTGAAAAGGGGAAGCCCGCTGATTTCCCGGGAAACGTGGGCACCTTCACCATGAAGCTTGATTACGACAGGGAAACCCTGAAAGCCTTCAATGAGAAGCGGGCAACGATTACTATTGAAGGCGAGGGCAGCCTGTACCTTGTGGCCAAACCCCTGCATGAGGGCGGCGACAGGGATGTGCGTGTTCTTGTGGAAGAAGGGGAGAAGGATATCTCCGTATCGGGAGATACGCTGAAAGGGAAGGTGACCTTCACTGTCACGGTCATACCGGAAAGGGAAGGATCGGTTAATGCCGGGAGATTTATTTTTCCCTATTTCAATCCCGCCGATAAATCGTATCATACTCTGAAGACCGGGGATATTCTCCTTGAGGTGAAAGGCGGAGGAAAGAGCGGTCCCCACATGGGATTTGACACCGACTCTTCGGGTTCCGTGGATTTCAATCCCCTGTATATAGCCATCATTGTTCTTCTCGTTGTCGGTTCCATTACGGGTATTGTTATATGGGAGAGGCGCCGGTACCGTATCATTTCCCGCGGCGAAACGATAAAAGAAGAGAAGCCGGAACAGGAGTCCGACGTATTGAAATCGCTGGAGAGAGACCTGTCCGCGTCCCTTTTCAAAAAGGACAGTGATCTTTTTTTTAAAACCGTGGACAGGATATTAGGACATGCAGCCGGACTCTCACCGGCGGTGAAAAAGCTGAAGGTTCCCGGTGATGAGCTGGATAAAATCAGGGACCGGCTCTATGCAACACGTTTCGGCGGCGGCACTATGAGCGAAGCGGATATGAAGGAAATATCCGACAGTCTTAAAAAATCGGGGATTTTTTCATAAACAGCTGCGGCTATTTCAGCTTCTTCAGCTCACCGAGCAGTTTTCGTCCAGCCTCGGTGAGATGACGATTTTTTACATGGACGGCGTAAAAGTCCCGGTTGATGGTTATGCCGTTGAGCCCGATTATCCGCAGTGATTTCAGCTGGAGTTCACGCTGAATGGCCAGTCGTGAGATGAAGGCGATGCCGATTCCGGAAATCACCGCTTCCTTTACTCCCTCCGACGTGGAACATTCGTACACTACCGAAAGGTCTGACGGGGCAATATCGTGCCCGTTGAGACACTTCTCCGCGGCGTCCCTGGTGCCCGAACCATTTTCACGCTGAATCAGGGGCATATGGGGAAGTTCCTGCAGTGATATGCTTGCCGGGGAGTTTTTCCCGCCGATAAGCACGATTTCATCACTGAAGATGTGATAGTAATTCAACGACGGATGCTTGAGCATTTTACCCACGATGCCCAGTTCAACTTTTCCTTCCTTTATCATTTCAATGGCCTCGCGGCTGTCGGCTGCCTCGATGGAGAAATAGAGTTCCGGGTCCTCTTTTTTTAATGAGGCCACTACATCAGGAAGAATATAGGTGGAAGATATGGTGCTGGCGGCGATTTTTGTCACGCCGCCGAAGCCTCCCCTGGACATATCGCGCTTGAGATTTTCAACATCGCTGAACAGGGATTCGGCGAATTTCTTGAATATTTTACCCTCGGGAGTGACGGAAAAAGTCTTGCTGCTCCGCTCCATGAGTACAACGCCCAGCATTTCTTCCAGCAGGTTGATGTGATGGCTGATAGTGGCCTGGCCGATCTTCAGTTTCCGTGAGGCCTTGGTGAAACTGTTTTCCTGGATAATTTCAAGAAATGAGCGGATCTGTTTCAGATCAAAATTGAATTCCTTGTTTTTTTTCACAGCGGGATAACCTCTTCTTCAGGAATAACATGTTTATGTTCGATATTTTCAAGCGCAGTGCATGGAATCGGAGCTGACGATTCGCAAAGTGAATACTGGGGCACTATCTTTTTGTTGTAAAGCATAATTACTGTCTTTTCGCCTCATCCCAGAGTTCGTCGAGTTCCTTCAGGGTCATGTCTTCCATGGCCCTGCCCATTTCTCCGGTGCGCTTCTCGATGTGCCTGAACCGTGTGATAAATTTGTTCACGGTTTTCTGCAGGGCCTCTTCGGGATTTATTTTCACGAAGCGAAGCACGTTGACAATGCTGAAAAGCAGGTCCCCGGCCTCCTCGGTCATGTTGTGCATGTCCTTTTTCTCCAGGGCTTCTTTGAACTCGTCTATTTCCTCGTAGATTTTTTTGAAGACATCATCGATCTTTTCCCAGTCAAAACCGATACGCGATGCCTTCTGCTGGATGCGGTAGGCCTTCAACAGGGCCGGCAGGTGTTTGGGAACGCCGTCAAGAATGGATTCCCGGTGAGACTTTTCCACCTTTTTTATTTTTTCCCACTGCTCCATGACCTCACCCGATGTACGTGCTTCTTCGTTTCCGAAAACGTGGGGGTGCCGGCGGATCAGTTTACGGGAGATGTCCGATGCCACATCATCGATGGTGAAGCGGCTTTCTTCCATGGCTATCTGGGCGTGGGCATAAATCTGGTAGAGGAGGTCACCAAGTTCCTCGCGTATATGGTCTGCATCGCCTGACTCAATTGCATCATAGAGTTCATAGGACTCCTCTATGAGGTAGGGTTTCAGGGACTGGCTGGTCTGCTCCCGGTCCCAGGCGCACCCGTTTTCCGCTCTCAGAATCGATGTAATTTCGGCCAGAAGGTACAGGGGAAGCTTTTCCTTAAATTGCATTGTTTTTCTCCATGGGTATATACCTGCAAATAAAAAGGCTGGATGACATTTATGTCCAGTTATTTTTCTCAATTATAGTATTCCCGGCCCCCGGTGTATGTACTTTTTCAGGTTCATACCATCAGTCACCACCTCCAAAGGGGGTTAATATATTCGGTGACCATAAATAAAAACATTCTGAGCCCCCATGGGGGCGGCGAAAGCACATGCCGGGGACTTTTCTGAATAATTCGGGGGGGGCTTACCGGTGTGGCAAAGGCTTCAATTACCCGGAACTAAGGCGGATTGCGTTTGAAATTTTCCTTTCGTCGAGATTTTCTATTGACATATGGCGTAATTTCATCATGGTGGAATCGAACCTTTCCAAAAACCGCAACCGGGCCTTTTTGCAGGGCTGATCCCGGGTTGACTGTCCAGAAATTTATCGTAATGGAGGAACATATATGAACAAGGATTATTCCCTGAAACAGACGGACTCCGATGTGTACCGCATCCTGCAGGATGAAAATAAACGTCAGGAGGAGAGCCTTATTCTCATAGCCTCGGAGAATTATGTTTCCCGGGCCGTTCTCGAGGCATCGTCATCGACCATGACAAATAAATATGCCGAGGGGTATCCCGGAAAGCGTTATTATAACGGTTGCCGCCACGTTGATGAGGTGGAAAGCCTGGCCATTGAAAGAATCAAAAAGCTTTTCGGCGCCGACTATGCCAATGTTCAGCCCCACAGCGGGGCTCAGGCAAATATGTCGGTCATGATGTCGCTGGTAAAACCCGGCGATACCTACATGGGGATGAACCTCTCCCATGGAGGCCATCTTTCCCACGGTTCACCTGTTAATTTCTCGGGCCTCTATTTTAACGTGGTATCATACGGCGTTACCCGCGACACCAATCTCATCGATTATGATGAGGTGGCCCGGGTCGCCCGTGAACATAAACCGAAACTGATCATAGCCGGGGCATCGGCATATCCCCGCATAATTGATTTTGAGAAATTCAGTGAAATAGCCCGCGAGGTTGGTGCCAAGCTCATGGTGGATATCGCCCATATAGCGGGCCTCGTGGCTGCGGGTCTTCATCCATCGCCGGTTCCCCTGGCCGATTTTGTCACCATGACCACCCACAAGACCCTTCGCGGTCCCCGGGGCGGCGTCATTCTTGCAAAGGAAGAGTACGAGAAGGATGTCAACAAATTCCTCTTCCCTGGAACACAGGGCGGGCCCCAGATGCACAGTATCGCAGCAAAGGCCGTGGCATTCAAGGAAGCGCTGGAGCCTTCGTTTAAAGACTACCAGAAACAGGTAATAAAGAATGCGGCGGTCCTGGCTGAATCGCTCATGTCCCGGGGATTCAACATCACCTCGGGTGGAACGGACAATCATCTCATGCTCGTGGATCTGCGAAATAAAAACATCACGGGCAAGGATGCCGCTAACCGTCTCGACGAGGCCGGCATTACCTGCAATAAAAACGGAGTTCCCTTCGACGATAAATCGCCTTTTGTCACCAGCGGTATCCGTCTCGGCAGCCCGGCTCTTACGACACGCGGTCTGAAAGAGGACGATTTTAAAAAGATCGGAACCCTTATCGCCGACATATGCGAGAACATGGAGGATGAGTCCGTGCTGAAACGCGTACGGGGAAGTGTGAAGGAAATCTGCCAGGCGCATCCCACGGATTTTCTGAGGTTGTAAAAGGGATCGTGAACGCCGGATTAATTTTCTGTTTATGAAATCAGGGAAGGGATTTATCCTGTCACTGCGGCATTGCGTCGCATGCATACTTTTGGTCCTGCCGGTATTGGGAGCAGTACGATGCACCATGGGCCGGATACTACCGGCGCCGGATTCCTTTCGATTTGCCGTCACGGGGAATACCTATCCTGATTCTCCCTATAAATGGTCCGATGATGTCCTGGTCAGGACAATTCAGTCAATCAACCGTGAAAATCCCCTTTTTCTTGTTCACACCGGCGATATGATTCACGGCGGGAATGACTGGATGGGAATACGTGAAACGGATCTTAACCGGCAGTTCGACAGGTTCCTTGCCGTGATGGGGCGCCTTGATTCGATTCTCTATACTATCCCCGGTGAGATGGATCTCTATAATAATACTCATACCGTGTATGAGCAGCGGACAGGAAGGAAGGCCTTCTACTCCTTTAATTACGGGACAACGCATTTTATCGTAATGGAAACACGGGGGAAAGGTGATTCACCCGTTAACGCCGATGTACTGGACTGGCTGAAAGGGGATTTGAAAGTAAACCGGAGGACAGCGGCAATCATTGTGCTGACCCATGACTTTCTGGTGAAAAAGGCCAGGCAGGGCGGGGAGCATGCACCTCTGTGTCCGGAATTGCATGGACTGTTCAGGACCTATCCTGTAAAGGCCGTTATTTCCGGCGACAATGAACGTTATTTTGAATGTAAAATTGACAATATCAGTTATGTCAATGCCGGATGCGGCGGTTTCAGGGTTGCGGAAAAATATCAGCAGAACAGCCAGTATTATGTGATGGATTTCAATGGACAGGAACTTCGTGTCAAGGGAAGGAATGTTCCTAAATAATAAGAAGGGTATGAAATGGCCGGACAGAAAGTATACAGTGAACTGACCACGTTTATCAGCGAGCTCAAAAAGAACGGGATAGCAAAGATCGTCTTTGCCGTGACCAGTGAAAAAAGGGCGGAACAGGTCGATCAGGGAAAACTCGAGGTGGTATTTGTGCGAAAAGCGGAAGTGCTTGCATATAAGAATGCCATGCTGTATAAATGTCTTACCGGGGATGCAGATATCGATTCCCTGCAGGAATCCCTTGAAAAGGAGGGATTTGAAGTGACCAGGACCAGCAGGAATATTACCTGAATTTCATGTCAAATGCCATCGATACATTACTACAGGTGCGGAACCTGGGCGTGACCTTTCATCTTTCCGAAAGGGAAGTCATGGCCGTGCGCGATGTATCCTTTTCCCTGGCCCGGGGTGAAACCCTGGGGCTGGTGGGTGAATCGGGCTGTGGAAAGTCAGTCACGGCTTTTTCTATCCTGCGGCTTGTGAGCCCGCCGGGCGAAATTATTTCGGGAGAAGTCATCTACGGCGGAAGAAATATCGTCGCTATGACCAGTGAAGAGGTGAGATCCATACGGGGTAAGGACATCGCCATGATCTTCCAGGAGCCCATGACCTCGCTCAATCCTGTTTTTTCCATAGGCTTTCAGATATCGGAAAGTATCATGCTTCATTCCGGTGCGGCGAAGAAAGATGCCAGAGACCTGACTATTGAAATGCTGGGTCTCGTGGGGATCCCCAATGCGGAAAAGCGTTTTGACTCCTATCCCCATGAATTTTCCGGCGGCATGCGGCAGCGGGTAATGATAGCCATGGCCCTCTCGGCCTCACCATCGGTGCTCATTGCCGATGAGCCTACCACGGCCCTGGACGTAACCATCCAGGCCCAGATCCTGGACCTCCTTCTTGAAATTCAGCAGAAAAAGAACATGTCTCTCCTGCTGATCACTCATGACCTGGGGATTGTAGCTAATATCGCCGACAATATTGCCATTATGTACGCCGGGGAAATTGTCGAGACAGGGAAAACCGGGGATATTTTCTCCAACCCCGGGCACCCCTATACCAGGGGGCTTTTCGAGGCGATTCCCCGTGTCGGGGAAACCAGGGACCGCCTCAGGACCATACCGGGTATTGTTCCCACCATTTCATCGATTCCCCAGGGCTGCGTGTTTTATCCCCGTTGTCACCTGAGGACAGAAGAATGCCTCAGCGATGCTGTTGTCCTGCGGGAAATATCCCCGGGTCACTCCGTACGCTGTATTAAAGCCTGAAATTTTTGCACACTGCAGTGTCGACCTCGGATAAAAAGTCCGGCGGTGCATGACTATGCCCTGCAATTGATTTTGTTCCGGGCCTGATTCTGGATCAGTGTTTCAGGTTAGGATGGATGCAGACATGGACACAAGTGCTTCACGTGGATATTGATTCCTGTGAACACCTGTGTCCTTTATGTTTTAGCGGTTTAAACTGAACGCTTTTTAGAGCGACATGTTGACGTGGTAGGTCTGCTTGACAGTGTTGAGAATTTGAGAAACATCAGCTGGGCTTAATTCCTGGGCAGTCCTGATGACTGACAGAATTTCTCCTCTGGTCAGCTCAACATCATAATTTTTCACTTTTGTGATGAACTGAGCAAGGTTCAGGGTCTCCTCGCCAATTCTGATGTAAGCCTGATTCATGGAATTTCTCTGATTCATGGTATTCCTCCGTATATTTGGAAATAAATTTTTTCAGAATAAGTTGTATAGGAGATATAATATGCATGTTCTGTGCCAAATGCTATTTCTTTGCTTGTAAAGATAAAGATTGAGTTAATTTTTTGTAAATAAATAGTTAAAGCATGAAAAATGGTTACTAAAAACAAAGAATTAATACGCATAGACTGTTTTATTTTTAATATTAATGTTTTAATGAGACATAATGCTTGTTTTTGTTGGAAGGTGAGAGCGTTTTTGTTATAGAAAGTGTGGAATTAATGGACAGTGTAGCAATTATGCAACAGTAGAATGTCTTTTTTAGTAGTGCTCATAGTTCCGTTGAAGATTTTTATAGGAAAGGGCCTCGAGAACATGGCTTTTTTCTATTACGGGGCATTCATGGAGGTCGGCAATGGTTCTGCTGATTTTCAGAATTTTGTAATATGTGCGCGCCGTGAGCCGCAGTGACTTCAGGGCCTGCTCAAGTATTTTTTCAGAATCCGTATCGAGTCGGCAGTGTTCCCTGGTTTCTTCGGTGGTCATGCGCGAATTATACCGCGTGGCGTTTCCTTTAAATCGGTGGGCCTGTATGCCCCGGGCTCTATCCACTCTCTCCCGAATACGCTCCGAGCTTTCACAGTTTCCTTTTTCCATAAGGCTTTTATAGTCCACCCTGTTTACCAGTACCTCCAGATCGATGCGGTCCAGAATGGGACCGGCGATTTTCTGGAAGTGGTTTTTTATCCGCAGGGGGGTGCATGAGCAGCGGTTTTCCTTATCGAAAAGAAAACCGCAACTGCAGGGATTGCTGGCAGCGATAAGCATAAAGTCGGCCGGGAAGGTGAATGACCCATGGGCCCTGGCCACGGTGATTTCATAATCCTCCAGGGGCTGCCGCAGGGCCTGAATAACGTGGTGCTTGAATTCCACCAGCTCGTCCAGGAAGAGCACGCCGTTATGGGACAGGGACACGGCACCCACGGAGGGAATATGTCCGCCGCCCACGAGGGCCACGTCAGAGGATGTGTGGTGAGGAGCGCAGAAGGGGGGCGTGGTGATGATGCCCGATTCTCCCGTGAGTTTTCCCCCGGCGGAATGAATCATGGTAGTCTCGATGGCCTGATCGCGGGAAAGTTCCGGGAGGATGGATATAATGCGGCGCGCCAGCATGGTCTTGCCTGAACCCGGGGCCCCATACAGGAGGATATTGTGGTGTCCGGCGGCAGCAATCTCCATGGCCCGCTTCGCCGTCTCCTGACCCCGCACATGGGCGAAATCAATGGTGACCGGCATTCTTGGCGAAGGGGAATCGCTGATAAAAGGCTCGTGGGCGCCGTTAAGCACTTCCAGTGTTTCATGTATGCTTTTTACGGGATATATGCTTACTTCCTTCAGGGCCGCTGCCTCATGGCGGTTCTCGTAGGGCACAATGAAGGAACGGAATCCCTTACGGTACAGGGTAATGGCCATGGATATGACGCCCCGAACAGGCTTGACGCGTCCATCCAGGGAAAGTTCACCCACCATGGGGATCATCTCATTGGCCATTTCGATCTGGCCCGTTGCCTTCAGGATGGAAACGGCAACGGGAAGATCGAAGTTGGCTCCCTGTTTTTTAAAACCGGCCGGGGCCAGGTTTACCACGAAGTTGTGGGGAGGAAAGGTATAGCCGCTGTTTTCCACGGCGGATCGGATGCGGTCTTTTGATTCCCTGATGGTGGAATCGGGAAGCCCCACTATGGTGAAATTGGGGAGCCCCTTGATGATATCCACCTCGATCTCGATTATCTGTGCGTCAATGCCCTGCAGGGCCAGTGAAACTGCCTGGGATAGCATGGGTGTCCTCCGGTGTATTTATCATTGTTATGCGTCCATATTATTACACGAACGGGGGAGGTGCGTTATGAAAGATTTTTTTAATATCTCCGGTTTTTCTATGTATTCGGTGTAAACGATTTATGTGATACAATTAATAATCATACAATTCAGATATTATAATTTTTCTTGAACTTTGTTCCTTTTATAAATTGAATACCCTTGATGTTTCGCTGGTTCTTTCACGGATCATCATGAGGAATTCCGGTAAAAACTCCGACCGCAAAAAATTTTCATCATTCCGTGCTATTTGCTTGCCAAAAGGAATTTCCTGTGGATACTGCCATAGATCAATGATGTATTGGGAGGGGTCATGGCAAGCAATATTGCGTACTACCAGCGTTCCGAGAGGATAATCGAAGCGGGCAGGCAGGACAGGGCCATGTATATCATTCTGGAAGGTGAAGTGGAAATAACACTGACCAATGGAAGCGAACGCATCGTCGTGGCTATCCTTAAAAAGAACGATTTTTTCGGCGAGATATCGCTTTTTACCAGCAAGCCCAGGAGTGCCACGGCAACGGCCCTGGGGAATATTAAACTGCTGAAAATAGACAACGAAGAACAGCTCAAGGCCCTTCTTCTGAAGAATCCCGTATTCGCGGCGAAGATGGTCCACATGCTGGCCCAGAGACTGGCAAAAACCGATGAGATACTCATCGGCAAGATCAGCGAGCTGAACAGGCTGAAACAGACAAGGAATATATAGGCGATGAGATGGAATGGCGGGATATTGTCGAAAATCTCGGTCTGGTGAGGCACCCCGAAGGGGGATACTACCGGGAGATATACCGCTCCGATGAAACCATTGCCGGTGAGGCTCTCCCGTCTCGCTATTCCGGGAGCCGGGCCTTCGGCACCTCCATTTATTTTCTTCTGCCGTCAGCGGAATATTCCCATTTTCACCGCCTCAAATCCGATGAGATATGGCATTTCTACAGCGGTTCCCCGCTGGTTGTCCACTGCATTGATGAAAAGGGTGTATATGCCGCCCACCGCCTGGGTGGCTGCATGACCGAAGAGGAATCATTCCAGGTTGTCATACGAAAGAATACCTGGTTCGCAGCGGAAGTTGTGGACGAAAGCGGATACGCGTTGATGGGGTGCTCCGTGATGCCCGGTTTTGATTTCAGCGATTTTGAACTGGGTGACAGGGAATTCCTGCTGGCCCGATATCCGCATCACGGCGAACTGATAGCCCGTTTGACTCTCCGATGAGGGTCAGGTTGTAGGCGTGTTTTATAAAGCCCGCATCGCACTTCACCTTGAGTTTCTGCATGGATATTATTGAATTGAAATCGTCATATGGTTGTTGTACAATAGGTCATGCTGTAACTTTTAATAAACATGGGATCATATATATTGATACTATAAAAGGGGAGGTAATTATGGGAAATTTTTTAAAGGATATCGCCATATTGTTGTTTTCGGCCGGTGAGGAGATCGAACAAAAGGCCGATGATTTCAAGCAGAAGCGTGATGAACGGTACAAGGAATTCGAGGAGAAGATCCAGCAGAAGAAAGAAACCATGAAAACGAAACTGGATGAGGAAGTGGAAAAAGCGAAACAGAATCTGAAGGATTTTTCCGGCAAGCTGGGTTTTGTATCAAAGGATGAATTCAATGATCTTAAGAAAAAGATCGATGAACTCGGCGAAAAGCTGGACAAAATCATAAAGTAAACCACACTGCTTTTTTTTAATTTGCTGAGGAGAATACCCGTGAAGAAAAGACTCTTTGTTATCGACGGCCATGCCCTGTGTTACCGGGCTTACTTCGCCTTCCTGAAAAACCCACTGACAAATTCCCGGGGCCAGAATGTATCGGCCATTTTCGGCTTTGCCCGCATGCTGTATAAACTGATGGATGAACAGAAGCCCGACTATATAGTCGTTGCCTTTGATCCACCGAAAAAATCCTTCAGGTTCGGTATGTATGCCGAATACAAGGCCAATCGTGAGAAGATGCCCGACGACCTGCGCAGCCAGATCGGCGAGATAAAGGACATGGTGGCGGTCATGGGGATAGAAACGCTGGAGCATCCCGATTACGAGGCCGATGACATTCTGGGGACCATCGTGGAAAAGTACGCCCGGGGCGAAACTGAGGTTGTTCTAGTCACGGGTGACAAGGATGCCTACCAGCTCGTGAGGGAGAATGTGCTCATCTATGCCAATAAAAAGGGCATAACCGAATATGAAATTTACGATGAAAAGGCCGTGGAGGAAAAACTGGGGATACGTCCTGGCCAGGTCATCGACTATATGGCCCTCACGGGTGATTCATCGGACAATATTCCCGGCGTTAAGGGGATCGGCGAGAAGACGGCCCTGAAGCTCATAACTGAATATGGCACACTGGAAAACATCTATGCGCACATCGATGACCTGAAAGGGAAGGTGAAGGAGCAACTCGTTCACGACCATGACATGGCCTTCCTGAGCAGGGACCTGGTTACCATCAGGCGCGATGTTGAGATACCGGGGGAACTGGACAGCCATGCTCTTCCCGATATCCGGTCCGATAAGGCCAGGGAATATTTCGGCTCCATGGAGATGAACGGTATCATCCGTGATTTTTTCGGCAGTGATGAGATAAAACCTGCCGCCAATGCCACTACGGGGAAAAAGGATTACCGTATTGTCCGCAGCGAGGCCGATCTCAGGGACCTTGTTTCTGCCATAGAGAAGGCCCGGGAGGTCTCCGTCGATACGGAGACCACCTCCATATCACCCGTTGAGGCCGAACTGGTGGGCATGTCCTTTTCGGTAGAGGAACGTGCCGGCTGGTATGTTCCCATGCAGAGCCGGGGACTTTTCAGTGAAGAGTATCCCGATCCGGTCCTGTCCATCAAACTTCTGAAACCCCTCCTGGAGGATGAGACGATAAAAAAAATAGGCCAGAATATCAAGTATGATCTCATCGTTTTCAGAAATAACGGTATTGAGCTCAAGGGGGTCTGGTTCGATACCATGGTGGCCTCCTATCTTCTCAATCCCACGGAGCGCCGGCATAATCTTGACGACATGGCAGAGCATCATCTCAATTACCGGACGATAACCTTCAAGGAGCTCACGGGAACAGGGAAAAATGCCGTGCCGGTATGGGAGGTTCCCCTGGACAGGCTGGCCGAATATGCAATTGAGGATGCCGATATCACATACCGTCTCTATAAGCTGTTCAGCGGGCAGCTTGCTGAAGAAAAACTGGAGAGTCTTTTTTTCGACGTGGAGATGAAGCTGGTAACCATTCTTGCCGACATGGAACAGGCGGGCGTGAAAATCGATGCGGAATATTTTTCCGGTCTAGCCAGGAAGAACGATGCCATGCTTGCCGAGGTTGAAGAGAATATCTACCATGAAGCGGGCCAGACCTTCAATATTAATTCAACGCGCGAGCTGGCGGCCATACTTTTCGAGAAGCTGGGGCTCAAGCCCGTGAAAAAGACCAAGACGGGCTTTTCAACGGATATAACTGTCCTGGAGTCTCTTCGGGGCCATCACGCCATTGTCGATAACCTGATCGCGTACCGGACCCTGAGTAAACTCAAGAGCACCTATATCGACACTCTGCCGAAGCTTATAAACCCGAAAACCGGCAGGATACACACATCGTACAACCAGACCGTTGTGGCCACGGGACGACTTTCCTCGTCGGACCCCAATCTGCAGAATATACCGGTGCGCGATGATTTCGGCAAGAATATTCGCAAGGGATTCACGGCTGAACCGGGCTTCGTCATGCTGGCGGCCGATTATTCGCAGATAGAACTGCGGCTGGCAGCCCACCTTTCCATGGATGAAAATATGATCAGGGCCTTCAAGGAGGGCATTGATATTCACAGCCTGACTGCCTCGTCGGTCTTCGGATGCGCAATAGACGCCGTGACTCCCGACATGCGCAGGAAGGCCAAGGTTGTCAATTTCGCCACCATCTACGGCGTATCTCCTTATGGTCTTTCACAGCAGGCCGAGATAGACTTTAAGGAGGCGGCCGAATTCATACGGCGATATTTTGAAACCTATCCCGGTTTCAGAAAATACATGGACGACACAATCGCCTTCGCCAGGGAGCATGGATATGTGAAAACCCTTCTTGGACGAAAAAGGCTCATCCCCGATATAGGGTCCGACACGGTCTTCAGGCGTGAGGGGGCCGAGAGGGTTGCGATCAATACCCCTATCCAGGGAACATCAGCCGATATGATAAAGATTGCCATGATTAACATCGCAGGAGAGTTCAATAAGAAGGGGCTAAGGTCCCGCATGATCATGCAGGTTCACGATGAACTGGTTTTCGAGGTCCACGAAGACGAGAAGGTCGAGGTGGAATCCATCGTGGTGGACAAGATGGAGCACGCACTGGATCTTCAGGTACCCATCGTGGTGGACACGGGATGGGGAAACAACTGGGAGGAGGCGCACTGACTGGACCACCGGCCTGGAAAAACATTTTTCTCCCACCTTATTTTTTTTTTGGAAATAAGCCATGGCGTGTCGTATACTGTTGCTGGAGTCTGGATATTCAGGCAGTACATGCAGACAGGGAATAAATACGCAATGTCTGTCTTCTTGTGACAAAAATTACAAAAAATTACAAAAAATAATAAAAAAGGATTGAAGTATTACTGGATTGATTTAGATGTTCTTAAATTTAGGATTTTCTCGCAAAAAGATTGACAAAAACAATGTCCGGTATATGAATATTCAATTTTCGTTATTTAACATAATCCCGTCTATTTGCCCGCAAAATCCAAAAACACTATTGGTATCATTGGTGATTTCGTAGCACCACTCTTGCACATAAAATGCGGATAACCGCAAAAAAAATAAATGGAGGAGAACCGTGAGACTTCATCGTCGTGTACCGGCGGCCATAACCGCTATACTCATACTTATAAGTACGGCCTGCAGCCTGGACCCCTGGGATGCGGGGGGGAAATATCCTAACATGGTGACCATTACCAAAACCACAAAATTTGCCGTAGCTGCTGATGGTATTTCTCCCATGAAGAGCCAGCTCGGCGTCGTTACCTTCTCCCATAAGACCCACGAGGATATGGGCATGAAATGTATTGACTGCCATCACAAGAATGCCAATGCCGACAGGATAAAGCAGTGTGCAGTCTGTCATAAGGGCGATAACGGCTATGAAACCATGCATGGCCTCTGCGTTGACTGTCATATCGCAAAGAAGGACGGTCCGCAGCAGTGTTTTGAATGTCATTAATGGCAACACGGGATATGCAAACTGTATTGTGTGATGTACTTGTACTGGGAATCGGCAATCTCCTTCAAAAGGATGACGGCGTGGGTGTTCATGTCGTGAATTACATGAACGAAACCGGAACAACGGTTCCCCGGTACGTGGAAATTGTTGATGGTGGAACAGCCGGCTATGATCTGGTGCCCATCATGAAAGGCAGAAAAAAAATAATCATCGTTGATGCGCTGAAAGTTGATGATGTCCCGGGCAGTGTTTACCGATTTACTCCCGAACATCTGGCGCAGTCAAAAGAAAAGTTTTCATTGCATGAAGTGGGGGTCAAGGAGCTCATCAGACACCTGCAACTAATGGGAGACGATCCGGTCATCGAGATAATAGGGATCGTGCCCGAAGATATACAAACGCTGGAGATAGGTACCAGTGATTCTGTAAAGAAATCTATACCACGGGTTGTCGAGCTGATTCTTGAAGCGGCAACTCATTAAAAAAGGAGGATTTTATGTCATTAAACAGGCGGGATTTCCTGAAAATCATGGGCGGCACAACAGCAGCTTTTGCATTTCCCGGTGTCATTCTGCAGGGATGTAAAAAGGCCATAGAAAAAGCCTCGGCCAGAACACCTGTCATCTGGATACAGGCTCAGTCGTGTTCAGGATGTTCTGTATCATTATTGAATAAGGTAAACCCTGATATCGTTTCGGTGATTACTGAATATATCAGTCTTAATTATCACCAGACACTGATGGGGGCCACGGGAGATGTGGCCATCAATGTTCTTGAAGAAGCGGTTAAGAAGAACAGAAAGGATTTCGTTCTTATCGTCGAGGGATCAATACCGACGAAGGACGAATCATATTGCACTGTGGGCGAACTTAACGGACGACCCGTGGGTGCCCGCACATGGGTCGAGGAACTGGGCAAAAACGCCATCGCGGTCGTTGCCGTGGGAACCTGCGCCACGGGCGGCGGCATACCCGGCGCCGAGATCAGGGCCACGGGAGATAATCCCACAGGCGCAAAAGCCCTGGCGGAAATTCTCCCGGATAAAACCATCATCAATATCGGCGGCTGTCCTCCCCATCCGGACTGGATCGTGGGAACACTGCTGCACGTGCTTCTGAAGGGCATTCCTGCCCTGGACGAGCAGAACAGGCCTCTCATGTATTACGGAAAAACAGTACACGAGCAGTGCGAGCGTCTCAGCTACTACAAGATGGGAAGATTCGCGAAGCATTGGGGTGATGAGGGATGCCTTTACAACCTGGGCTGCCTCGGTATGGATTCGGGATGTGATATCCCCACCAGGAAATGGTTGGATGGAACTAATTCATGCACCCAGAGCGGCGCCGGATGTATCGGCTGTACTGAAAACGTCTTCCCCGATTACGGCAAACGCGGCATTTATAAACATCTCAGCGCGAGCCTCGATGAAATTAATAAAATCGAACACCAGGAAGTTCGAGATACAATACTCAAATTGAAAGATGGAGGTGTCATCAATGGCTAAAGTATTGCTTGATCCCATTACCAGGATAGAAGGTCATCTCTCCATAGAACTGGATGTACAAAATGGAAAGGTTGTTGATGCAAAGAGCCGGGGTGACATGTTCCGTGGCTTTGAGATGATTCTTAAGGGAAGAAACCCCGTTGATGCCAACCAGATTACCCAGAGGATTTGTGGTGTCTGTCCCATTTCCCACGGTCTGGCGTCCAGCAAATGTCTCGATGACGCCTTCGGAATCAAACCGAACAAAAACGGACGGATTCTCAGGAATCTTATTCTGGCGGCGAACTATCTGCAGTCTCATATACTGCATTTCTATCATCTTGCCGCTCTGGACTTCGTCGACATTACGGCAATTCTTCAGTACAAGGGCTCCGATGCCGGTCTTGTCAAACTGAAGGAGTGGGCAAAGAACGAGCTTCAGGTGAAGAAGGGCAGGGTTGATGCCATATCCACGGTCGGCCCCTTCCTCCCCAGATACGGTGGACTTGACGGCGGCGGATTCTATATCAAGGATGTGGAAACCAACATCAGCGCGATAGCCGGCTACGTAAAGGCCCTGGATATCAGGATGAAGGCTCACAAGATGGTAACCCTCTTCGGTGGACGCGTTCCCCACGCTATCGGGCTCGTTCCCGGCGGTGTTACCCAGGTTCCCACGTCTTCCAATATCAGGGAGTACAAAAAGCTCCTGAAGGAAGTGGAAAAGTTTGTTAACACAACATATACCGACCACATCATCGCCGTGGCTAAAACATTCCCGGAATACTTTACTCTTGGTAAATACAGCAACTTCCTTTCCTACGGTGTGTTCGACAAGGACGAAGACCGCAAGGAATACATGTTCGAGCAGGGTGTCGTTTACGGCGGCGCCAAGCTGGAAAAATTTGATTCGGCAAAAATAAGGGAGCAGGTCAAATACTCCCGCTATAATTCCGGGTCCAATCTTCATCCTCTCAAGGGAGAGACAAATCCCGATCCCAGGAAGGGCGGCGCCTATACATGGCTCAAGGCTCCGAGATATAACGAAGCTCCCATGGAAGTGGGTCCGCTTGCGCGTGTTGCCGTTGCCTATCTTTCAGGGAACAAAGCTGTTAAAAATGAGCTCGATGCGGTTCTGAAGATTTTTCATGCCGACGTTCCCGCTGCCTTCTCAGTGCTGGGTCGTCACGCTTCACGTCTGATCGAGTGTAAGCTTATCGCCAAGCAGGCCTATGGCTGGCTCGATGAACTGGAAAAAGGCGGAGCGCCCAGATCGACCTATGACATTCCCGATGTGGGCGAAGGTGAGGGTATCACCGAGGCACCCAGGGGAGCTCTTGGACACTGGATCGTTGTTAAAGGCAAAAAGATCGAGAACTATCAGTGTGTTGTTCCCACAACCTGGTTCTGCGGACCCCGTGATGACCGGGGCGTAAAGGGACCGGTTGAGGAAGCATTGATGGGCACTCCCATTGCCGACAATAACAATCCTATTGAGGCTGCGAGGGTCGTCAGGTCATTCGATCCCTGTATCGCCTGTGCCGTTCACGTTGTTGAAGGCGATAAGGAAATAGGAACTTTTAAAGTGTGCTGACAGGTTTTACCTGAAATAGAAAAAAAAGGCTGTCCATAACGGGCGGCCTTTTTTTATTTCAGGACGTCTTTGATTTTTTCTGACAGCATGGATCGGGAATAGGGCTTGGCGATGAATCCTGTGGCCCCTTCTTTTAGCAGTTTTCCTACCCTGGTGTCGTGGGAAAAACCTGAGGATAAAAGGACTTTAACATGGGGATTGATCTTCCTCAATTCCAGGAAGACATCATATCCCGACATAACCGGCATTGACAGGTCCAGGATTACGGCGTCGATGCCGCTATGATCTCTGCGGTAGATATCCAGTCCCTCCAGTGGGCCCGGGGCCAGGATCGTGGTGTAGCCGAACTGTGAAAGGAATTCCTGCGCCACGGACAGAATATTTTCCTCGTCATCAATGACCAGGATGTTCCCGGTTCCGCTGAATATCCTGGTCTCTTTGGCCGGTCTGAGGACTGAATCGTCGGCAGTAAACCGGGGGAGATAAACCTTTATTGATGTTCCCTGTCCCGATTCGGAGTATACTCCCAGGAATCCATCATGGGATGTGACGATGTTGTATACCATGGACAGACCGAGACCGGTTCCCTGGTCCTTGTCCTTGGTGGTGAAGAAGGGCTCGAAAATCCTTTTTTTATCATCATCATTTATACCCACACCGGAGTCGGAAACTGTTATCTCCGTGTAGGTTTCTCCGGCCCGGGCAGCTGGATGATTTCGTATGAAATCATCGTCGGCGTGGAGTATATCGATACTGATATTAAGGTTACCTCCCTCCCTGTCATTTTCGGGCCGCATTAATGTCATGGCATGGGAGGCATTTACGCAGAGATTCAGGAACACCTGCTCCAGTTGGGTCGGGTCTCCCATGACATAGATCGGGCTTTCAGTGAATTGAAAATCAAGGTTGACGGATTTTGGAAAGCTGTTTTTGGCGATTTGGAGTATGTGCTTCAGGGCGAGGTTGATTTCAACGGGATTGTGGCGTTCTTTTTCCAGGCGTGACAGCGCCATGAGATCTTTGATGATGTCCGCCGCCCTCTGTGACGAGGACTGGGCCGTTCCCAGGTATTTAAATATTTTGTCGGCGTTGTTGAGACTTTCCTTTCCGAGATAGGTTTCCATGATATCCAGGCTGCCCTTCATGGCCCCCAGCACATTGTTGAAGTCGTGGGCCAGACCCCCGGCCAGTGTGCCGATGGCTTCCATTTTCTGGGCCTGGAAGAGCTGCCGTTCAACGAGGGCCTTCTCCTCTTCGACTCTTTTTATTTCCGTGAGGTCCGTGTGGGTGCCGATAAAGCGCAGGGGAGTGCCATTCTCGTCATATTCAACCACCTTGCCCCGGTCCAGTATCCATTTCCATTGGTTGTCTTTTGTTTTCATGCGGAACTCAATGTTGTAGGGTAAGTTGCGTGAGGAAATTGTTTTATGCACTTCCTCCTCGGCCTGGGAAACATCATCGGGATGCAGGAGACTCTTCCAGGTGTCATAGGAAGTCTCATATTCGTCGGCTTCATAGCCCAGCATGGTGAACCATTGAGGACTGAAATAGAGTGTATTGGAAGTCAGGTCCCAGTCCCATATGGCATCCGATGACGCCTCCAGCGCCAGGTTCAGGCGTTCCTGGCTGATCCTGAGGTTTTCCATGATGGTTTTATAGTCCGTTATATCTTCGAAAACCGTGGCAAAACGTGTGGCGCTCAAGGGGAAGGAGGATATTTTAAAATGCTTTTTCTGAGGGGTGAAATAGGTCTCAAAACTGAAGGGGGTTTTACTTTTAACAACATTGGCATATTCATCAAGATAGGGAGCCTCACCGGTGCCATAAAAAGCCGTGGCCAGGGATCCCCGGGCCTGGGTTGCGGTCATGCCGGTATGATCTTCAAAGGCCGGATTGACTTCAATAATACGGTAGTCTTTCGGCATGCCGTCAGTGTCATAAACCAGTTCATGGAGAGCCACACCCTCGATCATGTTCTCAAAAAGAAGCCTGAATTTATTTTCACTTTCCCTGAGTTCTTCATTTATCTTCTGTATTAACGAGATATCGTGGAATTCCACTAGCGACAACATTTTGCCCTGATACTTAATGGGTTTTCTCTGCACTTCAATATCGATAATAGTGCCGTCCCTGCGCAGGAGTTGTGTGATGAACCTATCGTTTTTATTTGATGTGATTGAATTCTTTACAAATTCATGATGCCGTGGAGGAATAACGATTAAACCGCTGGCACCGATAAGTTCTTCACGGCTGTAACCGGTAATGCGGCAAAAAACATCGTTTACATCAATGATAATTCCCCTGTCATGAATAGCGGTGCCGCTGAAGGACAGGTCGTTGATGATCCCCGTGAGATTATTGGTCTCATCGGGAAGCGATTTCTTTTTTGAGATGTTCTTTTTCCGACCGTCTGAGTTTCCCATACCGTATCGCTGATATAGATGCTTGCACATAAACGTTATGACGCATTATTACCGCATATCGCTATACAATTTTATCACGGGCCACAGGCTATGTCAATAGAGGGAACCGTTGTCTCTATAATAATGCTCATTTTATACATGTGGGATTTTTACTATTTTGAAATTTTCTTATAGACTTTTATTGCTGTCTTGTCAAAGTGGATACGTTGTGCTAAAAATAAAATAATCATGGCACGGATGTTTTTTAATCCAGGATCACGGAGTCAGGATAACAGGTAATGCATGAATTTTCAATAGTAAGCAGCCTCTATGATATTATCGAAGAGGTTGCCAGAGAAAATAGCCTGGTAAAGGTATACAGGGTGAGCCTCATCGTGGGGAAAATGCGCCAGGTGGTGCCCGTGGCCATGGAAATGGCCTTTGAAGCTATAACAAAGGGCACAATTGCCGAAGGCGCGGAACTGCAGTTGGAATTTGTCCCCATAAAAATGCAATGCAGGTCCTGTGGACATCAGTTCACCGTTGATGAACATGTATACATCTGTCCCAAATGTGAGGCAGTGGAGCTGGACCTGGTGGAAGGACAGGAACTGCTGATCAAACAGATTGAAGGAGAAAACTGATATGGAAATAACTGTAATGAAAAATATTTTCGGTGCTAATGCCGAGAAGGCCGGAGAGCTCAGGGCACTTTTGAAGCAGAAAAAGGTCCTCATGGTCAATCTCATCGGTTCTCCCGGCGCCGGAAAAACCACCATCCTGGAAAAGACCATCGAGGAGCTGAATAAAAAATACAAGGTGGCTGTCATCGAGGGCGATGTGGCCACGGACCGCGACGCGCGCCGTCTTCAGAAGTATGAGGTCCCCATCACTCTCATCAATACCGACGGAGCATGTCATCTCGAGGCCCTGAGCATCGAGCAGTCTCTGAATGGCTTCGACCTCGATTCCCTTGATATGATATTCATTGAGAACGTGGGCAACCTGGTATGTCCCGCGGAATTCGACATCGGGGAGCATGCCAAGATTGCCATAATCAGCGTGACCGAGGGCGATGATAAGCCGGCTAAGTATCCCCTGCTTTTCAGGGAGTCCGAGGCCGTCATTCTGAACAAGACTGATCTGGAACAATATACAAATTTTAACAGGGCGTCTTTCCTGGAGGATGTAAAAAATCTTAACGCCTCCATTCCGCTTTTTGAAATGTCCTGTACGAAGGGGCCGAACCTGGCGCCCTGGATTCAGTGGTTGGAAAAGCGGCTTCAGTCGCTGTAATGCTGAATATACCGTGACCGGGGCCCGGATATTCTGAAGGGCTTCCTGTCTGATGATGCTCGGAGGGGATGCATGCATAATATTACCAGATTCGGTGTTTCCATCGATGACAGACTGTTACAAAAATTCGATAATCTCATAGAGGAAAAGGGATATGTCAACAGGTCCGAAGCCATACGGGACCTCATCCGTTATATGCTGGATAACAATGAGATCGCGGACCCGGAATCGGAATCTATCGGCACGCTGACCCTGGTCTACAGCCATGAAGTCAGGGAGATTTCCGATAAACTCAACGAAATACAGCACCAGTATTTCAAAAGCATAGTCTCGGCGACGCATATTCATCTCGACGAGCATAACTGCCTCGAGGTCCTTATTCTGCGCGGGAAAACGGGAGATGTAAAAGCAATCGCCGATAAATTATGTTCACTGAAAAACGTTAAAAAGGGTGAGTTGACCCTGACTGCCCTGGAACATTATGATCATGATCATGACCACGATCATGATCATGATCATTCTTGACATTTTATTTTTTTAGAAAAAGATTGACAATTGTCAGAGTTATAGAATATTAGCAATTTCTAAAAAACTAAATAAATAAGGTTTGCCATGCCAATCTATGAATTTAAATGCAATGCCTGCGGACACGCCTTTTCCGAATTGCGGAAGATGGGAGATTTCAAAGCCCAATGCCCGCAATGTCAATCATCAAAAACCGAGAAACTGATGTCAGCCTTTGCAAGCCACTCGTCATCACATCAGTGCTCGCATTCGGGCGGGGGCTGAAAGCCCTTCTAAGGACCGGTCGGTCCTTCTCTGATTGTTTTTTCTCCATTACCAGCAGCATCAGATATATAGCCAATAATGCTCATGCATTGAACAATTGTTTTACTGAGAATAAGATGAACATACAGATATTCGGCACTAAAAAATGTCGCGACACCCAGAAGGCCCTGCGTTATTTCAAGGAACGGGGCACCCAGCCTCATTTTGTCGACCTCGCGCAGAAGGCCATGAGCAGGGGCGAGCTGCAGAATGTAAAGCGGTCAGTACCGTTGGAGAACCTGATCGACAGGGACTGCAAGGCATATACTGACCGGGGTCTCGCCCATATACGTCATGATATCGAAGAAACCATCCTTGATGATCCTCGCCTTATAAAAACACCTGTTGTGCGGTTTGGTTCCCACGCCTCCGTGGGGTATACACCCGATCTATGGGAGACATGGCGTGCCGGTGAGGATAAATGAGCAGCATTATGAACAGTAAGAGCATTGATATTCCGGTTTTGCAGGATGTGCAGGGCCTCATCTTTGACCTGGACGGAACCCTGGTTGACTCCATGCCCCTCCATCTTGTCGCCTGGAAGGAGGCCGTGGCAGCCCAGGGCCATGACTATCCTGAATACCTTTTTTATGAATATGCCGGCATTCCAACGGGGAAAATAACCCTGCTCATCAACGAACGCCTGGGCTGGAACCTGGATCCCCGGGAAACGGTCCGCCTGAAGGAAGAGGCCTTCATGACCATGATAGACCGGGTCAGGGTCATTGAACCGGTTTTTGCCATTGTGGAAAAATATGCCGGGGCAAAGCCCATGTCCATAGGAACGGGTTCCCGGAGAGTTATGGCACAGCGCATTATGGAGGCCGCCGGTCTTAATGAATATTTTCCAATTCTTGTCGCCGCCGATGATGTTGAACGACATAAACCGGAGCCGGAAACATTTCTTCGCTGCGCGGAACTCATGGGAACGGCTCCTCACCGGTGTCAGGTTTTCGAGGACGGTGACGCCGGTTTGCAGGCGGCCCTCCGCGCCGGCATGATTGCCACAGACATACGTCCTTATCTAGTATAGTTGACGGCGGGAAAAAAGGCAAAGGGGGAGAGCACGGAGCCGGTCTGCTCCCGTTCACTGCTCAGAACCAGTTCACCGCCCAGAAGAGAGAAAATATTGTCGGCCAGCACACAGTCTTTGACCCTTCCCGTTATTTCCCCGTTTTCCACCAGGTAGGCCAGGTCCAGGTTTCCGGAAAAGTCACCGGTCAGCGTGTTGGACTGTCCCAGTCCGATAAACTGTTCCACCAGGATGCCGCGTCCCATATCCCGGAGCATGCTTTCCATGGATGCAGTTCCTTCTCCTATGATGATGCTGCTGAAGGAAGGTGACGGCAGGGAGGCGTATCCCCGTGACGCGTTTCCGCCGGGAATGAGCCCAAGCTTTTCGGCATGCTTCAGATCGGTCACAAAATTTTCAATGATACCGCTCCTGATAAGGTCTTTTCGCAGGCCGGGAACACCCTCATCGTCGAAAGGATAGCTGTAGGGGGAATCGAGGGCAGTGGGATCATCGGTGAGGGTAAATCCTTCATTGAAAAACTTCTCGCCGGTTTTTCCGCTAAAGGGGGATATGCCGCGGTATACGGATCTGGCGTCGAGACCCGAGGCCACTATTCCCAGGAGCCGGGAAAAGGCCCGTGGTGTAAGTATGACGGGAATTTTACCGCTCTCGGCGGAGCGGGTGTTTTCAGCCAGCCGTATCCGCTCAAGAAGTCTGCCCGGGATTTCGTCGCAGTCCCGGGGAGACATGGACGAGATGCTGTCCCACACATCTATTTTTGTCCCGTCGTCCTGTATGACCGTGATAGATACGGACAGGGAGTAAAAGGAATTTCTATATGTTGCATTAAAGCCACTGGAATTGACGATGCGGGTCAGTCCCAGGGACGCGCCCATGCTCACATCTATATTGGCCTTGGGATAACGCGCCAGGATGTCGGCAATGACGTTGTTTCCCTTTTCTATTTCATCCCTGGTGTCAAATAAACTGATTTTCTCATCAAAGGGTTCAAAAGCGGCGGGGGCGGGACCGGGGAGGAGGAACCCTTCCTGATCGCCATATGAGGCCATGGCCAGGGCCCTTTCTATAATACCGTCCATATTTGAACTGTCGTTGGTGTAAGAGAAACCGGTTCGGTTATCAATGTTGATCCGTATGCCTGAACCGCTGTTCTGTTTTTCATTGAGAGAATGGAGCCGGTTGTTCTTGAATGAAATGGAGGTGCTGGTTCCCTCAGTTGAGAGGATATCGAACCAATTTACCGTATCCGGAAGCTTTTTAATGAGGGAGTCGATCATTGCTTGCCCCCGATAAGAACCTCTTCTATCAGCATGTGGGGCCCTCCGAATGATACGGGCAGGGGGCTCTGTCCCCCCTTGCCGCAGCCGCCGAGGCCGCCGAACATCTGGAGATCGTTCCCGATCATTTTTATATTTTTAAGGGTCTGGAAGACATTGCCCGAGAGCTGTATGTCGCGGTACATTTTTCCCCGTTTGCCGTTTTTAATTTCAAAACCGAATCCCGAGGTAAAGGTGAACATCTCCAGGTTGGTCTGACCTCCGATGACATCGATGGCGTAGATACCCCGGTCAACGGCTGAAAAGATATCTTCTTTACTGTAAGGTCCTTTGTCGATATAGGTGTTGGTCATTCTTACAATGGGCTGCCGCATGACGTTAATGGCCCGGCCGTTTCCCGTGGGATTTTCATTCATCCTGGCTGCCGTTTCACGGGAATGGAGCCTGCCGGTGAGCATCCCCCCTGATATAAGGGCCGTTTTTTCAGGAAGGACCCCTTCATCGTCGAAGGGCGTGTAACCCGGGAGATGGGCCAGGCTGCCGTCATCATAGACATTCAGGCCTTCGGGGCCGAATTGCCTGCCCAGGACCATCACCCTCCGCATTTCCTCATTTTCATGGATGAAATCGGCCTCGGAAAGATGACCGAAGGCCTCGTGAATGAATACGCCGGCCAGCTTGGGATCAACAATGACGGCGCAGGTGCCGCCGGGAGCCGCTTCGGCCTTGAGCAGATCAACGGCTGTCCTGACTACTTCCTCGGCTATTTCCTCGCGGTCTTCAACGATTTCGTATCCGCCGTATCCCGAAATGGAGTTGTGAAAGGGCTGAATAACGGAACCGCTCCTGGCTATTGAACTGAGCGAGACACCGCAATAGGAACGGTTGTAAATGATTTCCGATCCCTCGGTATTGAGCAGAATGTACTGTGAAACAGTATCTCGGTAAATTGCGCGCGTCGTCTGAATGTCGGGCGACGATTTCAGTATGTTATTATATGAGCGGATGAGCTGGAATTTTTCGTCGATCGATATATCATTGATGTTTTTCCCCGCCCCGGTGCTGAATCGCCGCCGGACCGGCCCATATGGGGCTACGGAAGATTTTTCACTTCCCGCTATTTGCAATGCCAGTTCCATGGCACGGCGGGCGAAACGTTTGATTTCGGAGAAATCATTGAATGAGACGAATCCCCACGCTCCGTCTTTCAGCACCCGGACAGAGCCGCCGATTGATTCACCGGTGGAAAAGGAATCTATATCATCGCCAGAAAGAGAAATCGATGTACCTGATCCACATGAAATCCGGATTTCGGCGTATTCACAGGAAAGGCCTGACAGGGCGTCACGGCCGGTCTGCAGAAGATCCTGTGGGTCCCTTTTCATGAATGGTGCTCATCGAAGCCCTTCTGGATGGAATCCCTCGCTTTGTCCATGAGGACCTGGATGTTGTCCTCGTTGTAACCCGTCACTTCGATGGGGGGATGGATGATCAGTTTGGCTTTTCCCGGGAAGAGTGCCATGGTGTTGCTGGGAAGCACATCTTTTGTTCCGATGATGGTAACAGGCAGCAGGGGAAGGTTCATATCCAGGGCGAATTTGAAGGCGCCCTTTTTGAATTCCAGGAGCCTGCCGTCGGAGCTTCGGTGTCCCTCGGGAAAGAAAATTATGCTGGTCCCTCCCGTGATGCTTTTTTTGGCTTCATTGATGGAATCAATTGCGGCCTGGGAATTGGAGCGGTCGATGAAAACATGCCCGATTTTATAACATGAGTATCCGAGAAAGGGAATTTGCCGGAGTTCTATCTTCATCACCCATTTGAAGTCTACGGGAATCCAGCCGTAGAGGAGGAAAATATCGAACTGGCTCTGGTGATTTGAAATGATGATATACGATTGGTTTTTATCGATATTTTTCTTCCCGATCACCTTCACGAACATGGGTGTCATGTAGGCATTGAGGCGGGCCCAGATGATCCCCATGACAGTGCCGATTTTGGGATGCACGGCAATGGCCAGGACCGCTGCCACTATTCCACACACGGTCGTTGAAATGGCCAGAAATGGCAGATACACAATGTACTTGTAGACCTGGTAAAGATTGAATAAGATTTTATTATTTCGCATAGTACCTTCCGCTTAGATTGTGTGCGCCAGCATAGTCATATTTATCTTTTTTTCAACTAAAAAAAGGAAGAAAATTGATTTTGGGAAACAGTATTTTTTTAGACAATATTAAAGATACTATCGGCAATAAATAGTAATTTTTTTTATTTTTCTATTATCAAAAATTTTTAATATACCGAAATTGTTAGTAGATACAATCCAAGGAAGGAGGTTGTTGAAATGGAAGTCAACACTGCTTATACCAACACCTATTCGGGCAACTATCAAGCCGTAATGAATTTGCCGGCGGAAGAAACCGCTAATGCCCTTCCGGCCATGAAAACTCCTCAGGAAGTGAAACAGGCCGAGATTCAAGAAAAAGTGATGATGGATCTTCAGGATGTGCAGAATTTTCTTTATACGCTCATTGGATCAAAACTTAGGGTTCATGAAGGTAAGAGCATTCCCGGGGCTTCGCTTAATGTGAGTGCATAAATAATGAGGTTGCCATGTGGAAGACAAAAGGAAACTGATGCAGTGTTTCGAAATCATCGGAGAGCAATAGAAGGAACTGCATCAGTTTTTACTATCAAACTTGCCTGATCCTGTCCCATTTCAGTATTACCCGCCATTTTTTAACATGTAATAATAAAAATTTTTATCTATAAAAATATTGAATGTGTCCTGAAAAATTGTTGACCCACAGATTATTTATTTTATATTATACAATAAATTGTAATTATATCTATTTAAAATTACATAAACAGAAAAGAGCAGTCATAGAAATCATTTTTAATCGGGCAGGGTGTTTATATCCTTTAAAGAAGACCTGAAGGATGGACGATACAGTAGTAAAGAGAAATCATGACTCTGCCGCACATGAAAACATGATCAACACAGATTAAGAAATATGTGGTATCTATGAGTAAAGAAATCCAGGAGAGAGCCGACGAAATGATCAAGGAATTGAAGGATGCTCTCATTCCCATCAAGGAAGAGATCAAACGCTTAAAAAGATCATCGGAACGTCTGATTTAATATGCTTTTAGACTATTATTGTTCATCACTTTGTGCAGATAGCAAAGTCAATTTTATTTCAAACATTGCATGATCCATCTACAGTTTTAGAATTATCAAAACGAGGTAAGTTGTATGCCACCCAAGGGAGAACGAAGAAAACAGCAGATAATTGATACTGCCAAGGACATGTTTATAGATAAGGGGTTTCAGAGCACCCATATCGGACAGGTCTGCGAAAAGCTCAATATAGCGCGGGGAACCGTATATCAGTATTTCAGCAATAAAAAGGAAATTCTGTATGCCCTTATGGAAGCGGTTATTGAAAAGATAGAGGATGTTCTGGATCAGGACGATCTTCGCGAGTACCTGAATTCAAATCCTTCTCATGATGATGTGATAAATCTCATAACTAAGCGGATCTACTCCAGTATAGAAATGCTCCTCAGTGAGCCCATTGTAATCAAGCTCATATTCAAGGATATCATCGGTATCGACCAGGAGGTGGTGGACCAGGTGAATATTTCCGTGGAAAACATTAAGAATATCATCGCCAGCGAAATAACCGAATTAAGGAACAGAGGGTTTTTCCGGCAGGACCTTAATCCGACGATAACCGCCTCCATGCTCGTGGGCGGCATCATGCTGGTTGTGTATGAATATGATAAACTGAACCGGGATGTGCTGAAAAAAGATGTTATTAACGCCATCGTTCAGAATTATCTCAACGGTACCTTCAAGTAGAAAATACGTTTCACGACGGTAAGGGAGTCTGCACTGCCTGCGTCATGGATGGAGCTTTACCGTCGGTCTCGTGGCAGGGAAGGGCCGCCTCAGCCCGATAAATATGATAGACTGAATAGACAGCGAGACCCGGTTATGCCGGGTTTTTATATATAGTGAGCCTGATCCGGGAAAGAAACCCGGTAGAATTCCAACGGGACTTAAATATGAACAAGAAAATACGATTGTCAGCAATAAATGGTCACATCTGCCGCTGGATTATCATCGGCCTCATGGTGTGTGCTGCCACGGCACTTCAGGCCCAGGATGGGGGAGAAAAGAGTACCGAAGATACGGGGAAGAAAATTTTCAACAACATAACCTCGGCAAAAGAGGAGGAGCGGAAGGCCTCCATCTCCTACATTCAGAAAAATACACCGCCGGAGTTCCTCCCTTTGCTGGTTAAAGCCATTATCGATAATGATAAATCAGCTCAACGACAGAATTATATCGACGTATTGAAGCTGTATCCTTCCGAGAGCGCCGTGGACAGCTGGGTTGAAATATTGGAAAAGACCCGTTCTTTTATTTTAAAACAGGAAGTTATTGAACATGTCAGTACGCTGAATGACAGGCGGGCCGTTCTTCCCATTGCCCGTGAATTGTACAGCCCCTTCCGGACCGTACGCAGGAGTGCGGCAATGGCCCTGCAGAAAAGCGGTGATGACAGGGTCTATCCCTTCATTATTGAAATGGCCGGAAGCGACAGCCCGGTAAAGAGAATCTATGCCGTGGAAGCCCTCTACTTTCTCTATGATATGCGTTTTCAACAGATACTGATGGGGCTCCTGGAGGATGAGAATAAATCGGTGCGCATATATGCCCTGCATTGCGTGCTGGAAAACGGTATGAAAAAAGCCGTTTCGGTCATACGGAAGAGCGCCCTGGACGATTCCGATGACGAGGTCAGGATAAACGCCATCATGGTCCTGGGAGAATTTCAGGATACGGGAGCCCTGTATGTGCTGTTGAAAACCCTGTCTGATGCAAATCGCGATGTAAGGCTGGAGTCGGTGCGTTCGCTTTATAAATTTGCCCTGTCCGGTTCGGCCTATGCCGTTTCATCCCGCCTTCTCGATGAGGATGATGATGAAATTAAAGATCTGATCATCGAGACCCTGCTGCGCGTGAAGAAAACAGGAAACCCCGCAGCCCTCCGCAAGGTTCTGCTTGAAGATAAAAATGTGAGAATGAGGATAAAGACGGCATGGATACTCGGCGTCCTCAAAGAGGAAAGGAATATGCAAATCCTCATGGAAGGGCTTGAAGACGGCGATTATCGCGTTCGGGCCGAGGTGTGCTCTTCCCTGGGGAAATACCGTTCGCGTATCATGATAAACAGGCTCATCGATATTGTGAAAAACGATAAGATCCGGTATGTGAGATGTTCGGCGCTGTACGCCCTGGGTTACATGAATTTCAGGGAATCCATAGTCCCCTTATTTGACCTTTACTCAACGGAGCAGGAGATCATATTCAAAGAGCTTCTACGAGGTGTTATACGGCAGCTGATGAAGAATTATCTCTGAGCGGTGACGATATCCGCCACGAGAATGAACGTGGGAGTTGCCGTAATGTCGCCATATGAGGAAGAGCTTTTTCTCCTGTAGTCGGTTCGGGCTATAAGGGGATAAAGCTTTTTCAGCGACTCACCGGGAAACGCACGCGTGGAGGCCATGAATTTTTCCCGGCTTTTCTGGTTGATGCCGCATTTTTCAACGGCCTCGTCGACGGCCATGCCGGCTTCGGTGAATGAATAATATTTTTCCAACAGATCAAATTGTCGGGTTATCTCGAAAAAAATGCGGCCCTCGGGAATTCCTTCATCGATCAGTTTCTTGTAGAGCGGAATCGCCCTTCTATCCTTTTTAAAAAGAAGGTCCGTAAAGTCAAAGAGGGAAACCTCGCTTACGTCGTGCAGAAGACCGGCTATGGTTTGGCCAGTGATTATATCACCCGATCCGGAATACCGTATCATCTCCAGCGCCTCATCGATTTTTTTGATGTCCTTCCCCGTCCTCTCAATGAGGAGATTCATCCCCTTTTCATCGATGGTGAGACCCATTTTTCGGATACACGTCATTATGTAATTGTAAATATCATTGTCAAAATATCTCCAGAACTGGACGACCATAATTGTTTCGAGCTGTTTCTGTGTGAGGAAATCGGGCGGCCTGTTTTTAAGCGTGGTCATTATTATTGTCGTACCGTCGGGTTTGTTGAAAATGATATCCTCCAGAAGCGCCTGGTAGGATTTGGGATTTTTCAGGGCATCCATGTTGCTCATGATGCAGACTTTTGAGCTGGAGAACATGGATGACGACAGGATAAAATCCGCTGCGGCCATGAATTCATCGTTGTCTATGTGAAAACGTCCCGTTGAATTCCGCCTTTCATCGGTATTTTTAAAAATGGCATCCAGTATACGGCCGATGAATTTGTCCTTTTCTCCCTCTTCCTCCCCCATAAAAAGATAAGCAGGATATAATTTTTTTCGGTCCAGTTCGGCCTTGAAAACTTTTGAGCTGGGATATTTCTTTATGGCCATTATTTTTTTCCTTTTTCTACGGGAGTCATCTGGTCTGTGTACCATCCCGATGCTATCATTGACAATAGCCGTTTGGCAAGGCTTTCGATCAACCGCTCCCGGGCCTGAAATTCGGTTTCCACGGGCGGCTTTATCTCGGAGAAGGTCCTGAAGGCCTGTACGCCGGAATTCTGCAGGATGACCCTGTCTTTTTTCAGGTCTACAAGCATTATGTTCATTGCAATGAGCAGGCGCACCTTTTCCGGGCGGCCGAAATCGGTAAAGGTTACGGGTGACGCCCTGTACTGAACGATGATACCGCGCAGCAGAAGATCGGCCATTGTTTTTTCCGTGGTTATGGCCAGCCTGCCGTCATCGGTAATATGCTTATTAAGCATGGCATGGAGACGGTCATGTATATCGGGCTGAGCCGTGCGGTTAAGAAAAGGCTCGATATATATGGTGTTTGCACGACGCGGGATAACAGGCTCGCCGTTCAGGGTATTAATGACACGGTCTATGGGGGCTCCGGTCCTGTCCGCAGGGGTTGTACCGCATGTCGTGAGGATTAAGGCGAAAGAGATCGCCGTGATGGTTGATTTTAGTTTCATGGCTGTCCGGTGCTTCTCAGCTGCCTGGTATATTGTCTATGTCGAAGATACGGATTGTCTCCGTCAGGTCGTATATGGTCTGAACATATTGTTTCGCCGGCCTGTCCCAGTAGTAGACGGAATTTTCCGCGTTCATGCGCGCCGCGTGAACCGTTTCTTCACTGCTATCCCTGAAGAAGGCTGCGGCGCGCTGCATGGCGTCATAGAAGGCCCAGGAATGGTAATCAGAAAAAAGGAAACCGTTTCCCTTCACCCTGTTTCCCTGTGTCAGGATGGGCAGGACTGTGTCACGCAGACCTCCCGTTGCCCGGGCCACGACAAGGCAGCCCGTTGCGAAGGCCTCAAGCTGGCTGATGCCTCCCGGTTCATGCATGGACGGCATGCAGAAAAGGTCCGATGCCAGAAGCGGGATGGCAACATCCTGAAAGCCGAAGTTGACGTTGACGTTCCCCGGGTAATACTGTCCAAGGAGGTACAGGCCGTGGGCTATTTCATCACCGCGCCTGTCACCGGAAGATACGGCACCGCCGATGATAGCCTGGTACCCGAGGTTTCTGAACACGCCCTCGGAGGCCTCGAGAAGAAGCTGAAATCCTTTCTGTTCCGAGATGCGGTGAATCATGGTAAAAAGGATGATATCCGGGTCGACAACAAGGCCCCTCTCGGCCTGCAGCAGGAGCTTGTTGCGGATTCGCTTGACAATAGCATTGCGAGTCGGGTCCTCGATCGAATCGACGCCGTATGCGCTTTTGAGTATTTCGGGATATCTTGTTTCAATTTTTTCCTGGAGTGCGGCGTTTTCCCGGATATGGTCAACGAGCTTCATGTAGTTGTGCTCTATGAAATTCGAAGAGTTGTAGCGCTGTATGATTGTATTTTTGAAATCCCTGCCGATGGCGTTGCTGATGCCGATGACGTTATTCAGTATTCTCTCCATGCCGTCGCAGGCATATTCTATCTGGCGTGCATATGACGGACTCACGGTGATGGTTCGGTCGGCGAATCGTATCCCCGTGGCCATGCAGTTGATGCGGTCCCGGAATACGGGATCACAGAATTCATGGGCGCGCCAGGCCGGGAGATTGAACAGGTTGAAAAGGTCGAAATCCCGTTCGTGACGGTTATAGGCGTCGAAATACTGCCATCCACCGTTGTGCACGATGTGGAGAAAGGTGTTTCTACGGAAGTGTTCGCTGTTCGCGTAATAAGGATCGCACTTGACTATTCCGTTGAAAAGTCCTATATACGCGTCATTGGTGAATGTGTAGTGCGGGTCAAGGTTAAAGACCGATATGACCTCGGCGCAGGACCGGGCAAAGGCCACTCTTCGCCGCAGCTTCTCCTCGGCGGTAAATCCCCAGTAGAGGCCGTCGAAGAATTCATAATGCTCGAGAAGATAATAATGAATGCCGTCGACGATTCCATGATGTACGCCTACCTCGCAGGGACGGTCCATGATGTAAAAACGGACATTGACTCCCGTATAGGTGATGCCATGTTTCTTTACCGCTTCGTTCATCCTGTGGCGTTCCTTGTCGGAACCATGGCGGTACAATCCCGTGATTACATGCACATCCTCACCCAGTTGTGCCAATTCCCGGGGGAGCTCGTACACGACGCTGGCAAGTCCGCCGCTTTTTGAAAAGGGATCGGCCTCGGCAGACATGAAAACCAGGGGGCCGCGCCTGTTGAAGCGGATGAGTTTTTCCCCCAGGTCTTTCAGTACGGTGTTTTTTGAGTGCTCGAACTTTCGTGCGTAGTTGAAAAGGACGCGGCCGTCAACCAGGTTGTTCCTGTACAGGTGATAGACGGCTCTCTTGAGTCCCAGGAGCAGGTTTTCGTAGTTGTCACTGAAGAGCGGGGATAGTTTGTTTTTTATGAATTCCTCGGCGTCGTCATAACTGCCGCAATGGCTCATGATTTCCGAGAAGGCGAAATTGGAGCGTATGCTGTCCACGGCTGCCAGTGTGCATAGACGGATGAAGGAATCGCGAAGAAAATCGAGATAGTGTTCTTCGATACTTACTTTTTCAAGCCGGAAGAGCTTAACGCGGTCCGTATATGAAACGACGGTGTTGATTCGTGAAATCTTCAGTTCGTCTCCGCGGTAATACCCGTACCTGCCTGTCGTTTCGGAAAAAATGACATCGACGAGGCGGTAGCAGGCGTCACCGGGAATGGGGAGTGTGGGATTATCGAACTGGAGCGAGATGTTCTGCGACACATCTGAAAAATTGAAAGCGCCAATCCAGACGATATCTCCGGTGAATTTCATGGCTGCGGCGACCTGGTTGTTATTCGCCCAGATGAGATGTCCCTTGCCCCGGGCAGAACGATGGAAACGGTACCACTCCCGGTAAAAGGGGTCGACGCTGCGGTGCGATGCGTATTCAAACTGGTTCCAGTTTACAAAGATGTTGTCCAGGAACACCTTCCAGCTCTCACCCTCGGCGCTCCCTTCGTAGTCCATGATGATGTTATGCATGAAGGAGGTGAGGGCTACGGTGGCCCTGAGTCCCCGGTGTCCGAAGGTGTTCAATGCCCGGCGTTCGTCGTGGTTGCCCAGTATGCCCAGCAATTCGGTTCCCTCGGGAAGCACGGCGGGATAGTAGGTGTCGTAGATATGATATATCTCCCTTACATCTGTTTTTCCCTGTACGATATTTTCACAGATTTTAAAAAGGGACGAGTTGTAGGGGATGAGCCCGGTCCTGGTGAGGAAACGTTCGTGGCCCCAGTAACATTCGGCTATATTTATGAAGTAATTTTTATTTCGTTCCCGTAGCTTTCGTTCCACATTGAGCATGATGTAATAGTGAAGAGGAACGGAGATCTGGTCCCGGCAGGCCGAGTCATAGTAACCGGTGGTGATGTGGTGACCGTGTTCGCGGTCATTGACGATTATATCGCCTTCAACCATTTCCTCGTGGGTGCGCTTTACGTCATAGGTGTAGAGATAATTATTTTTTTTCATCATGATGGGAACGGCATGGGCTGAGTCGAAGCGGATCCCGTCAATATCAAAGTTATCTATGAGCGTTGTGATGGACCTGGTGAGCCATTCCCATATCTCGAATTTACGGTAGTTCAGCAGTTTGCCGTCGTTCCATGACCCGTATTTTCCGTCCGTGGAGGAGCGCATGACTACGTTGCCTTCGTTATCGTAGGTTTTCACCACGAAACTGTCCGGGAGGTGGTCGCTCCTCCTGTTGATGTGGGGGACGATGTCCACGATGATTTTGATATTCAGTTCATGGGCGCGGCTTACCAGCTTTTTAAAGGATTGTTCGCCGCCCAGCGAGGGTTCGATTTCGATGAGACTCATGGGGGAGAAGGGTGATGGTGATGATGCCTCGGGAGCCCAGTCTTCCCGGTTGTTCCCCCGTTTCTGTGTTCCCAGGAGATAGATGGCCGTGATATAATAACGGCTTTTAATGTCTTCCAGGTGGGCCGTCACATCGGAAAGATTCCCAAGCCGTATTACCTCGCCGTTTTCATTATAGAGGAGGCCGGGATGACCGTCATTATTGCGCCAGTATACTTTTGTATGCCCATGAATGTCAGTGAAAATTTCCAATATGATTTCACCCCGCACATCGGGGATGACATTGACCCGGCCGTTGCATCCGGGGTCGTGAATCCATTCCATGTTCTTGGTTTTTTTTCTTATTACGGCAAAGTCGTAGTGCCCGTATTCCTTGAAAGCGAACTTGCAGCGGAACAGGTTATCCGCCTCATCGTACTTGAGTCTGACCTCGTCAAAAGTGATTTCCTTTTCCAGCGTCAGCTCCGCGCCGCTGCGGTTTTTATATATGCGAAGATAGTATCCCTTAATTTTACTGTCAAGGTTCCTGAAGGTGAACAAGTATGAATCGCCGATGCTGATATTTATAAATTTGGTCGCCAGTGGAGCATCGAATTCCTTCGGGGACAAAATTCTCTCGATGAGCATGTTTGCCTTGTTCCGCACTTCATGTATGTCATGTCCCGAAGCGGCCACCAGAAGCCGCATGACTTCATGGAGTGTTTTCCGGTCATCACTGTTTTTATAACGACGGGCGAGCCGTTCCAGCGTCGTGACGGCGTGGAGGTTTTTTTCGTAATCAAAGTTCAATTCATCGTCGTGAACACGGGTGTCCAGGTCACGCAGGAGGTTTTTCCTGTTGGCGTCGGTGAATTTTTTGACCGGCTTAACCTCGGGGGCGATCCACTCGATTTCCTCCATGACAGTGGAATCAATGACCTGTTCAACCAGGAATACCAGGGCGCGAGATACCTGGGGAGGAAAGGCCACTTCATGGACATACCCGGTTTCAATTGTCCGTTCTTCCACCATGAGGAGCAGTTTGAAGGCCTCGAAGAGATCATTTCCCCCCTTTTTTTGCTCGGCTGTCAGGGCGAAAAAAATATTTAAGCCCAGGTATATGGTGGGAATTTCAGTCCAGGGAGGACCCTGGCCCACGTGGGATATGACCGTAGATTCCCGTGATATATGATACAGGGTGGGCATGCCGGCCCGTTCCTTAATCAGCACTATCCGCCGGTCATATATAGAGGTGAACTGTCCTTCGGCAACGGCCCGGTGAAAGAAGGCCAGGGCTAAGATGATACGTGAGATGAGCCTGGTATCGCTGGCCAGCCTGTTACGGATAGTCTGATCGCCATCGGCCTCGCTGTCGAATATGCGGTTGAGCATGTCCAGGAAACGTTCCCTGAATATCTCAACGGGGTCGCCGTCTTTAATGCGGGACACCGTGTCCCGGTCGGGATAGAATCCGAAGCATCGTTTTTCCCTGAAGGCCTGGGCTATCTCGGCCTTCACTTTTGCATCGGTAATAAGATCTTCATCTTCTACGCGGAAACGGCAGAGGCTGCTGGCGATACTTCTTTCAAGGGCTTTTTCCATGGGTGTACGGGTCTCGATAACAATGGGATTTTTTATTTTTATAGTGTCAGTATACCCCGTGACGGCCAAATAATCAATTTAAATTTTCCGGCGTATCAGATTTATACCGCATGGGTATGAAATCAAAAACTGAATGACCTGAGAATAAAGAAATTGACAGGGATTTAAGAAAGGATTATGTCGTTTACAGTTCACTTTATTTTAATGGAGGATACGGCAGGGTCATGTATATGGAAAATCTCATTGATCTCCTGACATCCAATGTATTCTATCTGGTTATTGCCATTCTCATAGCCATCATGGTGCTTATCACCATACTCAAAAAGCTTTTTAAGCTCTTTCTTGTGTCAGTACTGGTGCTGGTTCTGTATGCGGGCTATCTCGCCTATTCGGGACAGAAAATCCCCCTGACCACGGAGGAAATACTGCAGCATGGGAGCGAGCAGATCGACAGGCTGAAACCGGGAAATTTCGGGAAGGGCGATGCCGATTCCCTGCTCAATCTGAAAAAGCTTACGGACGGGGTGAAGTGAATACCTATTCCTGGTTCAGCCATAGCTGAATCGTTCTCTTGTAGTATTCAAAGGGCGGCGTCGTCGGCTCCCCTTTTTGTATGAGGATTTTTCTGACCCAGCGCCGTTCGGCGAATTCACAAATATCCTTGATGCTCCTTCCTGAAAGCTGATTTGAGCGCTCTCCCAGCACCGACAATTCCTCTTCTTTGAGATGTCTGGCATAATTGCCGAAAATGGCCGTACGTTCCGCCGCATTAGGCAGGGGGAAGAGTATGGTCTGGTCAAACCTGCTGATGAGGGCGTGATCCAGGTCATTTTTCCTGTTAGTGGCACCGATCGTTATGGTGGTGGTTGCGGCGTCGATCCCGTCGAGCTTCCTGAGCAGTACCGAGAGGATGCGGCGCGTGGCCTCGAACATGTTCTGGTCCCGCGATCCGGCCAGAGAGTCTATTTCATCGAGGAAAATAATGGCGCCATTCATGTCTTCACCGGCGTCGAATATCCGGGCAAGGTTTTGGGAGGACTGGCCGTACCATTTCGACATGATGGATTCAATGGGGACATAAATGAGGGGAACTTTTGCCTCGCCGGCGATGATTCTTGCCACGGTGGTTTTCCCCACGCCGGGAGGGCCTTCGAAAAGAATGGCCCGGGGTCTGTTGCTTTCATAGACCTTGCGCGTCAGTTGTGCAATGGCGTCATATATCCCGGGATTCTGCAAGGGGAGGATGATGGATTCGCGTATCTTTCTTTTCACCTCATCATAGCCGGCAATATAGTCCCAGCCCAGGGCACTGTTATCGGTGAACACCGAAGCACCGAGTTTTTTAAGCCTGCTGAGCGGATCCTCTTTCATCGAAGAGTGAATTTTTTTAAAAAGTTCTATAACGATATTTATTTCTTCCTGGGAGAGGTTTCCCTTTTTTGAAATTTCGATGCGCGAACTTACCAGGCTGAAAAATTCCACCTTCATGTTTTCCAGCATATTTTCCGTGTTGAACATGTTCCGGTTCATGGCCTGGAATGCGTAATGTCCGTCATTGAATGAGCTTATGCGGATATTGTCGATATGCTTTTTAATGATACCCAGGCAATCGAAAAGCATGGAGTCCGTGAGGGGGGGGATAATGAAGGATACCTGTGTGGCCCCACGTTCATACGAGAGCTCGGGAATGGGGATGTCGCTCACTGTTGTTGCCGAATCAAGAAACTCGTTCAGTTCCTTGAGTACCTGTTCCTTCATTCTGTCATAGGGAATGAGTATTTCTTCTGATGCCACAAATATCCTGCCTTTGTGAAATTACCGTATCGGTTTTGCCGTCTCGAATTGAAGTATGTAATAGTCCCGTTTCTTTTCTATCCGCTTGCTGTAATCATCGCTCCACTCCATCTTCATCACGGATAGATAAATGGTTTTTTCACGGATTTTTTCCAGGGCAAGGGGCTCGCGGGAGTTGTCGATATCGCCGATTTTAGCGATATTCCTTTTACAGATCAGCATGTCGGGCTGCCTCACGATTTCATTAAACCGATGATCGTCCTCGCTGTTGTAATACCAGAAGCTGAAATTTGTTTTTGAAATATTAAGAATGTCATTTTTATTGAACAGTTCTTCCGTTATTCCGTTTCCCCGGAATCCCGGCATTTCGTCGTCGGTTTTCCCCGCCAGAAGCTCATCCTGCGTCTGACGCTCAAAGGAGGCGTTCAGAAAGATGCTATCGGGATTGATGAAACGCACTATTATGGAGAAGGGCTTTTTTTGCAGGATCACCTGATGGGATTCGATGGGGACGATCGCGCCGTCCTGTTCAAAGGAAATTTCAAAATACTGAAAGGATGGTACTGTTTTCTTTTTATTTTCGCCGGCGCACCCGGCAATAAAGAGTAAAACTGTTGTAAGTGCAATAATATATCTGTTCATGAAGCAGGTCCTTTTTTCAACATCGGTTTTGCGTTTCGGCGACAATCGTATTCATTGTGTGTCATTATGACATTAAAGGCACTTTCGCGTCTCTGTCAAATGACTTTTTTAACTGGATTTGGCCCCGGTGTTATTTTCCTGAACCGGATTTTTCCGCCGTTTCCGAATCCATGACACAGGTGGCGAGGATGCCTCCCCGGATATTGTATACGGTTTTTATTTTCAGGGAGACGGGTTTCAAACATTTATACAGGTCACGGTAGATACGGTCCGTGGCAGCCTCCTGGTAAATACCCACATTGCGGAATGATATAAAATAGTATTTCAGCGATTTTAGTTCCACAATTTTTTTACCAGGTATGTATTCTATGGTGACCCTGGCAATATCGGGCAGACCCGAAAAGGGGCACACGGCGCTGAATTCATCGGTCTCATAGGTGATGAGCTGGGGATTTCCTTCGTATTCGATGGTTTCAAGAAAATCAGTTTTTATGTTCTCAGGGCCGGTGAATTCAAAAATTTGGCCTTCGGCAGCGGGCATGATATTCTCCTTTCAGTACCAGTTTATGCTTCTATTGCATACCCTTCCAGATGAATCATTGTAAAGAAGAATTTCAATACTGTCAATTGAAAATGCGGGGAATCTACGGGTTTTAAAAATGAACGGTCATGTCATGGTTTACGGTGAACGAGGCGTTACAGTCGGGACACAGGTATTCTCCCGATTCCCTGACGCGTATCAGTGATTTACAGCGGGCGCATTCGATGATGAAGGGGGCAAATGCGACTTTTTCCTGAATCTCTTCGGGCGGGCTTTCATTGTCTTTTTTCTGTTTTTCAATGTCGGTAAGTACAGACGGCATATCTTCCGATTCGGTTTTTCCTCCCGGTGATTCCCGCATCTCCAGCTGACGGTCGATGACCTCCATGGCCTCGATCCTGCTTCCCGTGGTCCATACTATTTTGTCAAAGCCCAGGAGCAGGAAAAGCTGCCGGATCTCATTATTGAGATCATATATGACGAAAAAACCGTTTTTCTCTGAAATTTTTTTCTGCATGAAAAGGATTACGCCGATTCCCTCGGAGCTGACATAGTCTATTGAAAGGGCGTTGAGAATGATGAAGATGCTGTTTCTGGCCAGGAGCCGGTTGATGTATTCTTCAAAATCTACGCTCGTCTCACTGTTCAGGGGGCCTTTTACTTCGACGATGATAACTTTCCCATCCAGCACATCATGGTGATTTATATATATCATTGCCGTGGCCTCTTGCCTGCCGCCGGTATGGCATCCTTAACGGTATGTCTCTGGATGCTTTCCAGGGACTCCTCCCTTACGGGCTCGATCGCCTGCAGGTCTTCCATGAAAATCTCGCCTTCATATTTTTCGATATGAATACCGTCATCGTCCACATTTATTTCCATTGGTACTTCCCGTTTATTATCTTCAATGGCTGCCGAGATGTCGATTGTTATGTATTCACCGCTTGCCGTTGTCACATCTGGGCTGCTTTCACTTTCCGGGGCCAGGGCAGCCCGTTGAAGCGTGGAAGTTTTTTCCATGGTTTTTCCCGCAGCTTGTCCCTCTTTTGTGACCACGGATGAAGAGAAGGAGAGCGTTTTTTTCTGGATGCTCCTGTATCGGAAAAGGATGATCAGTGACAGGAGAAACGCCATGGCCAGGGAACCTTCCAGGCCGTATCGCAGGTACATGATGGTTTCTTCGATATGTACCTTGATGAAGTCAAATATTCTTTTTTTGCTGATGAGGAAGTTCACTGTTCCCACGGGTTTATTTCCCGAATAGACCGCCCTGCCGATGAGCCATCCCATGATCCTTACATCGGGATAGAGGTACTTTTCTATCAGGTCACGCTGGTCCCGGGGGAAGGGATTTCGCTGTGAAATGATGTTGTAATCGGAAAAGTGGGTCTCCCGGCTTTTTTTGAGCGAAGGCGCCAGAATCATGTCCAGGTTGTAGGTGAATTCGTCATTGGCGATGTTACCGCTCAGCTCCTTCTCTATCTCCCCGTTGGAATGAACCACGATGCTGCCGTTATTGAGAACAAAAAAAGCCTCATCGATGGTGTTTCCCCGTATTTTTTCCCTGAAAAGAGACTGCAGGGTTTTATACTGACGAGTGCGGAAACTCAGTTCAGCCACGTCGGCAAAAGCGTCGGCCAGGGTCATGCTGTAATTGCGGGTATATTTTTCCATGTCAGCAATACGTTTTTTACCGGTGCTGATAAAATACAGGGTCATGGCGCTCACGACGATAAACGATTGGATTATGAATATGAGGAGAAACATTCCCAGGGGGAATATTTTTTTTCTTATTTTTATTTTTTTTTCCGTGGTCATATGCAGAGATGCCTGAATATAAAAGTATATATGTAATATCGGGACAACAGTGTGATATTTTTACTATAAACTTGTGTATCGGTTGAAATTATCATTGATTTCAGAGAAACTTGCCGGAATCTATATGGATCATGGTTTTACGTTCGGCACGGGCAGATATCCAGGAGAGGCAGGGGCTAAAAGGTATGAGTAAAGAAGAAATGCTGGAGATATGGGATTGGGAGACGGGCCTGCCCACGGGGAAGGCCGTGGAACGGACGCACGCTCACTATAACGGTATTGCGCATGAGGGAGTGCATCTCTGGGTTGTAAGGACCGCGGGCGCAAAACCATCGCTGCTTTTCCAGCAGAGGGCCGGATTCAAGGAAAGCTATCCAGGATGCCTGGATATTACTGTGGGAGGACATGTCCCCTTTGGTCTGGAAAAGAATAAAATTCAGAAGGAGGCCTTCGAGGAGATCGGGATTGATCCCTCCGATGATGATCTCGTTGACCTGGGACATTTCCGTTACGAGGAACACGAGGAAAAGGGACGATTCCACCGCGAGTTCCAGCGCGTATATCTTCTCGTGGACAACCGCTCCCTGGATCAGTACCGGTTTACCGACGGTGAGGTCGAGGCCATATTTGCCGTGCCGCTGGAAGAACTTGAATCCATGATGGAAAGGGACGGCATTGTCCGGGCCGAAGGCTATGAAGGCCGTGAAGTTACGGTGAAAACACTAACCAGAAAGGATTTTCATCCCCTTCTTTTCGCTCCTTCCATGGAAAAATATATGGAAGTGGTCATATCGGCTGTGAAGGAACTGATAGACTCGGGTTGTGTCACACGTAAAATGCCGTCATAACCCGAGGAATGACTTTGAACAGTTTATATCCCGTCAATCTTCGGGCTTGTTGTTTTTGTCGTGGATTTTTGCCGTCAGGTATAGTGCCGACAGGAGAACGGTCCAGTATACCAGCCAGGGGAGTGTTATTTCCTGTAAAATGGGCCACTGCCAGCTTCTTGTTTTCAACACACCGTTGAAGCCGATGAGGGGGGCAAGCACAGCCGTGGGGAAGATATGGCTGTCGGGGAAGAAGTTGCTCACGGGAATCCAGAGACAGGACCAAATAGTGAGCACTATGATTATTTTTGCCACCAGGCTTTTGCCTATCATGCATAACCGTCCCTCCGGGCAGACCCGGATTCTTTCATCCTTCATACATACATGAAGCATCGGGAGTGTCAAGCCTTAACAATAATGCCAACGGAAGAAAATATGAAATGAAGGATATTAATATTTTTTTTATTAAGGAGAAAGTTAACTACAGGTAATTGCTTGACTTCAGAGATTATTTCATTATGGATTAACCCTTATCTGGGTAAAACATCTTAAGGAGGCATTTTTAATGAAAAGGCTACTTACACTTGGTATTTGTATCGTATTTTTAGGCGCTGCTCTGTCTTGCAGTAAGGACAGAGGCAATACGATCAAAATCGGGGCCATCTTTGCCGTGACCGGCCCGGCATCCTTTCTGGGAGCTCCCGAAGCGAAAACCGTGGAGATGCTCGTGGAGGATATCAATGCGCAGGGCGGCATCAACGGCAAGAAACTCGAAGTGATTCTCAAGGATTCAGGCGGGAGCCCTGAAAAGGCCATTTCTTTCGCCAAGCAGCTTATTGAAGAGAATCAGGTTTTTGCCATCGTGGGACCTTCGACAAGCGGAGAGACCATGAATATCAAAAACATATGCGAAGAGAACAAAACCATTCTTATGTCATGCGCCGCGGCGGAAGTCATCGTCAACCCCCTGGCAAAATATGTTTTTAAAACACCGCAGAAGGACAGCCATGCGGCAATGAAGATATTTCAGACCATGAAGGATATGGGTATCTCGAAAATCGGCATAATTTCCGACAATAGCGGATTCGGTAACGCGGGGAAAGCCCAACTCGAAAAAATAGCACCGGAGTACGGCATCACCATCGTCCTCAGTGAGGTATATGACAGCAAGGCCACTGATCTCTCCGGGGTTCTGGCAAAGCTGAAGGCAAAAAACGTTCAGGCCGTGGTAAACTGGTCCATAGTTCCTGCCCAGGCCATCGTGGCGAAGAACATGAAACAGCTCAACATGAAAGCTCCGTTATTTCAGAGCCATGGATTCGGCAACATCAAATATGTCAAGGAAGCGGGAAAGGCCGGCGAAGGCATCATTTTCCCCTGCGGCCGTCTTCTGGTTGCCGATGAGCTTGCCGACACGAACAGACAGAAATCCCTTCTCCTGAAATACAAGAAAGATTATGAATCCAGGTACAAGGAAGATGTGAGCACCTTCGGCGGTCATGCCTATGACGCGGTAGTCATTCTGGCCGAAGCCATTAAGAGGGGCGGTGCTGACAGGGAAAAAGTCCGTGATGCCATTGAAACCATCACGAATTTCCCGGGAACCGGCGGTATTTTTAATTTTTCACCGGCTGATCATAATGGACTTGACATAGATTCATTTGAAATGCTTACCGTTAAAGACGGAAAATTTGTTCCTTATAAGAAGTAGTGAATAGCCGGCAGTGAAAAGTGAATAGTGAAGAGAGTAGGCCGGGCCTGTACTCTTTGCTATTCACTCCATATACTTTTTTTTATGTCTGGTCTTCTTCGTGTCAATTTATACTTCTTATCTGACAGCATCATTTCATATATGCCATATGGCAAGTTTAAATAAGGCTGCGTGACTCATGACCTTTGAACAGTTTTTACAATACGCCCTTTCGGGAATTACCATGGGGAGTATTTACGCTATTGTGGCCATCGGCTATAATATTATCTATAACACGACGGGTATCATCAACTTTGCCCAGGGTGAATTCGTCATGCTGGGAGGTATGACGGCCATATCCCTTAATCTCTTTATGCCCCTTCCCCTGGCCATAATCCTTTCCGTGGCCATTGTATCCCTTGCCGGTGCTTCCATTGATATCCTCCTGATCCGCCGGCTGAAAAAACCAACGGTCCTTAACATGATAATCGTGACAATCGGGCTATCCACGGTTATACGGGAAATCGCGCTCCATATATGGGATGAGAAGGTGAGATCGCTTCCGTATTTCACCGGCGATGAATCCACATCGATAAACATTTTCGGGGCCTATATATCGCCGCAGGTGCTCTGGGTCCTTGGTGTGAGCGCAGTGATAGTGATGCTCCTCTCGGTATTTTTCAGATATACCGTACCGGGCCGCTCCATGAGGGCCTGCTCGGCCAATCTCATGGCGGCGAAACTCTGCGGTATCAACACGAAGAATATGATAACCCTCTCCTTCGTGCTCAGTGCCGCTATCGGCGCCCTGGCGGGGTGCGTGGTCTCCCCCATAACCATGACGCAGTATGACGGTGGGACTCCCCTGGCCATCAAGGGATTCGCCGTAGCCATACTGGGCGGGCTGGGTAACAGTACCGGTGCCGTTGTGGGCGGTATCATGATCGGTCTGCTCGAGGCCTTCAGTATAAGCATCCTCCCCCTGGCCTACATGGACGTTATCGCCATAACCATTCTGCTCCTGATACTTTTTATCAAACCAAGCGGCCTCCTGGGGAGCAGTGAAGTCTCGGCACTGAAGGATTATTAAGAGGATGATGGAACGCAACAGGAGATATATGCCCGTTGTGCTGCTGGCCCTGGCCGTGGTCCTGTTCCAGGCCCTGGTAAGCATTACCGGCAGTGAATATATTCTGACGCAGATGACCATGTCGGGATATTACATACTGGTCATCGTGGGCTTAACGGTCCTCATGGGGTATACGGGCCAGATATCCATCGGCCACGCCGGTTTTTTCGCCATTGGCGGATACACCACGGCCGTCCTGACGACGAAAAATCTTCTTGCTTTCCAGAACAGTCCCCTGGCCGCATTTCTTTTAAAGTGGGGACTGGCTGTGCACACCACGGACCTCTATGGTACAACGATTGCGCATGTATCGCCCTGGGTTTCCCTTGTCGTGTCGGTTTTGATAACGATGATCATATCGTTCCTCATCGGGATCCCCATATTAAAGCTGAAGGGGCATTATCTCGCCATGGCCACGCTGGGATTCGGGACCATTATCTATCACCTGGTACTTGGCTCCCGGCTTTTCGGTGAGGCCGACGGTATATCATCGGTACCTTCTTTTGTTATAGCCGGTCCCCTGCGTATTACCGGTGATACATCCCAGCGTATCGCGAATTATTATATCGCCTGGTTTATCGTCATCGCCGGAATAATACTTCTGGTCAATCTCATCAACTCCAGGGCCGGCCGGGCTCTCAGGGCCATTCACGGCAGCGAGGACGCCGCCAGTGCCATGGGAGTGAACACGGCCCGGTACAAGCTGTCTATATTTGTGCTCAGTGCGGTCTTCGCAGCCGTGGGCGGAGCTCTTCTCACGCATTTTAACGGCAGTATTGGTCCTTCCGAATCCAGTGTGGTAAAATCGATCCGGTACGTGGCCATCGTTGCCGTGGGCGGGATGGCGAATATCTGGGGCTCCCTGACCATGGGGCTGCTTCTGAATTTTCTCTCCCTGCGGGGATATCTGGGAAGCTATGATGACGCCTTTTTCGGCCTGATGCTCATCGTGATTATGCTGTTTTTCCCCGATGGACTGCTCACCAGGGAGACACTGGGAAATGCGGCGGGGCTGATAAAAAGCCTGAAGAAAAGACTGACCGGCAAAGACAAGGGTGTGCATAAATGAAGCGGTATGTAGCAAAAAATAAGGTTGAACCCTGAAAAATCATGAATATACTGGAAGTCAGCAATCTCAGCCGTTCCTTCGGAGGACTCCGCGCCGTGGACGATGTGAGTTTCTCCGTTGAGAAAAACATGATCAAAGCCGTTATCGGTCCCAACGGCGCCGGTAAGACGACCCTTTTCAATCTCATTGCCGGTTCCCTTAAAGCAGATTCAGGAAAGATACGCTTCAATGACCGGCAGATTGGGAAACTGCCTCCGTATAAAATCGCTTCCTGCGGCATAGCCCGGACATTCCAGAATATCAAACTCTATTCCCATATGACGGTCCTGGAAAATGTTATGGTGGGACGGCACGTGCGAAGCAGATCGGGTTTCTTCTCGGGCATGCTGTCACTCCCGGCCACGATGAAAGAGGAGAAAGCCATCAGGCAAAAGTCCATGGAGCTCCTGGAGATGCTGGAAATCGGCGACCTGGCACAGCATGACGCTACAAGTCTTGCCTTTGGCCAGCAGCGCACCGTTGAGTTTGCCCGCGCCCTGGCCATGGAGCCCGAGCTGCTGCTTCTCGATGAGCCTGCGGCCGGGCTTAATATTTATGAAACGGCCGGGATCGCCGGGACAATACAGCGCATACGGGACTGGGGCATAACCATCCTCATAATTGAACATGACATGTCGCTCATCATGGACATATCGGATGAAATCGTGGTGCTCAGTTCAGGGCGTAGAATCGCCCAGGGGACTCCGGAAGAGATACAGAAAAATGACGAAGTGATTAAGGTATACCTGGGAGAGGACAATGCTTAAAGTCAGGAACCTTCAGTCGGGATACGGCAAGCTCAGGGTGCTGAAGGGGATTTCAATGCACATCAATCCCGGTGAAATTGTCAGCATAATCGGTGCCAATGGAGCGGGTAAAACGACATTGTTGCAGACCATTGCCGGCATCATAAAAACCAGGGAGGGCGAGATTCTCTTTGAAGAGAGAAAACTGCACCAGGCAAGTCCGGAAAACATCGTCGCGGCGGGCTGCTCTCTTGTTCCCGAAGGCCGCCAGGTCTTCAGCACCATGACCGTGCGGGAGAATCTCCTGCTGGGGGCCTACCCGCTGCGGAGAAAAAGGGAAGGGCGGCTTATCCGTGAAGAGCTGGATAACGTATACTCTCTCTTCCCCCGTCTCCTGGAACGAAAGGAACAGCTGGCAGGAACGCTTTCCGGTGGAGAGCAGCAGATGCTGGCCATCGGGCGTGCGCTCATGGCCCGGCCGAAACTCATAATGCTCGATGAACCATCCATGGGACTCGCTCCCCTCATCGTAAAGGATATTTTCAGCATCATCGTGAAACTGAGAGAACGCGGCAACACCATACTGCTCGTGGAACAGAATGCCCGGGCCGCGCTTCATATTTCGGACCGGGGATATGTCATTGAAACGGGACAGATAATGCTGGAGGAATCAGCCGACGAACTGCTCAATAATAACGACGTGCAGAGGGCTTATCTTGGCAAGGATTATAAGAGCATCGGCGACGTCAATGGTAACAGGCCCGAGAGGCAGTAAGATAGGGAGGTACGCATGATTCATAATGAAAAATTTGAAAAGATGCCCCGCAGGGAACTGGAACAGCTGCAGACGGAAAGGCTGCAGAGCACTCTTAACAGGGTCTACCGCAATGTGGAGTTCTATCGAAAGAAGTTCGATGAATGTAAAATTGACATAGAAAAAATAACCGCCATCGATGACATTAAAAACCTTCCCTTTACCACCAAGGAAGACCTGAGAAACAGCTATCCTTACGGCATGTTCGCCGTACCTCTCCGCGACATTGTGCGGATACATTCTTCGAGCGGTCGTACGGGGAAACCCATCGCCATCGGTTATACCCGTAATGACCTGAAAAACTGGTCGGAAATCGTCGCCAGGCTTCTCGTGGCAGTTGGTATCACAGAGCAAGATTTTCTCCAGATTGCTTTTGACTATAGCATGTTCACCGGGGCTTTCGGGATTCATTATGGAGCAGAATCCCTGGGGGCATCGGTAATCCCCTCCTCATCGACCAGGAAGATCGGCGACCAGATTATGATTATGAGGGATTATAAAACCTCGGCACTTCTCAGCACTCCAAGTTACGCCATCGATATCGCCAATAACCTGAAGGAGATGAACATCCATCCCGAGGAACTGAACCTTCGGCTCGGCATATTCGGCGCCGAGGCGTGGAGCGAAAAAATACGAGCCGGCATAGAGGAAAAGCTTCACATATCGGCCTTTAATCATTACGGGATCAACGAGCTCGTGGGTCCCGGAACCTCGGGCGAATGCCGGGAAAAGAACGGACTGCATATCAACGAGGACCATTTTATCGTAGAAGTGATAGATCCCCATACGCTTCAGCCCGTTAGTCCCGGCGGGGAAGGGGAACTGGTTTTTACCACCATCACACGCGAGGGATTCCCTCTCATACGATACCGGACCGGGGACCTTTCGTCTCTGATTGACGGACCCTGCGCCTGTGGAAGGACCTTTGTAAGGATGAACCGCGTGGCTGCGCGCACCGATGATCTCATCGTGATCAAGGGAATCAATGTGTTCCCGGCCCAGATAGAAGAGGTCCTGCTCAGGTCCGAGGGTGTCGCACCCCATTTTCAGATCATCATCGAGAACGAGGATGGGATAGATACAATGGAAATTCTAATAGAGGTTTCGGACAGCCTGTTCAATGATGAGATAAAGCGGCTGATGGAAATGAAAAGCAGGATGTCTAAAATGCTGCTTGCGGATATCGGTATTGCGGCGCGTATTACCCTGGTCGAACAGGAAACATTCAGAAAAACCTCGGGCGGCAAACCCTACGTGGTCATAGACCGTCGTTAACAGCCCCGGTATTCGTAAATCCCCTGAATAAAAAAAGCTCCCGGAGGTGACTCCGGGAGTGAATGTATTAATCAACCAGAATAATTATTAGAGGAATATGTTAAGCTTATTCAGGGGGATACATGGCTTCAATAGCGTCCTGGTACTTCGTTTCGATCACCCGGCGTTTGACCTTGAGTGACGGGGTAAGCTCGCCTGTATCCTGCGTCCATTCCGCGTCGAGAAGTGAAAACTTGCGTATCTGTTCGACGCGGGCGAATTGTTTTGTGTATTTTTCGATCTCGGAACCGATGAGTCCGATGACCGATTTGTTTTTGACCAGGTCATTGTTGTCGGTATAGCTGATGCCATTTCTCTTTGCCCACGTGGTAAGGCCCTCAAAAGCGGGGATGACCAGGGCGGAGAGATATTTCCGTCTGTCTCCTATAATGGCGACCTGCTCAATATAGATCGATTCCTTGAGACTGTTTTCTATGTTCTGGGGCGAAATATTTTTTCCGCCGGCGGTGACGATGATGTCCTTGATGCGTCCCGTGATGGCCACGTATCCTTCATTGTCGATAACGGCCATGTCTCCGGTGCGAAACCATCCGTCCTTGGTGAAGGCCTCTTCCGTGGCCTTTTTGTTCTTGTAGTATCCCTGCATGACCTGGGGACCCTTGATGAGCAGTTCCCCTTCGTCGGATATCTTCTCTTTTGTCTCGCTCAGAGCGGGGCCGATGGTTCCCGGTTTGATTTTCCAGGGGGTATTCACGTTGGTTACCGGCGTGGTTTCCGTGAGACCGAATCCCTCGAGAATGCGCAGGCCCATGCCGATGAAAAATTCCGCATCGGAGATGGACAGCGGCGCGCCGCCGGAGACTATGTATGAGATTTTGTCCATGCCCAGGGCTTCTTTTATTTTGGAATAGACCAGTTTGTCAAAGAGATTGTACTTCAGGGCGAAGAGACCCTTTCTCTTCCAGCCGTTACATTCGTAGGGAAGGTTTTTCGCCGCGGTTTTCGTGGCCATTTTAAACATGAACTGCTTCGCTTTGGACGCTTCGGGAAGCCGTGTCAGTATGGTGGAATGAATCTTTTCATACACGCGCGGCACGCTTACCATGAAGGTGGGGCGTATGGCCTGGAGGTCCGCGAGGAGAGTGGAAAAATCCTCGGCAAAGGCGACTGAGCATCCCGCGCACATGGCCATATAGTATCCCGACGTCCTCTCAAATGAATGGGACAGGGGAAGCAGGGAAAGGAGCCTGTGCCCGTCGTGAATATATTCCTTAAAATCGTTGAGAATCTGGCGGACGTCCGAGATGAAGTTATCATGGGAGAGCATTACTCCCTTGGGATTCCCCGTTGTCCCCGATGTATACATTATGGTGGCCAGGTCTTTCGGTTTTACCGCTTTGAGTCTCTTTTCAAAATCTCCTTTCTTGTTGTATGCTTCACCGCTTTTCATGGCATCGGCAAAGGTGGCGACTTCGCGTTTTTTTACCTGGACATCGTCGAAAACAATGATCTTTTTCAGTTTTGGAAGTTTCTTTTTTGCTTTCAGGGTTTTTTCCATCTGGTCTTCCGAACCGCAGAAACATATGATAGCCCCTGAATGATCTATGACATAATGGGTTTCTTCAACGGAATTGGTGGAATATATGGGGACATTGATGGCTCCTATGGAAAGGATCGCCAGGTCGGCAATCCACCACTCGGGCCGGTTAGCCGAAAAAATGGCAACCCGGTCTCCTTTTTTAACTCCCTGTGAAAGGAGATACCATCCAATTTTATGGACCATGTCATTCATGGCGCTCCAGGACAGATCGCGATATTTTTTATCCGTGCCGTCCTTATACTGAACACAGACTCTGCTCCCGTATTTTTGCGCCTGACTCTGAAACACGACAGGAATTGTCGTATTTTTTAAATCCTGCAAAGACATATGACGCTCCTCTGTATATTGAATTGTGAGAAAAACAAAGCCTTCCAGTGACTCCGCTAACAAGTAATAATTAGGGTGAAAAAAAATCAATTAAAAAACCGGCTGGTCAGTATTTTTTATTGGAGATTATATCGTGATAGTAAGACTATAAGACGAAATATAAGTGTCTTCCCGCGCCTCTCTTTTACCCTGTCGATAATACTATATAGTGTGGAATCATTATGCCGATACTATAAGACAGGATAAATTCCATCCATGGTCTTCCCCTACTTCAATACAGATTAAGATGCGTATATGCATCAGTGAGGTTATACGATGAAACGTGGCATGTGCTTATTGATGATGATATCCCTGGCGGGCTCTCAGGTTTACGCGGGACAGCTCAGGTGGAATATCCCCCTGAATGAGCGCCTGGAGATCGTGCGCACCGCCAGGGTCAACTACTACATCAATGCCCGGTTGAACCGCACACATGAGGAACGCAACATTATCGATCTCACCTGCTATGAGCAGGGCAAGGATGCCAGCAGGGTGAAGGGTGTCTTTACGGTTTTTCAACGCGAATCGGGAGAGACCGTTTTCACCGTAAGAGAACAGTACAATGCCGATTTTTCCATAAGTCCCACGGGGCGATTCATCGTTGATGCAAAATCCTACATGCCCAACCTTCGTCACGTGCCGTCCTTTCCCGATAGAGAGGTAAACACCGGTGATACATGGACCGCCCCGGGCGAGCTGGTACTGAATAATTTTTCCCGGGCCTTCAAACTTATTTTTCCCGTAGAATATGTTTTTTCCGAAGTGGAGAAAATGGCAGGGAGCGAGATAGCGGTAATCAAATATAAGTACGTTATCGACATGGATCTTCGGGGGAGTAAATATCCTCGCGATTTTCCCGTAAAGATAGCGGGACGGAACGACGGTGTCATCCGCTGGGACATGACGCAGGGCACGCCCGTGGAATACCGGGACACGTACCGCATTGTTTTCGCCTTTGGGACCGGGCAGACCGGTATTGACACTCACGAATTCCGCATGAATATTGACAGCACCAATAAGCTCTACGCTGCAGTTACGGAAAAAGAAAAGGAGAAGGCCAGAGAGGAAATACAGAAGGTCCTGCCTGGCGGCAGCGGCATCGATGTGGATACGGAAAAAAGAGGGCTGGTCCTCCGCATGGGCGAAGTGCTCTTCGATTTTGATTCCTCTGCCATACGCGCCGATACAAAAGCGACCCTGGAGAAAGTGATAGCCCTTCTCCGGGAAAAGTATCCCGACAGGGAAATCATCGTTGAGGGGCATACTGATGATATGGGCAGCTACAATTACAACCAGAATCTTTCGAAGGAGCGGGCCCGCACCGTGGCGGAATATCTGAAACCCCGCATGGGTCATGATAAGTTTTCATACCGGGGATTCGGGCCGGACAAGCCCATGGCCGGCAACGATACAAAAGAGGGGCGGCAAAAAAACCGCCGTGTTGAGATAATCATCAAGCTCCACTAACCGGGCCTGCGGTCAGGCGGAAATTACGGCTTGATCATATCTACCAGGGTGAGATCGTTTTTATTCAGGACGATTATCTGCTTGTCGTAGCGGTTGATATAGATATAATCGCCGAAAAAGCTGATAAAGGTGTCTTCATTTATCCACTCGCCGGAGCGGGCCACTATCTTGAAATTGAGGTCATACTTGCCCAGGTAGTAGCGCCCGCTTTCTACCATGATGGCGTAGATATGGTCTTCGCGGATCTCGATAAAACTCCGCCAGAATACGTCATCATCGCCGGAACTGATGGGTTTCAGGGTTTTGCGGTCGATGAGGGTCAGTCGGTGCCCGGACTGGTGGTTGCCCAGGTGTGTTATCACCACAATGCCTTTGGAAAATATATCGTACCGGCGGCCGCATATGTTATCGATGGGTGATTTAAATACGATTTTTCTCGAGGCCGGATCTATCATGTAAAGCTCATTGTTGTAGTGGCCCCCCTGCAGGTATTCCTTTACTTTCAGATAGTAGAGCATGGAGTCGTAGATATTTTCATCAAGCGCTTTTTCTCTGAGTTTGTTCTCGCGCAGATCCAGTTCCTCCTCGCGTTTATTCAGCTCTGTTTCCTTTTGTTCGAGTTTTTTTTCCCCGTCACCGGCGCGTATTTTTGTTTTACCGTCACCGTCCTTTTCCAGTTCTTTTTTTTCTTCGGCGACTATCTTTTTCTTATCTTCAAGCACCCTGTCTTTCCGTTCGGCCGAGTCTTTTTTCTTTTTCAGTTCTTCCTTTTTCTCCCGGATCTTGTCCTCGTCCGCCTTTCTTTTCTGTTCCTCTTTTTCCAGGCGATTCCGGTCTTCCTCGAGTTTTTTTTCCTTTTCTTTTATCGTTCCCTCTTTTTTTCTTTTTTCACCGCTTTCCGGCTGTGATTTCAGTGTATCCTTTTCTTTGCGCAGTAATTCCTTTTTGTTTTCCAGATCCTTTTTCTGCCGCTCGTTTTCATCTTTATTCTTTTGGATCTCTTTTTCTTCGGTGGTAATTATTTTTTCCTTTTCCGCAATGAGGATTTTTTCCTTTTCCAGCTTTGTCGTTTCCTCTTCAATGTTGCGTTTTTTCAACTCGTGGAGGTCTTTTCTTTCATCGATGCTGCTTTCATCTTTGCGAACCTGGTCATTGACATTCCTGTCGGAGATAGTGAAGGGGTCGATCTTTCCCGGTTCTCCCGGGCCGGTTCCCGTGAGAGGGATGATGAGCTTTGTTGCGCCGGGCCAGCGGGAGTAATGCGTGGATATCCCGGCATTTTTAGTGTTTATGTGCTTCATCATGAGGCTTTTGTATTTGCCCCGGAAATAGTCCACGTTTCCGCGGTAAATGGCGTTATAGTAGGATATAAAGAGGGCCAGGGCCCGGGCCTCCTCGCGGGAATATCCGTACATCTCCGTCAGGTAGGCTGCGGTGATCCTTCTCACGTTGATGATATGCCCTATTTTTGCTTTGCGGTCAATGGAGATGATGTCGGCCTGGAATTTGCCCGGCTCTTCGTCGGAAAGAATGCGGATGACGGAATATTTTCCATAGAAACCGTAAGGTGTATTGGGGCCCGCTTTTTTTACACCGCGTCCCAGTTGCAGTCCTATTTCCTCGATGGCCCTTACGGAATCCTTTTTGCCATATGCGCCTTTGTAATTAGTAAAGGTGACCTTTCTGGTTTTTATCTCTTCCCTGTCAACCTCCAGCGATCGGGTAATGGAAGGATAGAAGAGATGCAGCATGGTAATTATGAGGGCGGCAGAAACGGGCTTTCGCATACGGAGCCTCCTGTGCAGTACAGGATAAAGTATTTTCCGCCGTATGCAAGCCAAAAATATGGTTCCGGCTGAATAATCATAAATTTCCTGACAGTCAATAAGTTATTGACAAGTAAAAAGAATCTATTTACAGGAAAAATCAGATTGCGCCGGGTTTACCCGGCTTATAATTTATCAATAAGCACTTGAAGGACCGGCCATGTACTGGAATAAGGATATTGAAGCCATCGATAGAAAAAGCCTGGAGCAGCTCCAGTTCAGGAAGCTGAAGACGGCCCTGGAGTCCGCCCGCAGGACTTCGTATTATAAAAAGATATTTGATGATAACAATATCGACATCGACAGAATAACAAGCCTGGACCATCTCAGGGATTTGCCCTTCACATCGAAGCATGATCTCCGGTACAGCTATCCCGATGGCATGGTGTCCGTTCCGCGGAGCGATATTGTGCGCATGCATGCCTCATCGGGCACCACGGGGAAATCAACGGTTATATTTTATACACAGAAGGACATAAACGACTGGGCCGACCTGGTGGCCCGGTGTATGATGGCCACGGGAACGACCCGCGACGATGTTTTTCAGAATATGATGGGATACGGGCTCTTTACGGGAGGCCTGGGTCTTCATTATGGTGCTGAAAGGCTGGGCTGCATGGTCATCCCCTCGTCGACGGGAAACAGCCTCAAACAGATTCAGCTGATACAGGATTTCCAGACCTCGGTAATTCATATAACGCCCAGTTATGCCCTGCATCTCGTGGAGGTCATCCTGGAGCACGGTATCGATCCCCATGACCTGTCAATAAGGAAGGCATACCTGGGGGCGGAACCCTATTCCGAGGGAGTGAAGGACAAGATACAGGAGCAGTGGGGCCTTGAAGCCTATAATTCCTACGGGATGTCGGAAATGAACGGTCCCGGCGTCGCCTTTGAATGTATCCATAAAAACGGCATGCACCTCTGGGAGGATTTCTATATAATGGAAATCATAGATCCCGATACGGAGGAGGCTCTTCCCGACGGTGAGGAAGGGGAACTGGTTCTGACCCATGTGAATCGCGAGGCCATGCCTATCATTCGGTACCGGACCCGGGATCTCACCAGGATCATACCTGAGCCGTGTCCCTGCGGCAGAACTCACCGCAGAATATCGCGTATAAAGGGGAGGACCGACGACATGCTCATTGTCGGCGGTGTCAATGTTTTCCCCTCGCAGATAGAGACCGTGCTTATGAAGATCCCCGAGGTGGGGAATAATTACCAGATCGTGCTTGACCGGAAGAATAACCTGGACAGGATGCACATTAAGGTGGAACTCTATTCCAAGATGTTTCACGGGGACCTGAAGGGACTGAAAAACCTCTCGGCGAAAATAACCGAGGAGCTGCGTGCTCTCATTACGATAAATCCTCTCGTTGAACTTCTTGAACCGGGATCATTGCCGCCAAGCACGGGAAAGGCCGTTCGTGTCATAGACAACAGGGAAATATAATGCCGCATAATAAGGGAGGATGAGTATGCCGAAACAGATATCCGTTTTTGCTGAAAACAAGCCGGGAAAGATAAAAAAGATTACCATAGTTTTGGAAAAGAAGAACATCAATATCAGGGCCATCACCATTTCCGATTCCGGCGATTACGGCATAATCAAGCTCCTGGTGGATAAACCTTTGGAATGCTGTGAGGTCCTCATGGAAGAGGGTTTTGCCGCCACGCTGAAAGATATCGTGGCTGTAAAGATCGACGATACGCCCGGTTCGCTCCGCAGGGCATCATCGGTACTGGCCGATAATGATGTCAATGTTGATGATGCCTATGGGTTTATCCTTCAGGGAACCAAAGAAGCCGTTTTTGTTTTCCAGGTGGAAAATGTGCAGCGGACCGAAAACATTCTGAAGGATCAGGGCTACGACGTGCTCACCGACAATGAATTATATCTAATCTGAACAGCCTCAAAGTGAAGCGATTGCCGGTTTAACAATGCTCTCAGACCGGCAAAAAAACTAAAAAAAATAATACTTTCCACTGGAAATAGTTGACAATGACAAATAATATCTGTATCTTGTATTTAAGAAATTTAAAAAATATTTAAATAATAAATAACGGGATATACAGCATCAGTCCTGAAATCAGGCGGCAAATGATCCTGAAAAAAATGAGAAGGAAGGGGATTCTATTATGGAACACTTGAACGTTGAAACTTTTAAGGAAAAAATCTTTGATTTTGAAACAAAGAAAGAATGGGAATATGCCGGGGATCTTCCTGCGGTTATTGACTTCTATGCAGACTGGTGCGGTCCCTGTAAAATGGTAGCTCCCGTACTGGAAGAACTTTCCCGGGAATATGAGGGAAAGGTGAATATTTACAAGGTGAATACGGAGCAGGAGAGGGATCTGGCTGCTGCCTTTGGAATATCAAGCATTCCCAGCATACTTTTCATTCCCATGAATGATAAGCCCCAGATGGCGGCAGGAGCGCTTCCGAAACAGACTTTTGTTGAGGTTTTTCGTGATGTGCTGAAAATTCAGTAAAAAGCGGATTTCGTTCCGGTAATAGAATAGCCATGCCCTGTAAAACCGGAATGGATATAATGCCCTTAAATACATTATATATAGAGCAACCTTTTAATGCACAACTGCTGGCTACCGACCGGCAGTTGTGCATTAATGGGGAGTGAAAAAACAAGAAAATTTAAAAACAGGCTCCTGCCGGGATGTCCTTCAAAATATCCTGATGTTGAAGCCTAACTTAATGTAATACCCGATGCAGGTATTGTTTTGTGAATTATTTATTATTTTTTCAACAGGATATGCCGGTGTTCCTGTTATAGTTTCATGTATTTTCTCTACATCTACATTATTGAAATAGCTGGAATAAACCTGACCATCAATGCCGATAGAAAAAACAAGTTCCATAAAACGGGAAATATACACTGTTGTGCCAACTTCACATTTTAAAATGAAGGCATGCCCGACAGGCTTTAATAGATATTCACCAGAGATGCCATCTGATCCATCGGAATAATCATAATATAATGAATAACTTTCTTTTTGTTTGTTAAATCTATATCCTATTCCCGGAGCGATGAACAGGTGGAAGCCGGTTAGCGGAAATTTATACATGGGAAAGATGGTTACATCAAAACTTTCTGACTTTCTATCATCTACAATTAAATTTTGACTATAGTTAACACCCGAAGCAATGTCATCAAACTCACGTACTGATGTATCCAGGTACAGCATATAACTAAACTCTGCCTTTAATTCAAAATTGTGTAAGAACTCATATCCAGCCGATATGATGAGTGAATGAGTTAATATCTCAGCTCCTTTGCCTTGAAACTTATGAATACCATCCGAGGAATCGTAAACCAGGGAGGGCATTCTATAATTGGGATACAGGCCGAACTGATACAACAGGCCAATGGAAAACCTGTTTCTCTCATCGTCCTGCAGGTAAGTGCGTACAGGAATGGCATAGCTCGTGCCAGCAATTTTATTGGTGAGTTTGACTGATAGTATCCTTGAGGCCAGTTCAAAATCATCCTCTTTTGTGCAACGTTCCGTTTCAGCCACATCAATGCGACCCGATTCAACGTCCACGACCTTTGCTGTGATGACATAGACATTTCCCGTTTTATTCACGGTACCGATGATGATTTTTTTTGCCGACAAAAGTTTCCCCATCTCTACGGCGCAGGACTGGTCGGTGCATCCCGTCTTCTGGAACCCCTGTTCGTTCAGTATGGCTCCGACCTGACTCCGTTCGATAATGGTGAGTTCCTTTTTGTTGGCCATTTCGATGCCGATGAACTCAGAAACGGCGATGGTGGAAAATTTTGAGGTGTCATTGGCCTTGAAATCCATTACGGCAATTCGTATTTCAGCAGGTTCGGAAAATGCCTGCAGAGTAAAGCCGGATATTAGCAGCAGGATCGTGATGATATTGATTTTTAAAGAAGTAGCTGTCATGATTATCGCCCTGTAGTTGATATATTAAATTTTGTATTGTTATTAAAATAGTGTTTTTTAGTCAAATGAAATATTATATTTATCGCCCGGTTTATGGGTTTATGGGGGTGCCCTACTGTACTTCGTGTAAACATATAAAAAAATGATATTATTCAGCTCGCTCCCCCCTGTGCCTCTGTATCTGTGGAGATATTCTTTAAAATATTTCCTGGACTATAAGTATTTCTCCCGCGATCCTTAATTACTTAAAAATAAAAACTGCTTGACTGATTCCCGATTAAAAATTGTATTGAAAATTCTGTGTGCGTCTCAGCATGGTTACCCTTGACAATATCCTGTACATTGTATATTAGGTAAAAAACATCTCAAAAGGTGTTAATTAAGGAAGGTATATCTCAATGTCAAAAGAGAAGATTTTTTGTTCCAACTGTCAGCATTGTATTGTCATCAGGCAGTACGAATCAGAGCCCGACAGGTACGTTCTCAGGGTCAAATGCCTGAAGAAAAAATGGGTTAAACGGTCCGGTGAGGAAAAACTCTACAAGTATTTTACCGTGGCGCGCCGTATTATGGAAGATTGTGAGTATTATGCCCCATCAGGAGAGCTTTTCCCTTACATCAAAAACCTGAGAAAAGAACTTCCTATTAAAGACGAGATCTATTCTACCAAGGAAGTCTGATGATTTTTTCCAGCTTTCGGGGAGGCATTCATCCTCCTGAAAACAAACATATAACCGAGGGGATGGCTTTTTCCAATCTGGTCATCCCGAAAACCTGTTATATCCCGATGCAGCAGCATATCGGGGCCCCGGCCAGACCGATTGTGAAAGTGGGTGATATTGTTGAAGAAGGACAGCTCATCGGTGAGGCAACGGGATTTGTCAGCGCCAATGTACATGCATCGGTGCCGGGAAAGGTCGTTGATATCGCCGAAACCCTGACAGTCTACCAGAAACAGCCCACAGTTATAATCGAGGCCGAGGGCGCCTTCACTTCTTCTCATGCTGCCCGCGACGACAGAAAAATTGAGGATATCACGGCAGAAGAAATTCTCGTGAAGATCCGCAGTGCCGGTATCGTGGGCCTGGGCGGTGCAGCTTTCCCCACGTCGGTAAAACTTTCGCCCCCTTCGGAAACGGCGATCGATACGCTGATCGTAAACGGAGCTGAATGTGAGCCTTATCTTACTGTCGATGATATGCTCATGCATACCTTCCCCAGTCAGATAATCGAGGGAATTCAGATAACACTGAAAGCCCTGGGGATCAAAAAGGCCATTGTGGGCGTGGAAAATAATAAAATCGGCGCAGTAAAGGTGCTTCAGAAGGCCCTGCTGGAAGTAAAACCCCGGGAAGACATCAGCGTTAAGGCGCTTCGGACCAAGTATCCCCAGGGAGCAGAAAAACAGCTCATATATACTCTCACGGGAAAGGAAGTGCCTTCGCGCGGACTGCCCATGGATGTGGGTATTGTAGTTCAGAATATAGGCACTGTTTTTGCAATCCGCGAGGCGGTTCTTTTTGATAAACCTCTTTTTGAACGGTATATCACCGTATCAGGAAAGATGATAAATAAACCAGGCAATTACAAGGTCCGCATAGGCACCAGGATATCCGAAATCGTTGAGGATTGCGGCGGCCTGAAGGGAGACCCGGCGAAAATTATCATCGGCGGCCCCATGTGCGGTCTCAGCGTGCATTCCATGGATATACCCGTGGTGAAAGGTACCTCGGGAATATTATTTCTCTCGCGCGATGAGGTGAATATAGGTGATTTTTCACCATGTATTCGATGCGGGAAATGTGTCGCGGCCTGTCCCATGGGTCTTCTGCCCTGCGATCTGGGCACGGCTGTGGAAAATAACAGGTTTGACCTGGCGAACAATCTGAATCCATCGGATTGTATTATGTGCGGTTCATGTTCCTACAGCTGTCCGGCGAATAGACCTCTCAGTCATTTCATAAAGCTGGCCCAGGAACGCATCAAACAAAAAAAATAGTAATGGTACCGGTATGTCTGAGAATGGAAACAAAGTATCCAGCGCCCTGCTTGCGGTTTCAAGTCCTCCCCATATACGTGTCACAAATTCCATTCCCTCAATAATGTGGACGGTCGTCATTGCCCTACTTCCCGCCATGGCTTTTTCAGTTTATTCATTCGGTCTCAGGGCGGCCCTTGTTCTTTTGACCGGTGCCGTGTCCGCTGTCATCGCCGAGGCCATCATGCAGTTTCTGCTGAAAAAGCCCGTTACAGTGAAAGATGGTTCCGCGGTTATTACGGGAATTCTTGTGGCCATGAATGTGCCTCCCCAGGCCCCGGTATGGATGGTGTCCATCGGTTCTTTTTTTGCCATTATCATTGTAAAACAGCTTTTTGGCGGCCTGGGATTCAATATTTTCAACCCGGCCCTGGCAGCAAGGGCCTTTATGCTGGCCTCCTGGCCGGTGCAGATGACCACGGGGTGGCACACCTTTCAGGGAGTCAGTGTCCTGGCTGGGAATGTGCAGAACACTATGGGGCTTCCTGAAAAGGCCTTTGATGCGCTTACGCAGGCCACACCGCTCACCGCCTTCAAAGAAGGGGCCAAACTTCTCGGTGAATATAATATCACGATTCAGCAGTTCAGCGACTTCCTTTTTTCACCGTCAATGCTAAAAACACAGTTCATGGGGAACATGGGTGGCTGTATCGGGGAAACCTCGGCCATGCTTCTGCTTCTCGGCGGCATATTTATGCTTTATCGAAAAGTGATCACCTGGCATGTGCCGGTGTCCTTTATCGGCACCGTGGGCATTCTGACCCTGGTCTATTATAATCTTATCGGCTATCCGTCGCCGCACATGGTGGCCCTGTCAAATATCCTGTCGGGAGGTCTTTTTCTCGGGGCCTTTTTTATGGCCACGGACATGGTGACATCGCCGGTGACGGGAAAGGGCATGCTGCTTTTTGGCATGGGCTGCGGCATTATTACATTCGTCATAAGGATCTGGGGCGGGTATCCCGAGGGAGTATCATACTCCATACTCCTGATGAACGCATTGGTTCCGCTCATAGACCGGTTTTTGAAACCGAAGCTTTTCGGAACATGAGTTGCATGGTAAAGAGCACCTGTCGGGAATATTTTTTCGGGGTGTTTTTTTTAAGGATATTAATGTGTATAAACACGTGATGGAATAGAAAGAGTAATTATGATGAATACTATTATCAAGCCCACATTAATTCTTACGGCTGTTGCTTTTATTGCTGCATTTGTGCTCTCGCATGTAGAGAAAATTACCTATCCCAATATTTTGAAGCAAAAAAAAGTAAAACAGGATAACGCTCTCCTTCTCATATTGCCCGGCTATAAGATTGTTAAAGAAAATAAAACTGAAATTGACCACGCGGCGTTTCATTACTGGATCGGGGAAAAGGAAGTTGATGGAAAACCCGTCAAGGCATACGCCTTTATCGCCGCCAGTGCCGGATACGGCGGTCCCGTAGAATCCATCGTAGGTGTAGATGAGAATAACAGGATACTGGGAATCTCCATCCTGAACCAGACCGAGACGCCGGGCCTGGGAGCCCGCTGTATGGAAATTGCCAGCCAGAATACATTATTCGGCAAACTAACGGGGGTTAAAAATGGTGATGACGGAAATATGTTGCCCTGGTTCCAGGAGCAATTTTCCGGTCTAAGTCTGGACAGCGGCATTAATATTCTGAAAAAGGGAGACTGGTCTCCGGCAATGAAGAATGAGCTCATGGAGCGTAATGCCATAACATCGATCACCGGCGCTACCATTACGGGCCGGGCCGTTATCAGGAGTCTTGATTCAGGTTTTAAAAAACTGCAGAAGGCCTTGTCGGCGGAATCGAACAGTGCGGGGGGGCAGAAATGAATTACTGGTCGGAGTTTAAAAAGGGCATATGGGCAAAAAATCCCATTCTGGTCATCGGCATCGGCATGTGTCCCACCCTGGCCGTATCAACGTCGGTTTCCAATGCCTTCTGGATGACACTTGCCACAACCTTTGTCCTTACGGGTTCCAACCTGATCGTTTCCCTTGTGAAAGGATTTGTCCCGGATCACATACGGATGCCGATTTTTATCAGTATTATCGCCACCTTTGTTACCGTTGTGGAACTGATGCTCAATGCCTTTCAGCCCGGTGTGTACAAGGCTCTGGGCATATTCATTCCCCTCATCGTGGTGAACTGCATAATCCTGGGAAGGGCCGAAGAATTCGCGTCAAAAAACGGTATCATAACTTCCATTCTCGATGGCCTGGGTATGGGGCTCGGCTTTGGTCTGACACTATCCGCTTTGGCCTTTGTCAGGGAAAGCCTGGGAGCCAACAAACTCTTCGGCCTGACGCTTATACCGGGCATGCAGCCATCGACGGCCATGATCCTTGCCCCGGGAGCATTTTTTACATTGGGGCTCATGCTCTGGGGCATGAACGCCATCAATTCTCGCAAAGGGTAATGCTATGGAAATAAAAATTCTTCTCGGAATACTCATCAGCACGATTTTTATAAATAACTATGTCCTCTCCCAGATGCTGGGACTTTGCCCCTTTCTCGGTGTATCGAAAAAGCTTGATTCAGCCCTGGGTATGGGACTGGCAGTAATATTCGTCATGGTAATGGCATCATTTTTCACGTATCTCATCTACAAGTTTATTCTGATTCCTTATGAAATCGTGTATCTCAGTACAATATCGTTCATCCTGGTCATTGCCGCGCTCGTACAGCTTGTCGAGATGGTCATCCAGAAGGTGTCGCCGTCTCTGTATCAGGCCCTGGGAATTTTCCTTCCCCTCATTACGACCAACTGTGCCGTGTTAGGCGTAGCTTTGCTTAATATCAATTCGGGATTTATAACATCAAAAATGGGACTTCTGGAATCTGTGGTGCAGGGACTTGGAGCCGGACTGGGATTCACCCTGGCGCTTCTTCTCATGGCGGGGATTCGGGAACGCCTGGAGCTTGCCGATATCCCCAAAAATCTTAAAGGGCTCCCCATCACTTTCATTACAGCGGGACTTCTGGCCCTGGCCTTTCTCGGTTTTTCAGGAATGAAAATTTAAGTGTTGCCGGAATAACGACGCACCCGGCGTCTATTTACAGGACTGGTGTTACTATATGGAAATAAATAAACCGGAAGTGAAACTTCTTGCAGTCACTCCCAATGCGGAAAAACTCATCGAAGAGGCGGGCAGAACCTGTTACCTTTCCCTGGACCGGATTACGGAAAACAGTTCCGATAATTTTATCCAGGCTGCCATTCGCCGCGGACACCTCAGTATCATAGAACATGCAAGCGCCACATTCAGAATACTGGGAGCATCACGGGCCTTCACCCATCAGCTGGTGCGGCACCGCCTGGCCAGCTATTCACAGCAGTCCCAGCGCTATGTCGATGAATCGGAATTTAACTATGTCATTCCGCCGTCGATCATGGAGAACGACGAGGCGGCCCGTATATTCCGCGAGTATATCGAAACATCGCGGAAGACTTATGAAATGCTGCGGGAAGCGGGAGCCAGAAAGGAGGATGCCCGCTTTGTCCTTCCCAATGCCCTGGAAAGCCAGATAGTTTTTTCAGCCAATTTCCGTGAATTCAGAACTATTTTCTCTCTGCGGCTCGAAAAGGCGGCGCAGTGGGAGATACGCCGTGTGTGCCTTGAAATGCTAAAGGCCCTGCAGAAAGAGGCCCCATCCATTTTCGGTGATTTTATCATTAATGAAGAGGAATGGACGGCTCGCTCTCACTATAAATGAAAAACGGATTTCTATGATGAATGAGAATCAAAAAGGCGGCCTGCAGGGCCGCCTTATGTATTATCAAGCGGGATTATTTCTTTTTTATTTCAGGGCGATGTTCATCTCCAACTGGCCCATGGGGCTGTAGAGGTTGATACCGAGAGTAGTTTGTTTTATCATGGTTATGGTAAAATTCTTCCCTTCCACAACAGTCGGGGTGGTAATTTCTATGCTTTTACCCGTGGTGGCGAAGAGGTTCATGGCGTTACCCGTGATCATATTGGCGAGCTCGCCGATGATGTCCTTGTACTCCTGCTTTATCTGTTCCTCGGAAAGTCCCGGGGCCAGGATATCGGATATTTTTTTTACCATGTTAAATTCCATGCTGTAGACAACCTCGCCGGTCACGGCACCGGTGATGCCGATGATTATGGCAATATCCATGGCTGGAGAGGGGCTTTCCTTAATTACCAGCTTGCCTCTTCGGAGGTCTACGTTGAGGATTGATTTAAAAACCGCGCTTGCCGCTTCAAGAAAAGGATTAACATATTCAGCATTTATATTCATCGGCCTTGCAATTCTCCTTGTATGGGTGAATATCGTATGTTTGTATCAGTTATACTATATTACAGAGAAATATCAATCAGTTTTTAAATTTTTTATTATTTTTGATTCCTCGTTGAGCTTCTGCATCAGGTTCATTGAAAGGGCGTTCAGCCGTTCATATTGCATGCGCTTCTTAATGGAATCAAGTTCCTTGTCATCGGGTTCCGATTTAGGAATTTCGCTCATGACAGGGGTAAAGATAAACAGGCCCGAAGGCGTTTTGATGACCTGGGAAGCTGATCCTTTTTTGAGGATGAGACAGTTGTCCCGGAACACCGGTGAATTTGCCAGGAGAGTCAGGGGTTTCCCGTCTTTTTTTGAGTCCTGGGGCTGTTCACCTATTTTAAAGACGGTGGAAAGTCCCTGCTGGCCCTGCAGTATGGCCGCTGCCGCAGTAAAAGATCCGTTATTTGCCGCCAGGGCATTTATTCTCTCTATTATGCTATCTTCAACGGCTTCCAGTTTCCGTTTTTCCAGCTTGGCTTTGATTCTGTTTTTATCGGTTTTAGGATCTTTCAGATCTGCAGTACTTATTTTCATTTCCCGGGATATTTCCTCTTCTGTAACGTTCAATGCCCGGGCATATTGTTTTTTCAGGTCTGCTGCCGCCAGGAAAGCGTACTGAATCTGGAGTTTTGATTTGTCGGCTATATATTCTGCCCGTGCATCATCGTTGGTTATTGAAAGACCCATGCCGATCTGGCGGTAAAAACCGCTTTTAGTCATGTCATTTTTAATCAATTTATAGAACTCCGTGAAGCTCAGGCGGTTCTGTTCAAGAATGAGCTTGAAGCGCTCAGGACTGTATTTACCCGTTGCAGGATCTTTAAAATCATCCATCTCTTTGATAGTGCGCATGATATACTCATCGGTAGAGGTAAAGCCGAGTTTTTCCGCATACTGCAGAAGAAGCACTTCCGCTATAAAATTATTCAAAATCATGTCTTCCATTTCCTTGCTACGGAGGTTGCGGAATCTCGTATCGCGGTATCGCAGGAAATCGAGGACATGGACTTTTTTCCCGTTGACTGTGGCGACGATGGTCTTATCGAGTCCGATCCGTGAGAGAAAATCGGGCATTCCAAAGGAAATAATAATGATGAGGAGGAAAAAACCGATTACGGTATAACCTACGAAACGAACAATGGGTGATCTGGAATCAAACATGCCTTACCTTCTCCAGCTATAATAATATTTACATCTGTTGTAATGCGTCGAGGAGTATGAATTGAGAATTCCATTTTAGCGGAATACTCATGTCAATCAATAAATATCTGTACAATAATAATTATTTATGGGGTCCCCATGGCAATAAATAGAATAATAACAGGTCCTGTGCGCTATTTCTGCGGCATCTCGGCTTCATCAATCAGCATGACAGGAATTCCATCCTTGACGGGATATTTTCTGCCGCACTCCGTGCAGATGATTTTTTCATTTCTTGCGTCGTATTCAACATCACCCTTGCAGGCTGGACAGGCTAAGATATCGAGAAGCTTTGTATCGATCATTGAATTCCTCCTGGTATTTTTTCAGTTCTATCGGGAATAATTGTCTCATTCTGGCTTTTTTGCCGGCATGACGTCAATCAAAATAGGGAAGAAGTGGGAAAATATTGACAGGAAAATCAATCGGGTGTAGATTTGCCACTGTATGCCATTTGTCAAAATAATGTTATGTTCTCTCCTTCTGTTTCCGGCTTGTGATATGGGAAACATGTTCGTGGAGTTTGAAAAACTTCCCGTGCCCATTAACCATGGGATTGTGGATCTGCGTTCCGTTGATCTGGCAAAGAACGGATATGTGCGGCTTTCCGGAGAGGCTGAATTTTACTGGAAGCGGCTTCTTTCTCCGGAGGATTTCAGAAGAGGAAATGTTGATGAGCAACCCCGGTTTATTAAAATACCGGCAGGATGGAACAGTGTGCGCCATAACGGTGATACCCTGCCTGCAACGGGCTTTGGAACGTACCGTTTCATTATAAAAACGAATTATTCCGGAGACATGGCACTTGTTGTAGGCAATCCTAACAGCGCATACCGGCTATGGATCAATGACGTTCCAGTCGGATCAGTCGGGTCCGTGGGCACAAATGCAGCCGATTCAACGCCGGCCAAATACTCCCAGGTTCATGATTTTTTCTCTCACGGAGGAGATCTGGCTGTTACCGTGCAGGTAAGCAATTTTAATTATTATCAGGGCGGCATGACCGAGCTCATGTTTTTTGGATTGAAAGGCCCGCTTCGCGAACGGCAGATCAGGCGCATGTCCCTCGATCTGTTTTTATTTGGAGTCTTTCTTGTCATCGCCCTCTTCAATCTGGCGGTCTTTGCTATCCGGCGGAAAGAAATGGCTCCTCTGTGGTTTGCTCTCTTTGCGATTTTGATTGCCGGCAGGGTGCTGCTTACCAATGAGGTCTATCTTTCCTTTATGTATCCCCATATCAGCTATGAGCTGATCCGCGGAATCGAGTTCATAACAGTTGCCCTGGGCATTGTATTTTTTATTAAATTTTTATCCAATCTCTTTCCTGAAGACATACACCGGTATGTGAATATACTGTTTTATGCCGTGGCAGGAATATATTCGCTGATTATTCTGTTGACACCGTCTCTTACGTTTAGCCGATTTCTCCCCTACTATCACGTGGTCTATCTTGCGGGCGGACTCTATGTGACCTATATTTACCTGCGGGCCTTTATTAAAAGGAGGAGTGGAGCATCAATTTCCATGACGGGCTTTGCCATTCTCTTTCTGACGGTTGTCAACGATATCCTCGCGGCGAATTATATTATCCAGACATATCTCATGATTCAGATCGGGTTTCTGTTTTTCATTGTCGCTCAGTCAATGAGTCTCACAATGCGTTTTTCCCGGGCCTTCTCCCGGGTCGAGGGCCTGTCGGAAAGCCTGGAGAAAAAGGTCCGGGAACGGACCCGGGAACTGGAACAGGAGAGGAACCGGTTTAAAAAAAGAAACGAACTGCTGGAGAAAGAACTCACTCTGGCCAGAAAAATCCAGCAGCAGCTGATACCCCATCCATGGCCCACGAGCTATATAGCCTCCCTGTATAAGCCCATGGAGCAGGTTGGCGGGGACTTCTATGATTTTCTTAAATTCAGGAGCAGTGACCGCATCGGTATATTCTTAAGCGATGTCTCGGGTCACGGCGTACCGGCGGCTTTTATCACCTCCATGGTGAAAACGATCATTCTCCAGTCCGGACCCAGGAGGGAGGACCCGGCCATGCTTCTCACCTATCTGAATGACCTCCTTATCAACCAGACCGGAGAAAATTTCATTACGGCCTTTTACGGCATATATGACCCGGCCACGCGCGTGATACTGTTTGCCAATGCCGGTCACCATGCGCCGTTCATTATTACTGATGATGCTGTAAAACAGCTGAACGGTAAAAGAAGTATGCCCCTGGCGATTGTAGATAACGGCTCGCTGGAAAAAATGAACAAACGTTATTGTAATAACGAGGCAGTCCTTGAGAAAAACAGTAAGGTTCTTTTCTATACCGATGGTCTTACGGAAACGACCCGGTACAATGACACCAGCCTGTATTTTGATGATGAAGTGCTGGAGGGAGTGTTGCTGCGCCAGAAGGGCGAACACTGCAGGGATTTTGTCGACAACATCATGAAAGACCTGGTGCAGTTTCGGGGGAGCGAGAGCTTCGAGGATGATATCTGTCTTATCTGTCTCGATGTGCAATGAGCAAAAAAAAGCCCCAGTGCAACTAACGCAGAGGGGGCAAGGAAGTTTAATGTGTAAAATGATATTCTAATTATCGGCAACACATTGGATTTCTTTAAATAATTTTTTTCAGTATGGTTATTTTTATCAACAGGCATACAGTGAGAAAGCGGTGATTTTTCCGAAGGGGAAATCAGGTGTTTTGTACGGGATGGCCGTTTACCCGATTGCTCCAGCCGCACGATGAACAGCGGAAATCCCCATGATATTTTTCTATTCCCGGCGATATCTCCTGAATTTTTACCATGACAAGCGATTCACAGGTTGGACATCTTTTGGCGATCAATTCGTATCTCTCGTTCTTGTGTGATGGTATCATATAAATCCCCTATATTAAAGAGTGAGTTATCACTCATTATTGATATATTCTTTATCACTGTCAATAAAAATATGTGTAAATCAGATATAAAATAACTGTTTATTCGATTGAGGGTAAAAAGCGCTGTTTAACGGCAGTGCAGGCTGCTCTGTTGTGTCGGGCTTATCCAGGTGCATTCAGAACATTTATAATCGCTGTAATGCGGTTCCCCTGGGCTTTCCGACTGGATTCGTGCCATGACCAGAGAATTACAACTGGGACAGCGTTTCGCCACAAGCTCGAAATGCTCCTCATTTATTGATTTCATAATACCCTCCCCTGTAGTTGTTAATCTAAAACAGAACATATTCACAATATCGTCGGTTTTGTCAACGGATAAAACAATTTAATGCATATTATTGAACAAAAATATCAAAATGCCTGAAAAATAAATATGCAGTTATCCCGGTCAAGAAAATTACGGGTTTCTGTATGGGCTCTGACCCCCGGTACTGTTACGAAATAATTCATATCCCTGGATTTTTTAACTTTACCGGAAATTAATACTTGAAATTATGTCCCTTTGGTGCAAGAAAGTGATAGCCACGGGAAGTCTCATGAATCCTGCTTCAAGTGTGATACGCATTATGCCGAAAAACCTTTCGAGGGGACCCGGGTCTTTTTTAAGCATGGCATCTGTTGATGCCGGAGGAACATAAAACTGTCATGGAATTTATTCATCTACATAATCACTCCGATTATTCCCTTCTGGACGGGGCCATTACCGTGGGCAAGCTTGTCAAAAAGGCCATTGATATGGGTATGCCGGCCATTGCCCTCACGGACCACGGAAACATGTTCGGCGCCATCGAGTTTTATCAGAAGGCCAGGAAGGCGGGGATCACACCTATTATCGGGCAGGAATTCTATATGGCGCCCGGCTCAAGGTTGAGCAAGGAATTCGTAAAGGACAGTAACGAGGAGAAGTCATACCATCTGCTCCTCCTGGCTAAAAACGAAAAGGGCTACAAGAACCTGCTGAAGCTTTCCTCCATCGGATACACCGAGGGTTTTTATTACAAGCCCCGGATCGATATGGAAATGCTGGTAAAACACTCTGAAGGACTCATATGCGGCTCGGCATGTCTGGCCGGCCAGATACCACGCCACATCATGAAGGGGCAGCTGAAGGAGGCCCGTGATCTGGCCGGGACGTACAGTGAAATTTTCGGCCGGGATAATTTTTATCTCGAACTGCAGGACCACGGCATACCGGAACAGGTCCAGGTCAACCGGGAACTGGTGGCCATTTCCTCGGAACTAAATATCCCCCTCATTGCCACGAACGATGCCCATTACGTGAACAGGGAAGATGCCTATTCCCACGAAATACTGCTGTGCATCCAGACCGGAAAAACCATGAAGGACGAGAACAGGATGCGCTTCCCGGGCACCGAGTTTTATCTTAAATCGGGCGATGAAATGCGGACCCTGTTTGCGGAGCTTCCCGACGCCATCTATAACACGCATAAAATATTTGAAATGATAGATCTCACCCTGGACCTGGGGAATCCCATACTCCCCAATTTCGATGTGCCCCAGGGATACAATCTCGATTCCTATCTGAGACACCTGGTTTTTGAGGGTGTCGAGATGCGCTACGGGAAAAATGTTCCCGAAGCAGTGATCCAGAGGATAGAGTACGAGCTGACCGTAATTACCAACATGCATTTTTCAGGCTATTTCCTCATTGTCTGGGATTTTATCAAAGAGGCAAGGAGGATGCAGATACCCGTGGGCCCGGGACGGGGTTCGGCGGCAGGTTCCATGGTATCCTTCTGCCTGGGCATCACGGCACTGGACCCGCTGAAATACGATCTTCTCTTCGAACGATTTCTGAATCCCGACCGTAACGAGATGCCTGATATGGACCTTGACTTCTGCGCCGACAGGCGTGAGGAGGTCATCGACTATGTGAAGCAAAAATACGGAGAGGACAAGGTGAGCCAGATCATCACCTTCAACAAAATGAAGGCCAAGCTTGTGGTGAAAGATGTGGCCAGGGTAATGGATATTCCCTTCGCCCGCGCCAACGAGATAAGCAAGATGATTGCGGAAAACACCCTGCAGGAGTCGCTGAATAAATCGCCGGAACTTCAGAAGCTTTACAAATCCGGCGACGTGGAAAAGGAGCTCATCGATATCTCCCTCCGCCTCGAGGGACTGGCCCGGTCAGCCGGAAAGCACGCTGCCGGTGTGGTCATCTCCAAGGGAGCCCTCACGGAATATGTTCCCCTGTACATGGAACCCAAGGAGGGGAGTATCTCGTCGCAGTACGAGAAGAACACCCTGGAGCAGGCCGGCCTGGTCAAGATGGATTTCCTGGGACTGAAGAACCTTACAGTCATCGATAAATGTCTGAAGCTCATCAAGAAAAACACGGGACTCTTCGTGGATATAGAAACGATTCCACTGGACGACAAAGCCACCTTTGGTGTTCTGCAGCGGGCCGAGACCGTGGGAGTGTTCCAGCTTGAAAGCAGCGGCATGCAAAACCTGCTGCGTCGTCTGGGCCCCACCGTTTTCGACGATATCATTGCCGTGGTTGCGCTCTATCGGCCCGGTCCCCTGGGATCGGGAATGGCCGACGATTTTGTGAAAAGAAAACGGACCCCCAGCCTGGTAAAATACGAACATCCCCTGCTGGAGAGTATCCTGAAGGATACCCTGGGCGTCATAATATACCAGGAACAGGTTATGCTTATTTCCCAGGTGATAGGCGGCTTCACTATGCCCGAAGCGGATAAACTCCGCAAGGCCATGGGAAAGAAAAAGATGGATATCATCAATGAATTGGAGGAAAAATTCCTTGCCGGCGCCGCGAATAATAAAATTGACAAGAGTTTCGCCGAGGAGCTATACGGGCAGATCAAGAAATTCGGCGAGTATGGATTCAACAAGTCCCATTCGGCCGCCTATGCCCTGGTCACGTATCAGACGGCCTATCTGAAGGCCCATTATTCCATACAGTACATGACAGCCCTTCTTTCGACACAGCCCGATGATGTAACGATGCTCATCAATGACTGCCGGAGAATGGGCATCGAGGTGCTGCCCCCGTCCATCAATAAAAGCATGTTCGATTTTACCATAGAAGGGAAGAAGATCCGCTTCGGCTTCAGCGCTATCAAGGGACTGGGGGAGAAGGCCATCGAGAACATTATCAAGACCCGCGAGCAATGCGGGACCTTCAATACCCTGAAGGACTTTTTTGAAAACATCAGCCTGCTGACGGTGAACAAGGGCGTTCTGGAAGCTCTGGTAAAGGCCGGGGCATTCGAGGACATCCATAAAAACCGGGCCCAGCTTTTTGCGTCGATTGAACTCCTCATCGATACGGCCCGTAAGCTCCAGGAGGACAAGGCGTCGGGACAGGGGAATCTTTTCAGCCTGGGTGAGGGCACGCAGGCCTCCGTTGACATTGATCTTCTCGATGTTGCAGAATGGAAGGATAACGAAAGACTGCTTAACGAGAAGGAGGTCCTGGGCCTCTATGTCTCGGGACATCCCCTGGCCAGGTTCGAGGATGAGATCCGCTCCTTCTCGTCAACAACCATCGGCAGGCTTGCAGAAGAAAATAATGAAAGTGATGTTTCCATAGTGGGCGTCATCCATGACTTTACGGTGAAACGTTCGCAGAAAAGCGGTAAAAAATATGCCACGGGCTTTCTCGAGGACCTGGAGGGGACCATCGAGCTTTTGGCCTTTGCCCGCGTGGTGGAAAAGAACGAAGATCTGCTCATGTCGAACCAGCCCGTCATGGTGAGCGGTAAAATAGAGATGGACGGCGATGTACCGAAAAAAATAATCGTCAACAGCGTGCGCGCCCTGAAGGACGTTCGGCGAGAAGCCATCTCGGCCATCCATATCAAGCTGGACCCCATCGGTGTTGATGAAAAGATACTCGATATGATCAAATCGACTTTTTTAAGGTACAAGGGAGACTGTCCCATATTCTTCCATGTGAATGAGCGGAACGACCGGGAAAAGATAATCAAGGTTCACAACACCTTCAATATCACGCCATCGGAAGGACTGGTGAAGGACTTGTCGCAGATACTGGGACAGGAGAGCATCCGCTACACCATAGGCCATCAGTAAAGGTGTCGGGGAATATTCAAATAACAATTTATTGATGTTCCCTTATGAGGTGAAGGGATTTTTTCAGCAGGTTGTATCCCTTTGCCTGGGAAAGAACGGCGTTATTCGATTCAGTGATGTTGATGGTGATATTGCTGAAGCTTCCCAGGTCCTTGGTCAGGATCTGTATAAGTGACGGCGTCAGCGTCGAGTCCACAATGCATTTATCCGTCAGGTTTATAATGATGGCATCATCTCCGGCGAAGACCTTCTCCGTGCCCAGTCCCTTCCTGACAGCGATTATAACCTTATCTGCCGTTTCTATGAGGGTTTTATTCACCCAATGGCCCATTACATAGAACTGGTTGCTCTCCAGCTGATTCATGCTGCCGCTCTTAACCGTTTTTATTTCACCGTCGATATATACCTTTTTATCATCGAGGCGGTAAAGCACCTTTGCAGCCTCATAGTCCCCCGTGTTGATAGACGCTTTGGTTTCCTTCAATCTTTTTAGATGTTTCCGGGCGTATATGGCTTTGATCATGGTGTCCATGACGACATGGATGTCGTTGACGGAACTTTCGGTGCTCATGGCCCTGATATAAAAAAGCTGATTGAAGTGGTAAGAGTTGCTTTTAAGCTCATTGATAAAGGAATTTACGATTTTATCCGAGGTGGAGAGTATCTTGAGGATGCGCAGCGGGTCCGATTCTATCTGTCGTGCCCGGGCCAGATCGTTCTTTTCCGCAAGGAGGAGAAAATTCCCGCGGAGCTTTTCGAATCCCGCGCCCCGGGCAAGGATGATGCAGGAGATGAGTAAAGTACGCAGGAGCTTCATCCCGTCAGGATCCAGCTGCTTACCCACACCGGTATCGATCTTATAATCCATGATGAACAGAAAAGGGAAGCCTGTTTCCCTGATGAAACGCACAAGCTCGCTCCGCATGAAACTGGTGTTTCCGGTCTGCCCGATGCCCTTCTTTATCATGTCAATGGAATGAAGGTTGCTGTAATCGTCGGCAATATCCATCCCGTGCTTTGTTATTATACCCTTCAGTGTCTCGGAAAGGTCTTGGTATTTTGAGATCTGAATTATTTTATTTGAACTCTCCAGCACTGTGTGGCTCTCCCTTGTTGAAAAGGCAATCGTTTTGATCGTTGATATTGACTTTATCCCAATGAGGGGATTTTTTCAAGAATAATATTTGACGTCTCCGTTGATTTACATATAAAGATGCAATTGCTGAACACATCAAAAGGCGGCACAGGTAAAGATGGAAACGATTTCATGCATTATATGTGAAAATGATAATACAAAAAAACTCTTTGAGAAGGCCTCCCGCGACGGCGAGCGGTTTCAGCTCGTTCAATGCCGAAGCTGCGGTCTGCAGTACATCAATCCGCGGCCCGGAGAGGAAGAAATAGGGAAATATTACGGAGCCGAGTATTTTACCCGGCGTACCGAGAGGGGATATAATAACTATTTTTCACCGGAACTGAAACGGGAGATCGAACGGGTTTTTACGCTGAATCTGGAAGACCTGGGTTTTTTTGGATTTGAGCAGGGCCTGGATGGCGAGAAGAGGTGCCTCGATATCGGCTGCGCCGCGGGTTATTTTGTCGGGTTCATGAAGGACCGGGGCTGGGACGCCCGAGGCATAGATATATCCCATGAGTGTGTGGAATTCGCCCGCAGTGGGGGACTCAATGTGGTCAGGGGTGATTATCTCGATGCCGCCTTCGACGGTCCCTTTGACGTTATAACCCTCTGGGCGAGCATCGAGCATCTTCATCATCCCCACCTCTTCCTTGAAAAGATAAGCAGGGAGCTGGCCCCTGGCGGCAGGCTGTATATCTCCACGTGCCGTGCCGGCGGCCTTAACTTCATGAAGTTTTTCGGAAGCGCATGGCGTTTTTATAATTTTCCCGAACACCTGTATTATTTCTCCCGTTCAAGCATGAAAAAGCTTCTGGAGAAAAACGGGTTTTCCATTCTGGCCCGGGAGACCTACGGCAGCGGTGCAGGGAAGCCCGGTTCGTGGTTGAGAAAAACCGCCGATTTTACCGCAAAGCACTTCAGCTTGGGAGACATGATGATCCTGGCGGCGAAAAAATCCCGGTCTGATTCTTTTTAATTGACACGGGCATAGCCGGCGGCGATCATGATGTGCGGGAACGTGAATAAATTATCAGAGGAGCTCGTCCATGGATATTGTATATTCCATAGCAGAGGTTCGTGAAAAGATCAGCGAGGCCAGGATCAGGGGACTCAGCATTGGATTCGTCCCAACCATGGGCTTTCTCCACGAGGGGCATCTGAGCCTGGTGAGAGAGTCGCGGAAGCATACACGGTACCAGGTCATGAGCATTTTCGTCAACCGCATGCAGTTTAATGACCCGAAGGATTTTGATGCATATCCAATAGACCTGGAACGTGATTTTAAGCTGGCCCGCGAGGCCGGTGTTGATCTGGTGTTCGTTCCCGACGAGAAGGAAATATACAGCGACCGGAAAACCTATATCGACATGGATATTTTTACCGACCACCTCTGCGGCTCGGCGCGCCCCGGCCATTTCCGCGGCGTGTTTACCGTGGTGGGCAAGCTCTTTAATATCATACAGCCCGACGTGTCTGTTTTCGGCCAGAAGGATATTCAGCAGGCCGTGTCCATCGAGAAAATGGTTTTCGATCTGAACTTCCCCGTGAAGATCATCATCTCTCCCACAGTGCGTGAGGAGGGCGGCCTGGCCATGAGTTCCCGCAACAAGCATTTGAAGGAAGCCGAGCGGAAAAGCGCCCTGGTCATTTACCGGGGCCTTCAGAAAGCCGAAGAAATGCTGAAGACGGGGGAGCGGCGCTGGGAAACCATACGAGCTGAAATGGGGAAAATCATCGCCTCGGGAAATCCCCGGTCCATCGATTACATCACTGCCGTGAGCTACGCGGATCTGCAGCCCGTCAGTAAGATGGCCGAAAAGTCGGTGATTGCCATTGCGTCTTTTTTCGGCGCCACGAGGCTTATCGATAATATGATAATAGAAATAAAGGGAGACGGGGTAACATGTATTTATTGAGAAAACAGGCAGGACTGTGGGTTGCCGTCCTGACTATCTTCATATCGTGCGTATCCGGTGGTCCCCTGACACCCGAGGATTCCTTCCATGATCTCCGCAGGGCCTTCGCATCGCAGGACGCCGTTCTTTTAAAAAAAATTATCTCCAGGGACAGCCTGGCAAAGATGAAAAAAATTATCGCCCATATTTCCACCATGAGCGAAGAGCAGAAAAGCGGGATATCGGCCCTGTACGGCATTCCCCGCGAGCGTCTGGAAACGATTACTCCCGATGATTTCTGCTCCCTCTACATTGTCACGCAAAACAAGGGCCCGATGGGGCAGGCACTCCGGTCCGATATCGTCAGCCGCGAGCAACAGGGCGATCATGTCATTATGAGCGTCGCTTCGGGCGTCCGCTTTTCCTTTGTGAAGGAAGGGCCATACTGGAAGTTTGATCTGACCGGACTGTAGGAACCGGTTTCAACCAGAGAGGTGTAATTGCATGAAAAAGGTACCAATCGTAATTCTGCTGCTCGTGTTCATCGTTCTCCCTCTTTTATTGCTGGGGAAAAAAAGCATCAAAACAGACATTGTAATAAATGCTCCGGTTGATAAGGTCTGGAACGTGCTGATTGATTTTGATAAGTATCCGGAATGGAATCCTTTTATTCGAAAGGCAACAGGAATTATAAAAACAGGGAATACTATCGAAGTTACATTCCAAACAAAGGGAAGTAATCCTGTCGTCTTCACACCAAAGATCATTTTGTTTAAAGAGTATAATGTATTACGCTGGGAAGGCAGGCTGTTGATGCCGGGGATTTTTACCGGGCGGCATACTTTTCAGGTTAAATCGATTGGTACCGGTAAAACACAACTCATTCAAAAAGAAAAATTTTATGGCATTCTGGTTCCTTTTTTCAGTTTTGACTCAACGGTCGAGGGTTTTACATTGATGAATGAGGCGCTGAAGAAACGAGTGGAAAATAAATAGAATTATATTCTGTTGGATAGATGTGGCCGGAATCACCGGCCGGGTGAGGTATCCCGGTTTCCCGGGACTTATGGAACGAAGAGGGGGCCTCGCCGCCCCCTCCTCGACCTCCCCGGCGGTCGCTGGCCGCGACGGGCTAAGACATAAGGTTTCAGGTAACTCACTCAGAGCACGCTGTGGAGGCACATCGTGTGCCATCCTCGCGTGCGACACAGCAGCCCGGTCGTCCATGACCGGTCTGAATGGGGAATAGATCATAACTTTTATTCAGGAAAGCAATATGACTATTGAGTATAAAATCATTACGTTTTGGTTTAAAGTATTACCAATTAGTATAATTATTTTTACCGTTATCTTGTCGTGTTCCGAAAAGAAAATAATCGATCTTGATAAAATTGAATTTAATGATAATATTAAGCGAGTAGTTGCTAATGAAAATGGCCCAATTATTTTGCCCAAACTTTTAAGTCAAATTAAGTTGTCATATCCTAAATTAGCAAAAGAAATGAATGTCGAAGCTAAAGTATTTACCATGACAACTATTACTAAGGACGGAACAGTTGATGATGTTGAAATATTAAAAATATATTTCAATAAAAATGTGACTGAAAATTCTGAAAGAAAACTACATCAGGAATTCAGTGAGGCAACTATCTCTACATTAAAACAACAAAAATTTTCACCTGGGTTATATAAGGGCCAAAAAATTAAAGTAAGGATGGATATTCCAGTAAGATATAGATTATAATAATGCTGAATAATATCCGTGACGCCACAGATATTGCCTGTCTTCAGTCCTTTTATTTACCTCAACTGGTATCTTGCAGACAGCCCTCTCCTTTGGGAGAGGGCGCGGCGGAGCCGGGGTGAGGTCTTACGACGCTATCTTCGCCTTGTAGTTCATGAGGAGCTTCTCGGCCTTCTTGTTCTGGCCTTTGAAGATGTAGAGCATGCTGAGCCGGGAGATTTCCGATACGGCGGGCCGTTCTCCCAGCATGTTTTTCTCCAGTTCCTTTATGGCCTTTTCCACGTCGCCGACTTCTTTTACCTTGCTTTCATACGTGAGATTCTGAAGATAGGTCTTGAATTTTGCGTATCGGGGCTGTGATTCCAGGGCTTCCGTGAGATAGTCCACGGCCTCAGTGAAGCGTCCCAGATAATAGCAGCAGAAGCCGTAGTATTTCTTGATAAAGGACTTATCGTCGGCGGTGTCCTTTATATTGTCCAGACATGCCAGGACCTTTTCGTACTGTTTCCATTCGTAGTAAATGTAGGACAGTATATAATTGGCCTTCATATGCTTCATGTCGATGTTGATGACCCTGCCCAGGTAGGTTTCAGCTTCCTTGTATTTCTTATCGTCATAGAATATGAGCCCGGCATAATAGTTCCCTTCGAGAAAATCGGGTTTCATTGTCAGGGAATCGAGGAAATACTGGAGCGCCTTTTCGGGCCGTCCCGAGTTGTAGTACTCCACGCCGATATTCAGGAGGACCCGGTAATGCTTCTCTATTGTCAGGGCCTGCAGGTAGGCCGAAACGGCCAGGTCGCTGTTCCCCATGCCGGAATGTATTTCGCCGATATTGTTATAGGCCTCGACGAATCCGGGATAGATGTCGATTGCCCGCCGGTATTCGGCAAGCGCTGTTGCCAGGTCACCCCTGGTGGAAAGCTCCAGCGCATTATTGTATATGGTGACAGCTTCTGTCGGGACAGAGATGGAATTCATAATAAACCCCTCACATGTAAATTCTTGCGGTCTTCCGCTTCACGGCAAACGGCCATGTCAGCCTGAGATTTCGCGTATCTTTTACATTTATCGGATGAACCGATAAATTAATGTAGAATATATTGCTTAAAAAATCGTTTCATGCCGTGAATCGGAAGCTCCTTTATTACTTATTGTTAATGAAAAACCTAATTTTTAGAGGTGCCCATAAATACATTGACAGGATGTGTAATATTTGCAAATATGAAGGAACAAGCTAAAAGCCGGGAGTTTCCGCTCCTGAAGAATACCGCCAAGGGAGTTTTTCAGGACAGTATCGGCGATACTGATCCATATGAATGGTATGATGAGAAAAAGATACGCGCACATCATTGGGTTTTGTCTTCTGCTCTTTTTTTTATCAGCCCGGCATCTCCAGGCTGATAATGTCTTTATAATCGATCCAGATTTTAAAAAACTGGACATCGGTACCGGTTTTGAAATGCTGGAGGACGGAAAGAAAACTCTCACCATCGATCAGGTCCTCAGGCCGGAAATATCCTCCCTGTTCGTCATGAAAAAACAGATTTCTCCGTCCTTCGGTTTCACCAGTTCCGCCTACTGGGTCCGGTTCAGGGTGGAAAACCGAACCGGCTCCGACGTCACGTTCCTGCTGGAAACGGCCTATCCCCTTCTCGACGATATCAGGCTCTACCGTGTTGACGACCGGGGTACTATACTCGAATCAAGAACGGGGGGAAAGATGCGCCCCTTCCGCGAACGAGAGGTGGATTACCGCAACTGGGTGTTCCGCTGCACAGAAAAGGCCGGAGCCGGGACCACCTATATTCTCAGGGTGACCACGGAGAGCTCCATGAACCTGTCCATGCACCTGTGGACTCCCGACGTTTTTTTTTATAATGTGACAAGGGAAAACGTCCTGCAGGGGATTTATTACGGCGCCATACTGGTGATGCTCATCTACAACCTTTTTCTGTTTTGCTCTATTCGGGATATGAGCTATCTTTTTTATGTCCTGTATTATGCCTTTTTTCTCATGTTCCAGCTGAGCCTGAACGGCCTTGCAGCCCAGTATTTATGGCCTGGATCGCAGTGGTGGGCCAACAACAACCTGGTCTTTTTCATCCTGCTGTCAATCATCTTCGCCCTTAATTTCTGCCGCACCTTCCTGGAGATGGAGCGTACTATCCCCAGGATGAACGAGATTTTTCTCGTCCTGATCATGTTGCTTATCATATTTGTTCCCTTTTCCTTTTTCCTGAATTACCGCATCATGATGATGGGGGCCATTTCCATCACTTTTATGACGGCCCTGCTGGTTTCCATCTCCCTGGTGAAGGTCCTGAAGAAGGGATTCAAGCCGGCGCGCTTTTACGCCATAGCCTGGAGTTTTTTCTGGGTCATGGTTGTTCTTCACGGACTTAAGTCCTTTGCCCTGATTCCCGATAACATGGTCACGCAGTGGGGGATGCAGGCCTCTTCATTCATGGAGGTTGTCCTTATATCCCTGGGTCTTGCCGACAGGATTAATTATCTGAAAAAAGAACTGGAATCCCTGAACGAGAACCTGGAAAATATCGTCGAGGAACGCACCGAGGAGATAAACTCCATCCTCAACCGCATGGAAAAACGCGATAACGAGTTGCAGCAGGAGCTTGACCTGGCCGCCGATATCCAGCGCGGGATTCTCCCCCAGACGCCCTTCTATCATGAAGGGATTGCCGTTGAGGCCTGGTCCCGTTCCATGGGGAAGGTGGGAGGAGACTTTTTTGACATATTCCAGATGCAGGGCGGCCATGTGGGAGTGCTCATCGCCGACGCCTCGGGACACGGAATGCCCGCAGCCTTTATTACGGCCCTGGCCAAAATCAGTTTTGCCGAGACGATCCAGACCCAGCTTTTCCCGCGGGATATTTTTGTCAATGTGAACAATGAACTCATGAAAACCATCAAGACCGATGATTTTGTCACGGCCTTTTTTCTCGTTATCGGTCCCACCTACGAGGTCTTCTACGGCAATGCATCGCATGTACTTCCCCTTGTTCTCCGCCGGGAAGGACTTACGGTGGAGGAGTGGGATACCAATGGATTGTTCATGGGCGCCATGGATATAGCCAACGAGATGTATGAGGACCGCCAGGACATTCTCAATTTCGGCGACAGGGTGCTGCTCTTAACCGACGGTCTGTCCGAGGCGAAAAACACTGAAGGCGAAAGCTTCGGCAGCGGCAGGCTGAAGAATATATTGACTGAAACCGCCCATCTCTCTATCGGTGAGGTCAGGGACAGAATCATGAAAGAATGGAACGGGTTTACCCGGGGAACCGAGCAGAGCGACGATGTGACCCTGGTGATAGTGGAGATCGATCCCGTGTACCGTGACCTGGTTCTGTTCCGTGAAAAAGGATTCAAACTCCTGTCGAAGGGCAGTTACGATGAGGCAGTCACGGAGCTGGAAAAGGCCCTGGCCATTGACGCCAGCGATGAGAAAACACACCTCTATGTGGGAGAGTGCTACCTGAACGCCGGTAACTATCCGCGCGCCGTGGAGCACTTGAAGGAGTATCTGGGCAAAAATGAAATTGATGCCAATGTGTGGTGCCACCTGGCCGAAGCCTATCTTCATCTGCGCAATTTTTCCATGGCCTACCAGGCGGCCCAGAAGGCCCTGCAGTTCAGGAGCAATTTTGTCCGCGCCCTGGTCGTATCGGGCCTGTCACTGAAAAATCTTCAGAAGAAAAAGGAAGCCTATGTCGTCTGGAAAAAACTTCTCACCATTGACCCCAAGCATGAAATGGCCCTGCAGGAAATTCAGCATGTTCAGGATGAATTCGGCAAGTAGGATATTTCTTTCCCTTCTCTTTCTCTTTGGCGTTTCCGCGGCCCATACCGCCGATGTGAAAATACCCGTGGAGCCCGGGGTCGTCGATCCCGCATTGTCGTCGAAGAAAACTGAATTGAAAAATGTGAAGAATGCTCTTTCCCTTCCCGCGGCCATAACCTTTGCCTCGGGAAATGTTCTCCGGGGCTCCCTGCGTTTCCTGGTGAAAGACATGGTCATAAGCGCAAAGGATACCCATGACGGCAGATCCAGGAGGATATCTCTGGAGGAGATTACGGGTCTTGGCATCCTGCGCTGGCAGGGCCGTAAGGAAAAGGGAGGCAGCTATGCGTTCTATCCTGCCCTGGCAACCCTGAGCCTGAAGAGCGGAGATGTATACCGGATCGGTTCGCTTACACAGTTTTATCGTCTCTACTTCACCTACTCCGGACAGGAAAGCATTGTTTATTCATATTTTTATGTACAGCGAGATAAAAACGGATGGGTGGGGTATGGAAATAACACTATTGATTATCCTGAAACCCATCCGCACAACCAGACCGTGGTGGAAATCCGCTTTTTTAATAAAGCCGATGAGACCCAGCCCGCCCAGGATCTGTTGAAGTACTTTCTGAAATAGGACCTTCATGTGTAATTCATGAAAAAAACTTGACAAAAGCCGCTCGTGAAAAAGTATGTTTGTAACAGGAGTTTTCATTAATGACTTTTGACCGTTCCAATACTTGGTACTTTATCGCTTTTATACTCATTGGTGCCATTCTGGGATCGGCTCTGGGGTCATTACTGGTAAAAGCCTTTCCCGATCTGGCCGTTCTTACGCGGAGCCTGACCGGGCCTGTGGGATTCAATCTCGAAATAATTTCGTTCAGCCTGAAATTAAATCTTTCGTCGATTATCGGTCTTGTGGCCGGTATATTTATTTTTCGGAAGATTTAGGCCGCGCCTGCGGCTATCAATTGCACCCTGAATAAGGGTGTGTACCAGAAATCGGACAGGGGTCCGATTGCCAACTCTCCGTGAGAAGCGGCAATTAATTAATTTATCTAAATGAATCTCCTGCGGAACGGCATGTTCCGCCCGAGTATACAGCACCTGCGGAAAATCCCTTTGGGGACCGGGTGCATTAATTTATTATTATCAGGGGGTAATATCATTGGCAGTAGTATCAATGAAAGCGTTACTTGAGTCTGGCGTGCATTTCGGCCATCAGACCAGACGATGGAATCCTAAAATGGCGCAGTATATCTTCACGGCCAGAAATGGAATTCACATAATAGATCTTCAGAAGACCATGCAGAGAGTGAAAGTAGCCCATGGGGCCATGAAGGATCTGGCCTCCAATAACGGCAAGGTTCTCTTTGTAGGTACAAAAAAACAGGCTCAGGGCGCCATCGTGGAATATGCGCAGAAGTGCGGTATGTTCTATGTAGCCGAGCGCTGGCTGGGCGGGCTCCTGACTAACTTTAAAACCGTAAGCAAATCCATCGAGCGCCTGAAAGAGCTGGAAAAAATGCAGGCAACCGATATTTGGGAAGCGGAAACGAAAAAAGAAAGGCTGGATCTGCAGCGTGAGTTGGATAAGAAAAACAAAATTCTTGCCGGCATCAAAGACATGAAAAAACTTCCCGATGCCCTTTTTATCATCGATCCGAAAAGGGAATCAATCGCGGTAAATGAAGCGCATAAGCTGGGCATTCCCATTTTCGCTGTTGTGGACACAAACTGTAATCCCGATGAAGTAGATTTCCCCATTCCCGGCAACGATGACGCTATTCGCGCAATCGCCCTGTTTCTGGATGTAATGGTCAATGCCATTGTGGAAGGACAGTCGGGCGGCCAGGCCGATCTCGTGCAGGTGGAAGACGAAGAGGGTCTCGTCGAAAGTGAAGAGACTGAACTTGACGTCCCCGAACCTGATAGCAAACCCGCCGAAGAAACAGCCGGAGAAGATGCGCCTAAAGGAGCAGTAAAAGCGGACGCCAAGGACAGTGACTACGGCGAATATGATGAGTATGACGAAAAGAAAAAGACCTGGTAATACAGGATCTTTTTCTTTCGCATAAAATAGTCGCGCGTCTTTCTCTGAAAAGACCGGAAGCTGCGCGTGCTGTTTGACTAAATGAAAAAAGGAGAAATATCGTGGCTGAAGTTAGCAGTGATATGATTAAGGAATTACGTGAAAAAACACAGGCAGGGATGCTGGATTGCAAGAAGGCGCTTATCGAGACCGGCGGTGACATGGATAAGTCCGTCGAGCTTCTTCGCAAGAAAGGCCTTGCCGCCGCCGATAAAAAAATGGGAAGGGAAGCGACGGAAGGAATTATCGCCTCCTACATCCACTCAAATCAGAAAATCGGGGTTCTTCTCGAGCTGCGCACCGTTACGGATTTCGTTGCTCGAAACGAAGACTTCCAGATTCTTGCCAAGGAACTGTGCATGCAGATAGCGGCTGCGTGTCCCCTCTATATCAATAAAGAGGAAGTTCCCGCCGACATGCTTGAGAAGGAAAGGGAAATATACCGCGAGCAGCTGAAGCAGAGCGGCAAACCCGATAATGTTATTGAAAAAATCGTCGAAGGCAAGCTGAATAAATTCTATTCCGATGTATGTCTGCTCGAGCAGGAATACATCAAGGATAACAAGATCATCATCAAGGATCTCATCAAGGAAAAGATCGCTACCTACGGTGAGAATATTGAAGTAGGCCGTTTTTCCCGTTTTCAGATCGGGTAATCCATGAAATCTGAATCGGGATCCCGGTATAAGAGGATACTCCTGAAGCTGAGCGGGGAGGCCCTGGCCGGTGAGGAAAAAACCGGCATCAACCCGAAAATTCTGGCGGACGTCGCCGGGGAAATCCGTGATATAACGGCCTCCGGCGTCGAGGTTGCCATGGTTATCGGAGCCGGAAATATTTTCCGGGGTTCTCTCGGCGAGAAGCTGGGAATAGACAGGGCCACGGGGGATTATATGGGGATGCTGGCCACGGTGATGAATTCACTGGCCATGCAGAACGCCCTGGAGCAGCTGCAGGTACCGGCACGGGTCATGACTGCCCTGGAAATGAAAGAGGTGGCTGAGCACTATTCCATACGGAAGGCTCTCAGCCATCTGGAAAAGGGCCGCGTGGTAATAGCCGCCGGAGGCACGGGGCATCCCTTCTTTACCACCGATACGGCTTCGAGCCTCAGGGCCATAGAGCTCGGGGCCGACGTTATGCTCAAGGCGACGCGGGTGGATGGGGTCTATACGAGCGATCCTGAAAAGGACCCTTCCGCCAGGAAAATAGACAGTATTTCATATATTGATGTGATTCAGAAACAGCTCAGGGTTTTAGACTTGACGTCTGTTTCATTATGTATGGATAATAAGTTGCCGATTATCGTCTTTAATCTTTTCGATAAAGGTTCGTTGAAAAAGGTTGTGATGGGAGAAAAAATCGGCACGTTAATATCCTGATGAAGGAGTCATTTGTATGGTGGAAGATATAATTTTAGACGTAGAAGACAGAATGAAAAAAAGCATTGCCGCCCTGCAGAAGGATTTTGTGGCAATACGGACGGGAAGGGCGAATCCGGCCATGTTTGACGGTATTAACGTCGATGTCTATGGAACACAGATGCCACTGAACCAGGTGGCGACGATTTCAATACCGGAACCCCGTCTGGTTATCATTCAGCCCTGGGATGCCGGAAATCTGGGCAATATCGAGAAAGCGATTCTCAAATCCGATCTATCGGTCAATCCAAATAATGACGGAAGGCTCATCCGTATTCAGATTCCCGATCTTACCGAGGAGAGGAGAAAAGAATATGTGAAGGTGGCGAAACATAAGGCCGAGGAATGCCGTATCTCCATCCGCAATGTCCGCAGGGACGGGAATGATATGATCAAGTCCCTTGAAAAGGATAAGGATATATCTGAAGACGATTCGAAAGGCGCTTTGGCCAGGATCCAGAAGCTCACGGACAAATTCGTGGAAGATGTTCAGAAACTGACTGATAATAAAGAAAAAGAAATTCTCAGCCTTTGAGGGGCTGCCTGAATCTCAAAAATAAATGAAAAAATACAAAGACCTATTAGATCCATCGAGAATTCCGGCCCATATCGGCATCATCATGGACGGGAATGGACGCTGGGCCAAAAAAATGGCGCTGCCCCGTGCTGAAGGTCATAGAAAAGGGGCCGAGGTCATCGAACCCCTCATGGATGTCTGCCTGGACCTTGGTGTAAAGGCCGTATCCTTATATGCCTTTTCCACGGAGAACTGGCTCAGGCCCAGCACCGAGATCTTTGCTTTATGGAAACTCCTGGACTATTTTTTTGATACGAAACTGGAGACCATCAAACAGAAAGGCATATCGGTCCGCCATTCAGGAACTACGGGCAAACTCCCCCCAAAAACTCGAAAAACCATCCTCAACGCCGTCGAGGAAACAAAGAAAAACAGGAAGGCCGTTCTCAATCTCTGTATCAATTACGGCGGCCGGCAGGAAATTGTCGACGGGGTGAATAAATGGCTTGCGGAGCGGGGGAATTCTGAAAAATTTACCCAGGGTAAAATGGAAAAATATCTTTATACGGCGGGACTGCCCGAGGTCGACCTGGTCATACGCACCAGCGGGGAATGCCGGATCAGTAATTTTTTATTGTGGCAGCTCGCCTATGCGGAACTCGCTTTTATTGATGTACTGTGGCCGGATTTTATGCCGGAACATCTGTATAAAGCAATTTATGATTATCAACAGAGAGAAAGGAGATACGGCGGATTATGAATGACAGGACAAAGGAAACGATAAAACGTATCGCCAGCGCCCTTGTGGCATTGCCGGTGTATTTTTTCGCCATTATTACAAGCAGTTTTCAGGATATTCCCCTGGTGGTGATCTCCCTCGTGATCTCCATGATCTGTCTTCTGGAGTTTTACCAGATATCCGAAAGGGAAGAGGGAAAACCTTTTATCGCGGCAGGCATGGTCATGGCCTTCCTGGTCAATATCATCATGTACCTTTTTGCCTTCGGGAAGGTTTACGGATATAACAGCATGGTGGGCGCCTTTGATGCCCGTCTCATGTTTGCTGTTATTGTACTCTTCCTGGCAGTGCTGGCATTTCTGCAGCTCTTCCAGAGGCCCCTGAAGGGAGGCATCTATTCACTGTCCGTCACGGTCTTCGGTGTCATCTTTATTGTATTATCCTTTTCACACATTATCCTGATGAAGGCTCTGAAAGACGGATTGTATTATATCTTAATTTTGAATGCCACGGTCATGCTCAATGATACCGGCGCTTATTTTGGTGGTGTGTTATTCGGAAAACACAAGACGAAATTTCCTGCCTCGCCGAACAAATCATGGGAAGGATATTTTTCCGGTCTGCTTTTCAGCATGCTCGGCATGATGATTATTAACCAGGTCTTTGCTTCTTTTTTTGGCAGGAATCTTTTCACCATGGTGGAGGCCGCACTCATCGGTATGGGCCTGAGCTTTTTCGGCAGTATCGGCGATCTCATCGAGTCAGCCGTTAAAAGAGACGGAATTATAAAAGATTCGGGATCAATAATCCCGGGTCACGGCGGCATGTGGGATGTCTTTGACGCCCTCATCGTCACTACGCCCCTGTTTTATTATTATCTCATTGTGAAGGGTATTCCGTAGAAATCAGTACCGGTTCCGATATGTCAAAAACAATTACCATACTGGGTTCTACGGGGTCCATCGGGCTTTCGTCGCTTCGCGTTCTAAGAATGTTGGGCGACAGTTATACGGTCTATGGCCTTTCATGCTGCAGGAATCTGCCGGAGCTTGAGAAACAGATTGATGAATTCCGTCCCTCCGCTGTTGCAGTTGATTCTATCGAAGTACAGTCGAGCGATCATTTCAGGCGGCTTAAGGGCAGGTATCCCGGCGTGGAGTTCATCGAGGGTGAAGACTGTGTGGCCCTGCTGGCAGGAAGGTCCGTTGATGTTGTTGTTTCCGCAATCGTGGGCGCAGCCGGCCTGCGGCCATCCTTTGCCGCATTGAACGCGTCGCCTCGGATAGCGCTGGCGAACAAGGAGACGCTGGTCATGGCAGGCCCGCTTTTCATGTCGGCGGTGAAGGATCGCGGCGTGGAACTTATCCCCGTAGACAGCGAGCACAGCGCTATTTTTTCACTCCTGCACGATAAAAGGCGCGGTGATATAGACAGAATAATTCTCACGGCGTCGGGCGGCAGCCTGAGAAACACGCCTATGGAAAGCCTGGCGGACGTATCACCGGAGCAGGCTCTGGACCATCCCACGTGGAATATGGGCAGCAAAATAACCATAGATTCGGCGACTCTCATGAATAAGGGTCTTGAAGTGATAGAAGCACATCATCTTTTCAATGTGGATTATGAGCATATCGATGTGATAATTCACAAAGAAAGCATCGTCCATTCCATGGTGGAGACTGTGGATGGTTCCGTCTTTGCGCACCTGGGGATAGCCGATATGGCCCTGCCCATACTCAATGCGCTCACCTATCCCGAAAAAATACGTAACAATTTCGGGAGACTCGATCTCACAAAGTATGGTTCTCTGAACTTTCACGTTTGTGATGATGCGAGATATCCGGCACTGAAGCTCTGTTATGAAGCGGGTAAAAGGGGCGGTACGGCGCCGGCGGCGCTCAATGCGGCGAACGAGATCGCCGTTGATGCTTTTCTGAAAAGAGAAACCGGTTTTACCGATATAGCGAAAATTGTCGAAAAAACACTGGAACAGCACGGCGTCGTGGACAATCCCTCCCTCGGTGATATTCTCGATGCCGACCGCACTGCCAGGGAAATATCCGCCGGATTTCTGAAAAACAAAAGGAAGTAAATATTACGAATTGAGGTGACTTACTATGATGTATGTAACATATATTCTATCCGCCGTGGTCCTTCTCGGGCTCTGCATATTTATTCACGAGCTGGGACATCTTCTGGGCGGGAAGCTGGTGGGAATAAAAGCGAAGGTCTTTTCCATGGGATACGGCCGGGGCGTTTACAAGAAGACGGTCAATGATACGACCTACCAGGTTACCCTCATACCCTTTGGAGGGTATGTGCAGTTTTACGGGGAAGATCCGTCGGAATCCAGGGTCGGCAAGGATTATGAGTTTCTCAGCGCGGCTCCCTGGAAGCGGATTGTAACCGTTGCCATGGGTCCCATGTTCAACCTTTTCTTCGGTATCCTGCTTTTTTTCGTCATGAATATGGTGGGATATACAAAGGAGACGAACAGGGTTTACATTCCTGAGGAGTACAGGGAAGAAGTCACTCTCTCTGCCGCCTACAAGGCCGGTATCCGGGACGGTGACCGCATAACCGCAATAAATGGTAAACGCATGAACGGCTTCGATGATATCCAGTCGCAGGTGATCTTTTCCGACGGGAAAGAACTTTCAATCGAAGTAGAGCGCGATGGTAAAAAAAGCATCTATGCTGTTGTGCCTTCCCTTTCGCCCCATACGGGCAGGTACGCCATAGGTATTATTCCCTTCGGGAACAGGGTGATGATCGCCGACGTGGCTCCCGATGATGTGGCATCCCGGGCGGGTTTGCAGCAGCTTGACGAGGTGCTGAAGGTCGACGGCAAAGAAATAAGGACTCCTGAAGAGTTTACCGACTATGTAAAGGTGCGGATGGGGCAGAGCATAACCTTCGATATACTCAGAAGCGGGAAAAATAAAAAGGTAACAGTCACGCCCCGGTCGAACGTCTACGTCAGCATCGACGGCAATCCCATATTTGACAGCCGCATCCTCGATGAAGTGGTAAAGGACATGTCTCTGAAACTCAACGGTGATACGGTTTTTTCCCGGGAAAATTTTATGGAATATATCCGGAAGAACAAGGATAAAACAGTGACACTGGAGCACAAGGGCAAATCAGTTACAGGAAAAATTTCCCTGGAGGAGCGTGGATTCATCGGTGTGTATCTCGCTATAGCTCCTGAAATGGTCGAGGTAAAGTTCGGCGTAATCGATGGACTCGCCCATGCCTTTGTTGAACCCTATGACTTCATCGTGATGAACGTGAAGGGCATCGGTATGCTCTTTGCCGGAGAAATGAATGTGCGGGAAAACCTGTCGGGGCCCATTCGCATAGCAAAGATTGCCGGAGACGTGGCCTATTACAAGGGAATCGCCGCATTTATTCTTCTCATGGCGAAGATATCAATTGTTCTCATGGTAATGAATCTTCTGCCCATACCGGCTGTGGATGGCAGCCACCTCCTCTTTTTCACGATTGAGGCTATCCGGGGAAAACCTCTTAATCAAAAAATCATGGAGCGCATCCAGACCGTGGGTGTCCTGATTCTCATTCTGATCGGAATTTTTGTCATCGTCAATGACATTTCCATGCTGCCGATTATTCAGAAATTGTTTAACTGACAGCATTTCATCGCATCGCATTGTACGGACAGGTCGCGACCTGTCCGTACAATGCGATGCCACCCCTACATTTATGCACATGGTTTTTCCATAATTAAAACATTTAAAATTGTACCTTCCATATTTTCCTGCCGGCGTTCTATTTCAAGGAAACCATGCTTGAGGTAGAACCGGACCCCCTTGATGTCGTTTTCCTCCACCTCGAGGTGAACGGTCCTGGCTTCAGGGAAATTGTCGATTGACTTTTTCAGGAGCCGGGTGCCGATACCCCGGTGCTGATGCTGGGGGTGAACATACAATCTTCCCAGTACAATATTTTTTTCATCATTAATTACGGCCGTGGAAAGTCCCACAAAGGTCCCGTCTTCGTTTACGGCAATGAGGAAATGGACATGGGGATTCTGTATCTGTTTCCTGAGAAGCTGCGGATTATGCCACAATTCCGTTACCTTGTGGATGATCTTGTCCGAGAGAAAGCTGGCGTAGGTGTCGGCCCAGGTATAACTCAGGAGCTGTTCAACATCGGGCAGATCGTTTTCCGTGACTTCTCTTATGGTAATCATGGATATACCTCACGTTATGCATATTTGACGCGGGTCGCCGCCTTAAACAGGCTCAATTGTGTTTAGAGACGTTCCGGCAGGACGTTTCCCGCTCCGCTGCCGTGATGATTTTAATATACCATAAGAGAGGGGGGAAGGTCAAGCAGGTTTATTTGCCTGCGCCTGAATGCAGCAAAGCCATGGCTTTATATACATTCTTGTAATCGTTGGAGGCGTTCCAGAAGAGATAACCCCGGCCGCCCGAGTCGTTCGAGGCCTTGATCTGTTCTATGATGTATTCCGGTGAATAGGAGCTCACTTTCCATTTAAATGCCTGAAGCCAGGGTCTTACTATTACATTATTGCCGGAGAGCCGGGCCATTACTTTTTTGTTGCCATTGAATATGAAGTAGTAGGGGTGATCGGCGGGATTGCCGTAGCCGTCGAACTCATCGTTGAAATGAGACGGGTAAAGCATGGGTGAGATATAGTCGCAGTACCGGGACAGGAGTTCGATCCTCTGGCCGGTCCGGATAATATCCACTTCTTTGCCCCAGGCTACAACGCCGAATATATCAATGGAAAGACGGACATTTTTTTCCTGCAGACGCTCCCGGGCACGTTTCAGGAAATATGTGATGGCCTGGTCTTTAGACATCGTACCGAAGTCATAGGCGTAGTCTGCATCCTTCAGGTCGCCCACAGTGGGGAACCGAATATAATCAAACTGTATTTCATCGGCTCCCTTGTCGGCGATCTCACAGGCCAGCTCGATATTGTAGTCCTGGACCGCCTTGCTGGTGGGGTCGCACCACATCTCTTTTGCTCCCTTATTCCAGATGCCGCCGGTGCGACGCGAGCGTATTGCCAGAGAAGGAGCCTTTTTGACAATCAGCTGGTCATGAAAAACCGCGATGCGCGCGATGACATAGATGTTCTGTTCCTTCATGCGGCGGATGAAAAGTTCGATATTATCTATGGGATTTTTGTCATGGGCGTTTATTTTTATCGCCAGGGGGACCCTGCTTTTATAGCTTACTGTGCCGGGGATATCCTTCACATCGAAAACTACGGCATTCAGCCCTATTGTATGAAACCGGGGAAACAGGGCCAGGGTATTTTCATCACCGGCGGTAAGTCCCGTGAAATAAAGAGCCTTTGCCTCCAGGATGGGCGGTTTACGGATATTTCTCAATTCCGTCATGAAGGGCGGCAGGGCACCGGGAATGATCACCGGTTTCCCGCCTTTTATGGCTATTCCATTGATACCGTTAATGGACTGGATGGCGTTTTTAAGCCGATGATTCCGGTAAAAGGAGGTGAAGGAAATAATTTTTTCCGCCACTTCATTCAGGGATGTCTCCGCGTTATTATTGTATATAAGGAAAGGACCACAATGGGTGAATCCCGCTGGAAGAACGGCATAGGTATTTACAAGGGGTGTTTCTATCTGACCTGTATGGTATGATTGCCGGGCGAAGGCCCTGTCGGCCATGGAGAGAAGAAAGCCGCGGATGATATCATTCACATATATGATTCGATAATAATTGCTGCTGATGAGGAATACGGCAAAGATGAAAATCAGGGTTGTGAGGATAAGATTTTTTGTATGCTGTGTCATTTGATTTCATTTTCCCGTGGGTTTGTGACTTTCTCCTAAAATGACCCAATTATTCAATTATTTTTTTTATTACCGGGGTCATAAAACAAATTTTTTAAGAATTGTCATGAAGCGCGCTAAAGATGAGAATTGTAATTGATTTCTCAGGGCCATTTTTTATAGTATAGGCATAGAGAGCAAAGGCTGGCAGCAGATGAAGAGCATAGAAAACATAGCGGTAATGGCTGGAAGCCGGGTATTGAATATATGGAGCGGCATCAGCGGATTCTACACCTATATCAGGTCTATTGCCATGTCCTTCCATTCAATGCGGTATCTCAGGTTTCGCTCCATCTACAGCATCATCATCAACCAGACGCGCTTTACCGGTATCGATGCTCTTCCCTTTGTCGTTCTCATTGCCCTGCTCATCGGTGGAACTGTTATCATACAGGCCATGACATCTCTTCCCAAGTTCGGTATCGAAGGCTTCCTGGGCAACCTCATGGTAATAATTATCGCCCGTGAGCTTGGCCCCCTGATTACTGCCCTCATCGTCATAAGCAGGTCCGGTTCGGCAATAACCGCTGAAATAGCCACGCAGAAACAGAACGGGGAGATCCTGTCCATGGAAATCATGGGGATCGACACGAAGCTTTATATCGTGTTCCCGCGTATCATGGCTTCGACCCTTTCTATTTTTTCTCTCATTGTGATATTTGATCTCATCGCGTTCGTGGGCGGTTATGGTATCTCCCAGATAACGGTCTATATCCCCGTCGATGTATTTTTTCAGGCGCTGCTCAACGCCTTCAGTCTCAAGGATGTCCTGGCCATGGTCCTGAAGAGTATAATATTCGGTATAATAATACCACTCATCTGCTGCTTTTATGGATTCAAACCGCGTTCCAAGTTTGAAATACCGATATTTGTTTCCCGTGCAGTTATCAGGACGCTTTTTACTATTTTAATTATAAACACAGTTGTATCCATACTCTTTTATCTGTAGTTTTATATAGAGGGACTGCCCCGTTATGAAGGCAGAAGAAGAACGAAAACAATGCCATCAAAAGGCAAATAGTATATAATTGGACGCGTGCATGCGATGAACGGAACACTTCTTTCGGTCAATAACCTCAGCTATATCGGTGAGGAAATGAACAATATTCATAATCTCACCTTTTCACTTGAATATGGCGAGAATATAGTCCTCTTTGGGCCGGAAAATTCGGGACTCGATGTTATTTTTTCCCTGATCATGGGATTCATTGAGGACTTTGACGGCGAGGTGCTCTTCAAGGGAAAGTCGGTCAAAGACTTTGATTATGTGGAGCGTCATAATTTTAAAAAGGGGATCGGATATATACACCGTGATTACGGGCTCATCAGCAACATGAACGTAGAAGAGAACATTTCTCTGCCCCTGCAGTACCACTCGCAGATGAGCAGCGTGGAGATAAAGAAATATGTGGACATGATTATAGGAGATCTGAACCTTGAATCGTGTAAAAAGTTTCGGCCGGTAAATCTTACCAGGTCGGAAATACTGAAGACGGCATACGGAAGGGCTATAGCACTTAATCCCGATATACTCCTTGTTGAGCATGCTTTCGAAAGCCAGTCTCCTCTCAATATCAATTCATTCTGGGAGGAGTTGAAAAAAAGGGCGCAGCTTGAAAATAAGGCCCATATTTTTATAACCTATGAGCCGGAAAAATATATTGATATTGCCGATACGTTCATTATGTTGTTCGGCGGCAGGAACGTGTTCAGCGGATCCAGGGACGAATTCATCAATACGAACAATCCCTATATCCACCAGTATAAGCTGAAAACGACCGTGGGCCCCATGGTCTTATTATAAAAATGCCGTAAACGGTTAAGGCGGTTACTATGGCGTCAAAAAACAGAAACGAACTCCGTGTCGGACTTTTCATTCTGGTTCCCACGGCCATTCTCTTTATCATTATCATGCTCAAACTGGGTTACAGTGTTGCCAGTTCAACCATCGATGTTTTTCTCAAGGTAGATAGTCTCACATCGGTGAAGAACGGGACCCCTGTCATGATAAAGGGCTACACCATCGGGAAAGTCGTGGATATTCAGCCCGTATACAAACCGACGCTTCATTTCCTGGCCACCATGAGGATCAATAGCGATATCGAGCTCTACGAAGACTGTTCAGCCATAATCCAGAACCAGAACGTCCTGGGTGATCCCGCCATCGATATCCGTAACCCCGAGATCCGTGGACCGCGACTCCTGGACAAGGACTGTATAGAGGGCCTGGAATTTTCCGGTCTCAATGCCATCATGCAGGATGTTCACGAGGTACTCAGCAAACTCTCCACCACGATAGGGAGTGTCAACATGATTGTGCTCGAGAGCCGCAGTAATATCCGGAGTCTTACCACCAATCTTTCAAACAGTGTGGCCAATGTGAACCGCCTCCTGGAAGACTCGCAGAAGGATATTCTGGAAATTCTGCGATCGTTCCGCGCCACGGCCCAGACCATGAATGAGATTTCCGTCGAGCTGAAGAAACATCCGGTCAAGTTCCTATTCAAGGATGGGAAAGATTAGACGCTATCACTCATTCCGGATTCCCGGGATTTTTGATTCCACCGGAGAGGGACAGATGCCAATAAATGTAAAGAATATAAATCGCTTTACATTGACTATACCCGAGTAAAAAAGGTAATAATAATTCACGCGGAGTCGCAGAGGCGCAAAGTTTTTTTAATGGTTTTATTTGAATCTCGCCGACAACTTTTAAATCAGGAACTGATATGCTTACATTGTTTCCAGCGTAACGCTTTGCGTCTTAGCGCCTTTGCGTGATTACATTTTTTAATGTTTACCTGATTTCAGGTATTGAGGTAAAATCCCAAAAATACGGAATGAGCCGAAACTATTTATTATAATGAAAATTTCAGAACTTGCCTATCTCGTCGATCCCGTAAGGGAAATGATTGACCAATACAGTATGATTCTGAACAGGTTTCGTGAGGAGACCGGCGCCTTTCTCGCCTGTAGTCCCGTTGACGCCCTGCCAGTGGAAATTGCCGCATCATTCAATCTGTATATAGGCACTCCACCGGTACATGCCGGAGCACGGGGTGCCTGTCGGAGCAGGGTACTTGAGTCTTCCATTCCCGGCTGTTATGATGCCCTTCTTGTGCCCCGGAACACGGGTCTGGAGGAGCACGGGATCGCTGCCATTCCCGTTATACCTTTCACTTTTCCCGGTGGTTTCGGCGAGGAAGCGGGTGTGGCCATTCATTCCGTCATGGATGATATTCTTCAGAAAACAGTCGGTGCATGCATTAAAGATCTCGACGTTGATAAACTTCAGGCCGTGGCCGGTGAGTATGACAATTTGCGGCGTATAATGAGGAGCATAGCGGCGAAGCGCAGGGAGGTGCCCCGAATTCTGTCGAACCGGGATCTCCTTGTCCTTTTCGAGGCAGCCGTTATATTTCCCCCATCGGTGATACTTGGGCACCTCTCGGCTGTACGGGATGCCTGTAATGCGTACGGCGAGGGTCATGATCCTGCGATGACCCCGGTTATGGTCTATGCCGGACCCATTAACGACGGGGCACTGCTCGATGACATGGAGGAGTCGGGGTTCCTTGTTGCAGAGGATGACCACTGCAACGGGCGGCGGCAGTTTGATATATCGGTAAATCCCCTTTCCGATTATATCTATTATGAAATACTCGATGCCTATACGTACAAGCCTTTATGTCCTTCCCTGCGTATAAAGGAAGAGCGTTTTGAGCTTCTGTACAAACTGCTGAGAAATTATGCCGTTGAGACCGTGGTTTTCCTCGAGGATCTGTGCTGCCCGTTTCGGAAAATTGAGATGGAATACCTGCGGGTCAGGCTTATGCGGATCGGCGTGGACCCTGTTATTGCATCGTCCAAGACAGTCCTGGATGCCCTGGAGAGGTATAAGACATTGTTGTGAACGCCATATAAAACAGATTTAAATTGCAAAGAGGCCACGGAGGCGCAGAGGCACAGAGAGGCGGATGGAGCGATAATGTATTTTAAAATAAGAATTCACATGAAGAGCGCGAAGAGAAAAAATAAAAAGAATGGATTGAACAGGAGCGCGTTGAAGGAGAGAAAATCGATTCAGTCCGCTATTGATTTTTACCCTAGGCAAAGATTTCAAACAATACGGCAAATACTGCGATATCCTGCTGCACGTACCCCGGAAAAAAAATAGAACGGTTTATCCTTCTCCCTCGGGGGGGGTTATCCCCTCCCCGGGGAGGCGGTTTTTACAATTATTTCTTTGTCATCTTGATATATTCATTTGTTATGTTAAAGGCTTCTTTCAGGAAGAGATCGTTTTCTATATCGATAGTTTTTCTTTCCTGCTCCTTGCGCATGTTTTTTTCCAGTTCTTTTTTCTTCTGCTTTTCTATCCCCGATTCCTCTTTGAGGCTTATTTCCTTGTTCTGAATCTGGGCCTTGAATTTATTTATTTTTTCAATGAGCTCCCGGTATTTTTTATCATTCTGAATCCTTCCCCGCGATGACAGGGTCAGGCGTTTTATGATCCCGTCGTTGACGGCGTCGACCCTTTTAAAAGGAGCGCTCTGTATTTTTTTCCAGTGAAGTGCATAGGTGGTTTTATCTTCACCGATGTCCCAGATAGCGCTCATGTCGGGCAGCAGAATGTCGGGGGCAATACCGTTGAGCTGGTTCGAGGTGCCGCCGGGCTGGTAGAAAATATGGGTTGTCACCTTGATGGCGCCGACGGACAGGGGATTGTATGACTGCACCGTTCCCTTGCCGAAGGTGTTGCTGGAGCCGATGATGAGGCCCCGCCGGTAATCCTTTATGGCCCCGGCCAGGATCTCCGAGGCGCTGGCGCTGAATTTATCGATGAGAATAACCACGGGTCCGTCGTAAAAAATTCCATTGTCGTTATCGTATATGACATGGGGAGGGTTCCTGCCGTCTTTGATCTGGACGATGGGACCGTTGTCTATGAAGAGACCCGCTATGTCGATTGCCTCATTGAGAAGGCCGCCGGGGTTTCCGCGCAGGTCCAGGACCAGGCCTTCGATGTTTTTCTTGATGAGATTGTCGATGTGCAGTTTCATGTCACCTGCCGAAGTCTTGCCTCTTTCCAGGTCCTGGTAAAAAGAGGGAAGATTGATGTAGCCGATGCGCGACCGCTTCCCGTTATTTTCCATGGTGTAGATGTCCGATTCGGCGTCGCTGTCCTGCAGGTTGATCTCCTCGCGTACGATGGGAATGATCATGCGCTCGGGCCTTTTGCTTTCTCCCGTATCGCGAAGTACGGTGAGTCGCACCTCGGTTCCCTTTTTGCCGCGGATTTTTTTCACCACGTCGCGAAGATCCATGTCGATGACATCGACGGGCTCATCGTCACCCTGGGCAACAGCCACGATTTTATCACTGGGTACGAGCTTGATTTCCTTCGGGAGTTTGTCCGTGGCGCCGCCGGGTATGATCGATTCGACAATAACGAATCCGTCTTCGGACTTGAGCCGTACGCCGATTCCCTCGAGTTTCAGCTCCATGGAGATTTTAAAATCCTCATGTTCGTCCAGAGTGAGAAAGTTGGAGTGAGGGTCAAGGGCCATTGAATAGGCGTTGATGAACTTCGCCAGGAGGTCTTCTGTGGTTATTTCATCAACGCGTTTTTTCAGAAGTTCATATCTCTTTCTCAGTTTTTTCTTTGAATAGTCCATGTCCTGGCCCGTGGAAATATAATTCAGGAGCTGCAGCTTTATATTTTTTCTCCAGCGCTCCTTCATTTCCTCTTTGGTTCCGGCGTAATCGATTTTTTCGCTGTCGATTATCATCGTCTCGTCCTTGTTGAAGTCAAAGGGCTGTTCAATGAGCTGATCGAAGAGAGTCATGGTTTCGGCGAATCTTTTTTTATACACCATAAAGATATCGAAAATGATGTCGTATTTGTTGGCAGCCACATCGTCATCAAGCAGGTCCTTGTGCTTGAGAAAGGTATTTATATCATCACGATAAAAATAGTATTTTCCGTAATCCAGCATGTTCAGGTAATTGTGCATGGTCCTTTCCGAGAGTTCATCGTTAAAAACATGGTATTGCACATGCATGGAAAGGAACTGGTTTACCAGTCCCGGAACATCGGATTGCTTGATGCCCTGGGATTTTTTAAAGCATGAGAAAACAAGAATGACGGTCAGAAAGGGGATGATTATTTTTCTGCTGGATAGATTATTCATTCAAAATACTCCGGTGAAACAGTAATGTTACCTGGTGTCAGGATTGTGTGTTTTCAATGTAATATATGATACGATGTCTATCTTTAAAAGGCAATCGGCATTGTTCATAATATCCATTAATATACCAGTTTAAAGGCAGCTTTGTTTCATAAAAAAGCATGGTAAAGGTAAATTTGTCAAACCGTCAATTACTATTGGTCATTTTATAAGGATTTTTTATTGACACTTGCTCCGGATTTTGTTCTTTGAACATGGTTTGGAGGAATTGAATGATCATCGGGAAAAGTCTGGATTGTCTTGCCGATCTGCTCGAGAAGGGGGATATTACCTCCGTGGAAATAGTCCGGGAGTACCTGGACCGGATCAATACCGTTGATCCCGGCATTCATGCCTTTTTAACCGTTCCCGGTGATGAGCTCCTTTCAGCTGCCCGGGCGTCGGACATGAGAAGAAAAGAGGGCAAAAAACTGTCCCGTTTCGACGGTATTCCCGTGGCCGTGAAAGACAATATAAATACAATCGGTGTGAAAACCACCTGCGCCTCCAGGATGCTGGAAAACTTTGTTCCTTCCTTCAATGCCACGGCTTATCAGAAAATGGCTGATCAGGGATTTCTCCTTCTGGGGAAAACCAACATGGATGAATTTGCCATGGGTTCCACAACGGAGACATCGGGTTTTGGTCCCACCAGGAATCCCTATGACCGGGAAAGGGTCCCGGGAGGAAGCTCAGGAGGATCGGCCGCAGCAGTGGCTTCCATGATGGCGCCGGCGGCCCTGGGCTCCGATACGGGAGGCTCCATCAGGCAGCCCGCCGCCTTCTGCGGTGTGGTGGGAATCAAGCCGACCTACGGCCGTGTTTCCCGGTACGGCCTCGTCGCCTTCGCCTCGTCCCTTGACCAGATTGGAACCTTCGCGGGAAATGTCGACGGCGCTGCCCGCATGCTCGGTGTTATTTCCGGTATCGATAAAAAAGACGGTACTTCCATCGACCGGGAAATCGATTTCGAACCGGAAAACCTTGCGCTTGATATGAATGGCATAACCATCGGTGTTCCCGATGAATATTTTCAGGGCATAGACGGGGAAATAGCGGATACGGTCAGAGCCAGGATAGAGACCCTGCGTTCCCTGGGGGCACGGATAGAAAAGATATCGTTGAAGTACACGGAGTATGCCATTCCCATATACTATCTCATTGCAACGGCCGAGGCCTCGTCCAACCTGGCCCGCTATGACGGAGTCCGCTACGGATACCGCTCCGCCGCAGCGACGAACCTGGAATCACTGTACCTGAAGTCCCGCAGCGAGGGCTTCGGTACGGAGGTGAAGCGCAGGATCATCCTGGGCACCTTCTCGCTCAGTTCCGGTTACTACGACGCCTATTATCTTAAAGCGCTGAAGGGACGGGCCCTCATCATTGAAGACTTCAGGCAGGCCTTCTCGAAGGTCGATGCCATCATAACGCCTGTTACGACCACGCCGGCCTTCCGGCTCGGCGAAATGGTGAGTGATCCGCTGCAGATGTACATGTCGGACATCCTGACCATTTCGGCCAACCTGGCGGGGATACCGGGAATATCCGTTCCCGCGGGCCTTACGACCGGGGGGCTTCCCATCGGGCTTCAGATAATGGGAAGCCATTTCCGGGAAAGGACTATTTTATCAATAGCAAAGGTTGTTGAGCAAAACAGTGAAATCAGGCCGCCCGCGTTGTAAGGCAGCAGGTGTTGCTGTCGTCATGGTTTTGCTGGTATCCTGCTACCAGTACAGACAGGTGCGTATATCCAACCCGATTTATATCGGAAAACCGGATGTAGCGGCCGGGAAAATATCAGCCCCATCCCTCACGGCGGAACCGGCTTCTAAGAAATTCGTTTTTTCCAAGAAAAAGCAATTCTGCCGTATCCTTTCATGGTCGCCACGGGCGGAAATAAACAACAGCGCCGTTGACCTGGCCCTCGCGGGAAAGCTGCCCGAAGCTGAAATATTGTTTCGCGATATTATCGAAGATGATCCCGATGATGCGGCGGCCCTTAACAACCTGGGAATTATTTATGAGATCGCCGGTGACATGAAGGCAGCCTTTGACATGTACTCGCGGGCCTGCATACTGGAGCCCGGGAATGCGGTGTTCCGTCAGAATTTCATGACGTGTATCGAGGCGCAGCATGATGTCATCATCGATAGTGATGAGCCCCCTAAATCCCCCGGAGGGGGACTTGAAGAGTAGTGCAGGTTGAGAGATAGTTAATTTACCCCCTAAGGGGGTGGCACAAGAAAATTTATGAATCGAGTGAATACCTGTGCCGGGGGCCGGTGATTAAAGATAGAAGAGATGTTTTATGTATAGATCAAGATAATGAAGAAACAGTATATATATTTAATTTTGCTAATGATTCTGATCTTCCCCCCCTGGGTGCGGGCCGAGACTGCTGTTTTCACAGAAAAAACGGAGAAAAAAGAGATCACTGTTGAAGCTGATAAGCAGGATATTTCCGTGCCGGAAAAGGTTGACAATACAGGGGACTTGAAAGACGGTGACGTACCTGTTGAGAAGAAGGATGAACCCTTCCAGAAAGGGAAAGCGGGAAGTAACCATACGGTTGATGTACAGGAACCGGTGAAAAAAAGCCAGATATCCATGCCTCTCCTTCTTGGACTGGATCTGCTCGTGCCGGGCGGAGGGCACTTTTACCGTGGAAGCTATATCATGGGCGGTACTTTTCTTACGCTGAAGGTGGCCGGAGCCTGGTCAATTTATTATTTTTATAAGGACTGGCAGTACATCAGGTCGCTTTATTTTTCGGCCAAAAAGGCCAATGCAGAGATAGATCCTGACCATGAACTGCTTTTCAAGGATCCCCGCGGCGGATACAAGACCGTGAAGGAATTCAAGAGGGACTATGACAGTGCGGCACAGAATATGACCTTCACCGTCGTGGCCAATGTTGTTGTTTATGGCGTGTCGCTCGCCATTAATTATATGTACGGCACCGAGTATAATGAAGACCGGACACCCCTGTTTTCATTTTATTATTCAATGCCGCAAAGCCCCCTGGATTGCGGCACCATGGGAGTGATGTACACGTTAAGGTATTAACTATGCTGACCGATTCCTATCTGAGAAAACATGATTACCTGAGGGTATCAATTACCGATAAATGCAACCTCCGGTGTGCATACTGCATGCCCCCCGAAGGCATCCCTTTTCTTGCCCATGATGAGGTCCTTCGTAATGAGGAGTTCGCCCGACTCATCGGGATTTTTGTGGAAATGGGCATTACCAAGATACGCTTCACCGGTGGAGAGCCCCTGATCAGAAAGGGCCTTATGAATATCATTGAAGAGACCAGGATTCGTTTCCCCGGTTTGGAACTTGCCCTTACGACCAACGGTATCCTTCTTGATGAATTTCTTGATGACCTGCACCGGCTTCGCGTACAGAAGCTGAATATCAGTCTGGATACGCTTTCGCCGGTGCGGTTCCTGGAAGTCACCAGGCGCGATGAGCTGCCCACGGTCCTGGCCAACATCGACAGGGCGCTGGAGCGGAAATTCTTTGATATCAAGCTCAACGCCGTTCTTTTCAAGGAAACGCTGGAAGAACTGGAAGACCTGCTGGTTTATGCCGGTGAAAGGGACATCGTTTTCCGCTTCATCGAGCGCATGCCTTTTTCCGATTCGGACCTGGCTGCGTCCTTCATCTCTTCGGACCTGCTCCTGGAAAAAATATCCCGCATGGGCGTTATGATACGCAATGACAGTCGCGACACGGCCGTATCGAACCGGTACGATCTGCGCATGGGCAGCGGGCTCCTGGTAAAAATAGGTGTCATACCCTCCATCACACATAAATTCTGCGCCAGCTGCAACCGGCTGCGTCTGACAGCCGACGGTTCGCTGAAAACCTGTCTCCATTCGGCCGTGGAGCACGACCTGAAAAAAGCGCTCAGATCCGGCAGCAGCGATGATGAACTGAAGGCCATTATCATGGGCGCCGTGAAAGACAAGCAAGGCAGCCACAAACTGGACTGCTATTCCGCCGATGGCGGATGCGCCGCCGTGGTCAACTCCCGGACCATGTCCAAGATCGGCGGGTAGTCATGAAAGGAATCCGTCCCCCGGCGCAAAGACCGTATCTTTTAAATGAACCGGCCGCCGCCGCCCCCGGAGGGGGCTTTTAACAGGCTGGTGTAAAATATTTATTAACCCCTCTCAGGGGTGGCGGGTATTGATAATAAACAAAGTGGAAATATATCCGCCGGGGTCCGGCGAGGGAATAGACCATTAAGTCCCCCGGACGGGGACTTAAAGAATGTGAAAAGGTTGGATCGAAACTATGAAAAAAATACTTGTTACGGGCGGGGCCGGGTATATCGGGTCCCATGTGGTGAAACTTTTGGGCAGGGCGGGATATGATGTTGTTGTCATCGACAATCTCTCCACGGGACACCGCGAGTCCGTGCTCTGCGGCGAACTTGTCGTGGGGAACATGGGAGACCGGGGCTTTGTGGATGCCGTTCTTAAGAAACACCGTCCCGACGCGGTCCTGCATTTTGCCGCCTTCATCCAGGTCGGTGAGTCCGTGGAAAAACCCATCATGTATTATCAGAATAATACGGCCAATACGCTGAATTTTCTTGAAACACTTCAGGATAACGGCATCAATAAATTCATCTTTTCATCAACGGCCGCCGTGTACGGTATACCTGAAACTGTCCCGGTAAGCGAGGAAACCCCCCTTGCTCCCATCAACCCCTATGGCATGTCAAAACGTTTCGTCGAACAAATCCTTAAGGATATATCCCTCGCCTCGGACTTCAAGTATGTGGCCCTGCGGTACTTCAATGTGGCCGGGGCCGATCCTGACGGTGAACTGGGGCAGAAGTACGAATCGGCCACGCATCTCATCACCAGGGCCCTGAAGACGGCAAAGGGTGAATTCAAAAAACTCCAGGTCTACGGCACGGATTTTCCTACGAAGGACGGCACTGGGGTCCGGGACTATATCCACGTGAACGATCTGGCCGGTGCCCATATTATGGCCCTGGAATACCTGCTGGCGGGCGGAAAGAGCGATATTTTCAACCTGGGTTACGGACACGGATTCTCCGTGCGTGAGATTATCGATGTGGCAAAGAAGGTGACAGGAATTGATTTCCCCGTGGAGGAAACGGGGCGCCGCGAGGGTGATCCGCCGGAACTTATCGCCGACAGCACGAAGATAAAAAACACACTGCACTGGAAACCGCAGTATGATGATATTGAATTTATAATAAAAACGGCATGGGAGTGGGAGAGAAGGCTATGATGGCTAAACATAATATTGCAAATTACATAGAAAAAGCTAAAAAAGAAATAGTACTTTTACCAGACAAGCCTGAGGAAACCTTTGAGAATACAATACATGCTCTTTGGCTGGCCGCTGCAGGTGAACCGGTGTCAGTTATGGAAGCCATGAAAAGAGAATTGCCGGATCTTGATGATGAGATGGAGCAGAGAATGCGATTTTTCTATGAAGAACGCTTGAAAGGGAAGCCCCTGGCCCATATTATAGGAGTTCAGCGATTTATGGGTATTGATTTTCGGGTTGGTCCCGGAGCTCTGATTCCCAGAAATGAAACGGAAATTCTTGGGAATGCAGTAGTGAGTCTGATAGAAGAATTGGGTGCAACGGAACCATTAACTGTTATTGATGTCTGCACCGGTATGGGAAATCTGGCATTATCGATAGCCTCAAGATTTCGCAATGTAAAAGTACACGGCTCGGATATTTCTGAAGAGGCAATAGCGCTGGCAAAAGAAAATGTAACACAACTGCATCTTCAGGACAGGGTTGATTTTTGTACAGGCGATTTGTTTGAGAAATTCATGGTAGAACCTTTTTTACAAACAGTGGATATTATAACATGCAACCCTCCGTATATTTCAACGTCAAAAGTGGAACAAATGCCGGAAGAAATAAGGGAATATGAACCGCGTGAGGCTTTTAGTGGTGGGACCTTCGGCATTACTATACTTACACGAGTACTGAATGAGTCCCCGCAATTATTAAAAAATAACGGGTGGCTTTGTTTTGAAGTTGGTTTAGGGCAGGGTGAGCCATTGATGAAGAAAATTGAAAAAATGAATAAATACTCGGAGATCAGACCCTATAAGGATTCTTCCGGCAATATCCGGGCGTTTCTTCTAAAAAAATAGTAAATCGGTGAATACAAAATCGTTGATGGTGAATATGCTATGAAGTTTGGATCTTGGAGTATGTTTTTTTGAATTTTATTTTATTTTCATAAAAAATTAGGATGTCAAGACCATCACGTAATTCTTCGCGGTCATCGATCTGCCATCTCAACAACCATTCTATAATGGCAGTTTGTTTTTCTTCATCGATATAGGTGTTTGTTATTTTAAAATTAAAATTTTTACTATTAAACCAGGGTCTCCATGCCCGGTATAATAATTTTTTTCCTTTTATTGTTGCATTGTTCCAGTTTTCAAAAAAAATGTCGTCGTGGAAATAATCCAATACTCCGGAAAGATCGTAAGTATTAAATTTAGATATCCAGTCAATAATGATTATTTCTATTTCATTTTTTTTGAGGTCCATAGCTGAAATCTAATTCAGCAATATATTATGAATAGTCAAGTCTTTTTAAATTTTAAATATAGAGAGGGTTTATGTTGATACATCAGTTTCTTGAAAAAAATGCTCAGCGTAATCCTGATAAAACGGCAGTCGTTTTTCAGGGAGCCAGGTTGACCTATGGGGAAATTAATGAAAAGGCCAATGTATTAGCAAACGCTTTAATAAAGGCCGGTTTGTCAAGAAATGACCGGGTAGCAATATTTTTTGATAACTCCATTGAGTCGATAATTTCGATTTACGGAGTTCTCAAAGCAGGCGGTATTTTTTCTACTATAAGTCCTACAATAAAATCAAAAAAACTGGAATATATTATCAATAATCTGGAAGCATCTTTTCTTTTAAGCCATGTATCAAAACTGGCTTCGATTAATGAAATTATAGAGCAATGTACTACTTTAAAAAAGGCGGTTATTGCCTCGCTTCCTGAAAATGAAGAGAAGAACAATATCATACTATGGGAACATTTTCTGGAAGGCTCTAGCCCCGATAATCCTGTTGCTAAAAGTATTGATATAGATCTGGCCAATATAATTTATACTTCAGGCTCAACAAAAGATCCCAAAGGTGTCATGATGACACATTTGAGTATGCGGTCTGCTGCACAATCAATAATTCAATATCTTGAATACAATGAACATGATGTTATAATTGATGTTTTACCCCTTTCTTTTGATTATGGTTTATACCAGGTGATAATGGGTTTCATTTGTGGAGCTACTATCGTGCTTGAAAAATCATTCATTTATCCCTACCAGGTCATTGATCGAATTAATAAAGAAAAAGTTACAGTTTTCCCCATCGTTCCGACTATACTCTCATTATTATTCCAGCTCAAAGATTTGGAAAAAATTTCATCTCCGGATTTGCGTTGCATTACGAATACTGGAGCGGCATTACCCGTCTCACATATAAAAAAGTTGCATGACTACTTTCCAGGGGTAAAAATTTATTCAATGTACGGCCTTACTGAATGTAAAAGAGTTTCCTATCTTCCTCCTCATGAGATATTAAATCGACCCACGTCGGTGGGGATAAGCATGCCCAATCAGGAAGTATTTATTGTTGATGAAAATGGGAATAAAGTAGGTCCTGGTATTATCGGTGAACTGGTGGTCCGGGGAGCCAATGTTATGAAAGGATATTGGAAGTCCGAGGAAGAGACTGCAGCGAGGTTAAAGCCGGGAGTTTTACCGGGAGAGAAAGTATTATACACCGGTGATTTTTTTAAAATGGATGACGAGGGATTTCTGTATTTTGTTTCGCGCAAAGACGATATAATAAAAACCAGAGGGGAAAGAGTAAGCCCGAAGGAAATTGAGAATACTCTGCATGAAATAGATGGTGTTGCAGAAGCTGCGATAATTCCTGTTGCCGATGAAGTGTTGGGAAATGCGATTAAAGCCTTCATTGTTAGAGCGAAGGATGGCTCGGTAGAGGAGAATGATGTTATTAATTATTGTAAAGCGAACCTGGAAGTATTCATGGTACCCAAATATGTAGAGTTTATTGATTCTTTTCAGAAAACCAGTTCAGGGAAGATAGATAAAAAAGTATTAAAATAATTGGGTCGGAGTTATTGTGTAAATTTTTGAATTTGAAGTAATGGTGGACTGTCTATATCACATCGATAATTATTTTTAGTTATAAAGTATATTGCAATTCTTTAGGAGTAATTGATTATGAAATTAAGTGTTGTAGGTACCGGTTATGTTGGCCTTGTCTCAGGGACCTGTTTTGCCGAGATGGGAAACACGGTGTACTGCGTTGATACAGATGAGAAAAAAATCGAGGGATTGAAAAAAGGTGTCCTTCCTATTTACGAGCCCGGCCTCGAGGATCTGGTCCTGGAAAACAGCAGGCGCGGTACTCTGAAATTTACTACGGACATTAAAGAGGCCCTGGATAATACGAAGATCATATTTATAGCTGTGGGAACTCCCATGGGCGAGGATGGGAGCGCTGACCTGCAATACGTGCTGTCTGTAGCACAGTCCATCGGCAGGAATATGAGTCATAATATGGTAGTGGTTGACAAATCCACGGTGCCTGTTGGAACGGCTGATAAGGTGAAGGCAACAATTCAGAAGGAACTCGATGCAAGAAAAAGCAATCTGAAATTTTCAGTGGTCAGTAATCCGGAATTTCTTAAAGAAGGTGCTGCAATCGAAGATTGTATGAGACCCGATCGTGTAGTCGTTGGCGTTGATGATGATGAAGCGCTTGAGACAGTAAAGGAACTCTACACACCCTTTACCCTGAACCATTCCCGCTTTGTGGTAATGGACATCAGGAGTGCCGAAATGACGAAATACGCCGCAAACGCCATGCTGGCCACGAAGATTAGCTTCATGAACGAGATGGCCAATATCTGTGAACGTCTGGGTGCCGATGCAAACATGGTGCGACTGGGTATAGGGTCTGACAGCAGAATCGGATATAATTTTATTTATCCCGGCGTTGGATATGGTGGAAGCTGTTTTCCCAAAGACGTTCAGGCTCTTCTGAAAACCGCCCGGGATCATGGATATGAACCAAGGATCATTCGTTCGGTGGAAGAGGTGAATTATGAACAGAAGCTGCTTCTTGTCAGCAAGGTGATCAGACGATTCGGTGAGGACCTGAAGGGAAAAACCTTTGCCGTATGGGGACTGGCCTTTAAGCCCGGTACTGATGACATGCGCGAGGCCCCCAGTATCGCCATTATAAATGAACTGGTACAACGCGGAGCCGCAATCAAGGCCCATGATCCCAGGGCTATAAAGGAAGCTCGGGAATGTTATCTTAAAAAAGTGACCAATATTGAGTATCATGACAGCAAATACGACGCCCTGAACAAAGCCGACGCCATGATCCTTTTGACGGAATGGAAGGAATTCAGGAGCCCCGACTTTGATGAGATGATACTTCGTCTTAAAACGCCTGTTATATTTGATGGAAGGAATCAGTATAATTTCCAGCGGCTGAAAGAAAAGGGCTTTGAATACTATCAGATCGGCGTGGCGGATCAATGAGTGGTATTGGGATTTTTTAAAATTTAGTTTCTGAATGAAGCACAGATACCTCCGGTGAAAGGACCTTTTGTTATAACATACCGTCCTCCACCACCCCCGGAGGGGGCTTAAGACCCCCTAAATCCCCCGGAGGGGGACTTGTAAAGAGAAAAGTCCATTCGCCGGGGTCCGGATGGGCTCGGTAAATAATTTATACCTGCCGGACATATTAAACCTTGACAACTATAGAGTAAAAAGTAATATTTGGCACTCATAAATCATAAAAATAAACAGATTTATCAGCACTCGACATACATCATATATGCCATTATTCAATGGCGAAAATCCGGGTAATATCAGATCGAAAACAAAGACCATATGTTCTACAGATACAGTTGCATACTCCTGTTGCTGAGCGCCCTCATAACCTCCTGCTCGGGCAGATATATCGGCCAGTACGAAAACGGCAAACGCCAGGGCAAGGGTTATTGCCTCTATCATAATGGAAATAAGTATATCGGCCAGTGGAAGGATGATAAAAGAGACGGCTACGGCGTCTTTATCCTGGGACCCAAATCCCCCTGGGCTGGAAACAAATACGCCGGTGAGTGGAAGGACGATAAGCGTCACGGGAAAGGGACCTATTCCTTCGCCGATGGTACTGAGTATGTGGGCGACTGGGAGAATGATTTTATGCATGGCTATGGCGTCATGACCTACTTTGATAATTCCGTGTATAAAGGCCAGTGGGCTAATGGATGGAAGACAAAGGGGGAGTATAGTCTCGGCGAGGGATCACGGTGGGCCGGAGGTAAATATACCGGTGAATGGCTCAAGGACCGGATGCACGGGAAGGGAACCTATATCTACGCCAACGGGAACCGGTATACGGGGGATTTCGTAAACGGTGTTCGCCAGGGGACCGGCCTCATGGAGTTTGCCAACGGCGATCGCTACGAGGGAGAGTGGTACAACGACCAGATCCGGGGCCAGGGAACCTACCGGTTTAAAAACGGTAACGTGTACGCGGGCCAGTGGAAAAACGACATGATGAACGGCCGGGGCGATATGAAGTATGCCGACGGGCAAAGCTATTCAGGCCAGTGGGAAAACGATATGCGCCATGGTATCGGAACGCTCAGCAATAAAAAAAGTGAAGTGGTTTTTTCCGGCGAGTGGAAATACGATATGCAGGTCGAGCCTCTGGAAAAGGGCGATATCGATGCGGGAAAATGGCGTAGCGGCGAGCATGCCTTCACCTTTGAGAGTGGAGATACTTTTACAGGAAACTGGAACGACGGCAAGCCTGACGGAAAAGGAGTTATGGCCTACGCAAACAGCGATAAATATGATGGTCAGTGGAAGGATGGCATGAGGCATGGCCGAGGTGTCTTTGTCCATGGTGAAAAGTCGCGATGGTCGGGGAACCGCTACGATGGTGAGTGGAAGAACGACAAGATGAATGGGAAGGGGACCTACACCTACGCCAACGGCAATAAATATACGGGCGAGTGGAAGGACGACAACATGAACGGTACGGGAATCATGACCTACGCCAACGGAGAACAGTACAACGGTCAGTGGCTGAACGGCGATAGGCACGGTAAAGGATCTTATCTGTATCCCGATGGGAAAAAGGTCGAGGGAGAATGGAAATATGGTATCCTCGCGGCCACCGCCGAAGAGGAAAAGATCAATCCGAAACAGTATGAAAACGGCATCCATACCTTTGTTTTCGATAATGGCGATAAATATACAGGACAATGGAAGAACGGCAAGCCCCACGGAGAGGGGACCATGATCTATGAAAACAGCAATGTCTACACCGGGACCTGGAAAAAGGGAAAACGGGAAGGGAAGGGTGTGTATACCCATGGACCCAAGTCGCGGTGGGCCGGGAATAAATACGAGGGCGACTGGAAAGACGATTACATGACGGGTCAGGGAACCTACATGTATGCCAACGGCAATAAATACACGGGCCAGTGGGTAAAGGATAACATGGAGGGGCAGGGCACCATGGTCTATTCCAACCACGATACCTACACGGGGCAGTGGAAGGACGGTGTCCGTCACGGCAAGGGTGAGTATCGCTATTATATCGATGGCCGCGTGGAAAAGGGGAAGTGGGAGGAGGATGTGTTTGTTGATGAGTGAGGAAGATTTCACAGGAAGAGCAAGAAGGTGTAATAATGAAAAATGTGCCACAGAGGCACGGAGAGCTTTTTGGAGCGATAGCGTTGATAAAAAGAGGGAAAAGTAAGAGTGTGAAGGTATAAATAATTTCACTGCTGTCCCATAAAAATGGGGGTATAAATAAAAAATGCTATTAATCTCACTGTTGTTTTGTATTATTGAAGTCGCCAAACAAACAATAATCAACAGTTTGAGGAGATTAACAGCATGTTCAAAAGTAAAACGGTCTTATTACAAATGCAATCATTTATTTCTGGATATGATTTTAAAAAGATGGTTTCCGAGCACAAAGGAGACAAGGAGACAAGGGAACAAGGAAATTTTCAACCAGGAATCTATTGAGTGTCATGCTCTACGTCCACATGGCATCGAAACAGAGCTTGAGGGATATTATCGATTCCCTGGAGAGCAGGAGTAATCTCTGGTATCATCTGGGGTTGAACTCATTGTCACGGAATTATTTATCCCATGCCTTGAAGAACAGATCGTATAAGATATTTGAAAGAACATTTTACTCGTTATTATCTAAATTACAAAATGAGAGAGGTTTCGTAAACGACAAGAGATTCAAGTTTAAGATGCCCGTAAGGAGTCTTGATTCAACAACCATAAGCCTGTGCCTGTCTCTTTTTGACTGGGCGACATTCAGGAAAAAGAAGGGCGGCATTAAGCTGCATGTCATGTTCAACAACAAAGAACAAATTCCGGAACTGTTAAACATGAGCAACGCCAGCACGCATGATATTACTATGGCGAATTCATTTGATATCGTTGAAAATTCCATCTATGTCTTTGATAAGGGTTATATATGCTTTAAATTCCTTGAAAAAATCAATAAAAACAGGGCATTTTTCGTTACACGGACAAAATCGAATACACAGTACAAGATTATTAAGAGACAGCAGAAGACCAGAGAAGGGATCAAGGCTGACTGGATCGTCTCATTTAGCAGTTATAAATCAAAAGATTATCCCGATCAGTTGCGGGTGGTCAGGTATTATGATAAAGAAACAAAAAAGATTTATGAATTTATGACTAATAATTTTACTCTTTCAGCAAAAACGATAGCTGATATTTATAAATCCCGATGGGACATTGAATTATTTTTTAAATGGATAAAACAGAATCTGAAAATTAAAACGTTTATCGGGACATCGGAGAACGCGGTGAAAATTCAGATATGGACGGCAATGATCGCGTATCTCTTGACGGAATATATTCGATTTAGATCAAAGACGTCTTTCACAATATTGAAGACGTTTAGAATACTCAGTGAAAACATATTGTCGCATGGTGAAATTTTTCCATTGCTGATGAAAAAATCACCCCCGCCCGGGAAGCAAAAAAGCTCGGGTGATTTGCAGTTAGCTTTCGGATTTTAAAATCTATGGGACAGCAGTGAAATAATTTATAATGAATAATGGTATTGAAAATTTAAATAAAATAACAGAAAAAATAATTTCTTGTGCAATTGAAGTTCATAAAATTCTGGGGCCGGGTCTTCTGGAATCTATTTATGAAAATGCGCTATGTTATGAATTTAAAGTGAGCAATATCAAATATGAAAAACAGGTAGAGATGCCGATTGTTTATAAAGATTTACAACTGGGTGTTTACCGTCTTGATATTCTTGTGGAAAATGAAATAATCATAGAACTCAAAGCGGTAGACAGAATAGATCCGGTTTTTGAGGTTCAGCTTCTAACATATTTAAAAGTTTCTGGTAAAAGATTGGGGTTATTAATAAACTTCAATACACCGGTCCTCAAGAATGGAATAAAAAGAATAATACTATAATTCTCCGTGCCTCTGTGTCTCTGTGGCTTTATATTATTTTGATAGCAGCAGATTCATATCATGCATGGTCGTAGAGGGCTATGACAAATATGACCTTAAAAATCCCCTTCCATAAACCGTACATCACCGAAGATGAGATCAACGCCGTTGCCGACTCCATGCGCCAGGGCTGGCTCACCATGGGACCGAAAACCGTTGAATTCGAAAAACAGTTTGCCCGGGCCGTGGGCGCCCCCCATGCCGTGGCCGTCAATTCCTGCACGGCTGCACTGCATCTGGCATTGAAGTGCATCGATCTGAAGCCCGGTGATGAGGTTATTATTCCTGCCATGACCTTCGTGGCCACGGCCGAGGTAGTGCGCTATTTCGATGCCGTGCCGGTGCTTGTCGACATCGAAGGCGATACGCACAACATGGACGTGTCAACAATCGAAAGAAAAATTAGCGGTAGAACCAGGGCCATTATCCCGGTTCATTTCGCCGGTCAGCCCGCGGACATGGATGAGATCATGGACCTGGCCGGGAAGCATAACCTGACAGTGATAGAAGACGCTGCTCATTCATTTCCGGCTTTATACAAAGACCGCAGAGTCGGTTCTATCGGTCACATCACCTGTTACAGTTTCTATGCCACGAAGACTATCACTACGGGTGAGGGCGGCATGGCCGTGACCGCCAATGAAGAGTGGGCCGAGCGCATGCGGGTCCTGCGTCTCCACGGCATCTCCCGCGACGCCTGGAAGCGCTATACCGACGAGGGAACCTGGCGTTACGATGTCATCGAAACGGGATATAAATACAACATGACAGACCCGGCCGCAGCCATGGGACTTGAACAGCTGAAGAAAGCGGAAATGATGAAAGAGGGGAGGAGCAGGATAGCGGAACTCTACACCACGGCTTTCAGCGAAAAAAAAGGACTGATTCCCTATACAGTGAAAAACGATCGTGATTGCGCCTGGCATCTGTATCCGCTGAAGCTTGATATCGATGTTTTGTCTATTAGCCGGGATCGGGTTATCGAGGAACTGAAAGAACGAGGAATCGGTACCAGCATGCATTTCATTCCCCTGCCCGTGTTTTCACATTACGGGGACCTGGGATACCGGATTGAGGATTTCCCGGGAAGTCGGTATGTATTTGAACGAACCGTGTCGCTGCCTATTTATTACGGTATGAGCGATGATGAGGTGGGGTATGTTATTGAATCTGTACTGGATGTTGTGGGGGAATATGCCACGGAGGGTCGAATTGAGCGATGACTTTTTTGAAGAGATATAACAGGAAGAGCGCGAAGGGCGCGAAGAGGGATGAGAGTTTTCTATTGCCAGGCAGGGACACTATCTGTTGTATTTTACCGGTCCTTTAAAAAAAACATTTTAAAGGACATATTTATATCTGCGGTGAAACACACCCTGGCTTTTTTTATGTACATCCCTGCATATATCCTGGTAAATCAGTCTGTTTCTCTCACAACTTTGTGCTCTTTGCGTTCTTCCTGCGAGAAATTATGAATACATTTCTGAAGTAAGTAACTCCATCAGGACCATAAAATGGCCCGATTTCAGGGTATCTTTATTTCAAATGTTCCTCTGAAATCTCTAAATTGATCTTGACGTAATCCGGCAAACCATTACTTTTTGCTATTACTATGGAGTATCATATTAACTTGCAGCCTATAATAAAATTCATGAATAGTATTTTCACCAGCATATTTGACTTGAAAAATAATAAACCGCTTGATGCATTATAATTCGGGATCACTAAAGAGGTTAAAAGCGTGATGTCATCAAAAGAAGCACTGATTCAACGAATAAACGAAAATAAAGAAATTGTGGGAATCCTGGGACTCGGCTATGTGGGACTTCCACTGGCAGTTGTATTCGCTAAAAAAGGTATACAGGTTCTCGGTTTTGAAAAATCGGAAAAAAAGGCGCAAAAGGTCAATAAAGGTGAAAATTACATCGGCGATGTCGATGACAATGATTTAAAGGCAGTCGTGGATAAAGAACTCCTCTCAGCCACAACGAATTTTGCCCGGATAAAGGAATGTGACGCACTGATCATATGTGTTCCCACGCCTCTCGATAGATTTAAAAAACCCGACATGTCTTATATCGAAAATTCCTGTCATGAAATTGGAAAGAATATAAAGAAGGGGGTTTTTGTCTCCCTTGAGAGTACCACCTATCCCACCACCACGGAAAATGTCATGAGGCCGATTATTGAAAAGGAATCGGGCCTCATATGTGAGAAGGATTTCTGGCTTGCCTTTTCACCGGAACGCGTTGATCCGGGCAATCATTTGTACAAGACTGAAAACACACCTAAGGTTCTGGGTGGTATAGGGGCTGATGCAGTGGAGATAGGTAAGCTGTTATATGAAAAAGTAATAAGCCAGGTTTATCCCGTCAGTTCTCCACGAGCCGCGGAAATGGTAAAAATCCTGGAGAATACCTATCGGCTGGTCAATATTAGTTTGATAAATGAGCTTGCACTTCTTGCAGGCCGTATGGACATAGATATCTGGGAAGTAATAGACGCGGCAAAAACCAAGCCCTTTGGTTTTCAACCCTTCTATCCCGGTCCTGGCATCGGAGGGCACTGTATACCTCTTGACCCCTTTTATCTGGAGTATATCGCAAAGAATTATCGTTTCAATCTTTCCATGATAAACGCCGCAGGCACTATTGATGATATCATGCCCCATAGAATGTTTGTGAAGATCAATTTCGCTCTCAACAGGCATAAAAAGGCAGTAAACGGTTCAAAGATTTTGTTTCTCGGTGTTGCCTATAAGGCGGACATTAATGATGAACGTGAGAGTGCGGCTCTGAAGATAATCGATGAAACAGTACGTAAAATGGGCGAGGTAATGTATCATGATCCCTACATTCCTGAAATTGTTACTGAAGAAGGAAGATCGTTTTCCAGTGTTGAACTCACTGATAAACTTTTGGAGGAAGTCGATTGTGTGGTCATTGTTACACCGCATAAGGTATTTGATATGAAGCGGATTGTTGACAAGTCAAAGCTTCTTGTAGACCTTCGCAATGCAACAAAGGGGATAGCTGCCGAAGGGAAGATATTTAAACTGTAGATATTAATAATAACAGCCCTGTAATGTTTAGCCTTTTTTAATTTAATAAAAACATTAATGATTGGTGATTGATGCTCGAAGATATCAGAAAAAAAGAACGTCTCATTGTCAGGATGCATCTCTTCCTTGACATGATTATTACCATAGCTTCTTTTTTAAGCGCCTATTATCTGCGGAAGTTTGTTCTGCCCTCGGGGGGGATTGCCGGGCTGAATATTACACCGAATTATTATATTGTGCTCCTACTGATCATCATTATCTGGATTATAGTTTTTGCCCTGTTTAATGTCTATGCCGGTTTTTCCGAGAAGAGCTACCTGGAAATCGTCAAGGATATTATCAAGACCACCAGCGTGGGTATGATAGTTGTTATTTCGGTCCTTTTTCTTTTTAACATGAAGGAAGTGAGCAGGCTGCTCCTGGGTATTTTCTATAGTACCAATACAATTTTTCTCCTCATAAGCAAACGTCTCATTCTCGTCATTCTCAGAAAGTATGGGCAAAACAGACATAATTTTCATAATATACTCATTGTGGGAAGTAAGCGCAGAGCCGAGGGTGCTATTGGTCTTATCAATTCTTCCAGAAAAGGATATAACATAATCGGATGTCTGGATACACATATCGATAAAGTAGGCTTGGAAGTAAAAGACGGTGTGAAAATCATCGGAACTATGGATGACCTGAAGGGAATTATGCTTAAACATGTCATTGACGAAGTAATTTTTGCCATGCCTTTGAAGGATATCGAGTCCGTGCAGGTCTACATGCTCCTCATCGAGATGATTGGCGTAAAGGTCCGTATTTTCCCGGACTGGCATATCTATTCAGTGTTGTATCAACCGGGCATCGCAAAGATATTTTTCGATGATTTTCACGGTATTCCCACTATGCTTATTACGGCAACCACGTCGAAACATCGTGATCTGCTTTTAAAATCTTTTATTGATTTTTCCGCATCGGCTTTTGGACTCCTTATAATTTCACCGTTGCTTATCCTTATATCGTTGCTTATAAAAATCGTTTCTCCCGGCGGGAAAGTACTTTTTAGTCAGCAGCGCCTGGGTCTCAATGGCAGGACTTTTAATGTGTATAAGTTCAGGACCATGGTGCCAAATGCCGAAGAGCTTCTGGTACAGTTAAAGGAAAAAAACGAGGTCGATGGCCCGGCTTTTAAAATCAAGAAAGACCCGCGTATAATTCCTTTTATCGGCACATTTCTTCGCAAGACAAGCCTGGATGAACTGCCACAGTTTTTTAACATACTGAAAGGTGAGATGAGCCTTGTGGGTCCCCGACCACCCATCCCGTCCGAAGTGGAGCAGTACGACGTGTGGCAGCGGCGGCGCCTCAGCATGAAGCCGGGACTTACCTGCCTGTGGCAGATCTCGCCGAACCGCAATGACGTCAGCTTCAACAAGTGGATGGAAATGGATTTACAGTATATCGATAACTGGTCGCTCTGGCTCGATTTCGAGATTCTCTGGAAGACTGTAAAGGTTGTATTTGCTGGAGAGGGGAGATGATTTTATTTTTGTACGGATATCCTCGACTCAGGTAAGAAGTAAAACGGGTAATGATGAAAGATTATAGAGGTTCAGTATGAAAAATTATTGTCTGCTACCATTCTTATGTATACTTTCAATTATGATTTCATGCGGCGGCGAGGAAAAGGTAATGAAAAAGGCGGGTAATGCAAGTCTCCTTCAGACCGTGAGTGCGGAGCAGTTACAGAAATTGAAAGATAAAAAAATCTACTGGGGGCACATGTCTGTCGGTTACAATATCATTAAAGGTATTAATGATATAATGAAAGAAAATTCCATGATTGAATTGAACATTATTGAAAAAAATCATATTAATGACAAAATGCAAGCCTTCTTTGCCCATTCACAAATAGGTGAAAACAGGAACCCGAAGTTAAAAGTAGATGATTTTGTAAAAATTATCAACAATGACTTCAAGACAGGTCTTGATATAGCCTTCATGAAATTCTGTTATGTCGATATTACTGATGAAAGCAATGTCGATGAAATTTTCAAGCATTACAGGAATTGTACGGATGCCTTGATTAAAAAATACCAAAAAACTACATTCATACACATGACAGTTCCCCTGACCGTAAATTCAGGGCTAAAGGGAAAAATCAAGGATGTAATCAAGGGCCTTATGGGACGTAAAACCACACAGCAATGGCAGAATGCATCAAATATTAAACGTGCCAGATATAATGAGCTTTTAAAAAATTATTACGGCGAAAAGAATGTTTTTGATCTCGCCCAATATGAATCAACCGCTCCCGGTGGCAGACGGCAGTCATTCGCTATGGATAACAAAATATTTTATGAACTTGTTCCCGTATATACCGACGATGGCGGTCATCTGAATGAGATGGGAAGAAGATATATCGCAGATCGTCTATTATTCTTCCTCATTAATCCGGGTAATTGATTGATAGAAAAATATTGGTGGAAATTTGCACCTTTTTGATAATTTAAAAAAGTAAGTAGTTTATTATAAGATTATAAAATAAATAGTTTTACCTTAACTATTAAATATCTGAGTGGTAAAAAATGGAAAAAAAAACGAGTCCCTTTGATCTAAGTGTAAAAGGTATAGTAGATATTATCTTCAGGCATAAAATGATAATTGTGATCGCCTTTATTATAAATATGATCTTTACAATGATTGGCATTCAATTTATCACACCAGTGTATGATGCCAACGTGAAAATGCTGATTCGTGGTCAAAGCATTACAGCGGCAGACACCTATACACCAATCGGTTCATACGCCATACGATCAACGCAGGCTCAAATTGTTCAGTCATATCCTGTTCTAAAGCGGGCGGTTATCGCACTTGATCTGCATAATCGCCCAGCCGATTATGAAACTCAATACTGTTCTGAGTTGAAGAAAATGGTCATAGAGTACAGGATGGAAAAGGCCAAAAAACAAGTGAAAAAGGGAATAAAACAGCTTTCACAGGAAATGAAGGAGGAGATGAAACTGCAGGGCGCTATAGAAAGCCTCAAATCAAGGTTGAAGGTCAGTCTGTTGCCAGGTACAGATATCATTGTTGTCAACGTCACTGCTTTTACCCCCGAAGAAGCCATCGAAACGGCGAATGTTATCAGTAGATCTTATACCATATTCGATCAAATGCAGCAGCTTGCTGAAATTACTATCAGGTATGGCGAATTTCATCCAACGGTGGTTCAAATAAAGGACAATATACGAGATGCCACTAACAATCTTTCGGGAAAGACACTTTCTGACATCCAGGCCATTGGAAATGCCAGTGTTAAGATAATTGAGCAGGCAACATCTGATAATATGCCGGTAAGCAAACCTAAAAGAAAAATTCTATCAGTGGGGCTTCTTGCTGCACTCTTTATAAGTTTTGGACTTGCTTTTGTTGTCGCTATTTTTGATCGGACTATAAAGTCACCGCAGGATGTTGTGGTGCATCTTAATGTTCCCTGCATCGGTTCGATTCCCGTGAAGCAAAGGAATGATAATTATTTAATTACTGAAGAAAGTCCTGATACAAGATACTCCGACTTTTATGAAGAGCTGGCTGAGCAGTTTTATGTTTTTTTAAAAACACAGGGTCTCAAGGCGGCAGTTATTACTTCTCCTTTATATGGCAATAATCATAAATATATAGTACCTAATCTTGGATACCTGCTTTCAGATGTTATGAAGCATAAAGTCCTGCTTATAGACGCGAACTTCCATAATCCTTCTTTTCAGGAAATTTACAAGTTAGGAGATGAAAATGGAAATGATAACACCGGGAGAATTAAAGTCCTGGACAAAAATGTCATTAGCATTGGAGAAGGCATTGATCTGTTTCCAGTGGAACAATTTAACGGGAATCTGGTTGATGCCATAAAAAAAATCGATTTAAAGGAAATAGTCAAGGTTAAAAAGGCAGACTACGATGCTATTGTAATCGATGCCACATCAGTAAAGAATATGAAGGAAGCCGCCAGAATTGCAGAATGCGGCGATGGGACGGTTATTATCATTGATGAAGGAAAATTGAAGATACAAATGATTAAAAATTCACTGCCTCGCCTGAGAAGCGCCGGGGTTAAAATTCTTGGTGGTATTTTGAATGAGCGGACTTTCCCTATACCGGAAATTATTTATAGAAGATTCAAATATTTTATTGATTGAACATGATGAAGACCTGGAATACATTCACGAATGATTCTTCAATCAGCCATGCTGGGGATAAACATGGAGAGTATGCTTTGTCTGATTATATATTATATGATATGAAACTGGTACATGCATGAATTTTCTTGTGCCAGTGATGATGTGGGGATGGATACCCTTTACCATTTTTCTCTTCCGGCGATTTACAATTCAGAAAGCTATTCTGATTTCCGTTATTGGTGGAGTTCTGTTTTTACCAGTTACAGAGTATGATTTACCGATGATAGAATATGAGAAAAATACGGCAATAGCTCTATCATTGCTCGGTGGAATTATTTTTTCAGGAAAATTTTCAGATATAACCTTCAGGCCGGGGAAGATAGATATTCCGATAATTACATATTGCATTATATCTCCCTTATTGTCTATTTTCGCCAACGGTTTGGGTGTTTATAATGCTGTTGCTGCTGCTGTCCAGACATCATTAGATTGGGGCATTTTTTATCTGGCAGGGAGAATGTTTTTTACGGATAAAGTTGCACTGCGCCATCTGGTAGGAGGAATAATAATCGGGGGCCTTATCTATGCTCCCCTTGCGCTTTTTGAAGTGAGGATGAGCCCTCAGCTTTCTATCATTGTTTACGGATTTTTCCCCAGCAGTTTTTTACAGCAAATCAGGTATGGAGGGTTCAGGCCCATTGTCTTCATGACACACGGATTAATGGTCTCGCTATGGATGGCCGCAACATTTACTGTTTCATTCTGGTTGTTTCGGGCAAAGGAGATTACTGAAATAAATAAAATACCAATGATCCTGGTAGTTTTACTGCTTTTAATAACAACGGTGCTGTGTAAATCTGCCAACGGATTTGTATTTATAATATTAGGCATTCTTAGCTACTATCTATGCAAAATACTGAAATCAACAATGATGTTAAAAATAATTATTCTGGTTATTCCATTATATTTGATTCTAAGGGTGTCGGGAGTGTTGCCGACTGAAACACTGATTGACTATCTGGCAAAAATATTTGACGCAGAGAGGATTGAATCCCTTTCAGTGCGATTGTTTCAGGAGGAAGTATTCGGTAGAAAGGCGCTGGAGCATCCTCTGCTGGGATGGGGCTGGATGGATTTTGCATGGCCATTGGATCCTTTCACGGGAATAAATGCTGTCCGCATGATTGATGCTTATTATATCATAATCTTTGGAGTGAGGGGATTTTTAGGACTTGCAAGTCTCTATGCCGTTTTGCTTTCAGGGCCATGGATTATTATGAAGTTTAAGAACACATACATTGATGCTATGGTTCTCAGTATTATTGTGATCTTTTTCGCGATAGATACCCTTATAAACGGTATGATTAATCCCGTATATATTTTAATAGCAGGCGCATTAATAGGTTTTTCTGAGAAACTGAAACTGCAAAATGATAAATCTAGAGTTTATTAAATCGTGTTGTCATCGATGCTGATACTATATCTATACAGGGATAAATATGGAATTTAAGAGATGTAAATTACTGAACTGTACTATTGATAGTCTTTCTATGAATCAACTGTTATTTAAATTGACAGAAGGGGTGCTGCTCACTCCCAATGTGGATCACATGATGACCCTCCAGGAAGATCCGGAATTTTACAGAATATACCAGGAGGCGGAATATGTGGTTCTCGACAGCCAAGTGATTGCTTTCGTGATGAAATATTTTCTGCGAACGCCTGTTCCCGAAAAAATTTCCGGATCGGACTTTTTCCCTGCCTTCTGTCGGTATCACAAAGATGATCCTGAAATTAAAATTTTTCTTCTTGGCGGTAAACCGGGCGCACCTGAAAAAGCCATGGAAAATATAAATAGCAGGATTGGCCATGATATTATAATAGGGGCACATTCCCCGTCTATGGGATTTGAAAAAAATCCTGATGAATGTGCTGTTATAGTGGACATGATTAACTCTTCAGGGGCGACGGTGTTGGCTGTTGGGGTTGGGGCTCCCAAGCAGGAGAAATGGATTTACAATTATAAAGCCATGTTGAAGGGGGTGAAAATATTCATGGGCATTGGCGCTACCATCGAATTTGAAGCCGGATTTGTGGAGAGGGCCCCTTCGTGGATGAGCAGTGCCGGACTTGAATGGTTGTACAGGATGTTGCAGGAACCTGGCCGATTGTGGCGAAGATATTTAGTCAGGGATATTCCTTTTTTCTGGCTGGTCTTTAAACAGAAGCTGGGAAAATATAGGAATCCTTTTGCGTAAAATATTTTCTGATTGAGCGTTTTGCGTTGCATATAACCATATGATGTCGTTGAATCGAGGCAGTTTGTCATGAATATTTCTGTTATCATACCTTCCTATAATACACAGGACTCTATCGAGGATACATTGTTGCATCTTGTGCAGCAAAAAATTGATGTCGAATGTGAAATTATTGTGGTAGATTGCTCTGAGCATAATTTAGTAGAACAAATCGTTGAACGTATTAAAGAATCATCCGTGAAACTACGTTATATTTATAAAAAGGAGCGCTTTAATCCAGGTGAAGGAAGAAATATTGGAGCCCGTGAAGCGTGGGGTAGTTTGTTGATTTTTATCGATGCTGATGTAGCGCTTGCGCCTGGCTCTTTGCAGGCTGCATGGAATCATTTCACCGCAGGCAAGCAGATATTTGGCGGTGCCCTGGAACTTGATACAAGTGTAAACAGCAGTTTTGCCGCATATATAGAACATTATTTTTTCAACCACGAATCACAAAGAGGCCGTCCTGAATGTGAAAGGAAAAACCTGAGTTCCGCGCTCATGTTTTTTGACAGAGAAATCTTTATTCAGGAGGGCGGTTTCAAAGACATCCCGCGGATGCAGGATACGGAGTTGACAGAACGCTTGCGAAGGCAGGGCCATCATTTATTTTTTTGCCCCGATGTTCTGGCTTTTCAAAAACAGGATTCCCCTCTTCCAAAGGTACTTAAGAAAATTTATATCAATGGACAGAATCTTTATTACATTCGCTATCATAATTCGATGTCTCTGGTTAAAAGAGTTGTATTTTTTATAGTCTTACCTTTAATTACAATTATAAAAATGGGGCGGATAATTATCAGGCATCTGGTTTACCAGCCTCCTCTGCGAAAACTGATAATGTTGGCTATCGGTTTTCCCTTGCTTGTCTCCGGTTTCTTCTGGATGGCAGGCTTTTATAATGCGCTGATTACTGAAAAAGGAATCAGCGCAGAGCGTTGACAGATATTATATGTATATTAAAACAACAAATGTTTTTAAATGAACAATGAATAAAGAACGTATAATCTTAATGAAGATTGAGAGTGTTCTGTTCATTTCAATTGTCCGAAACACAATTTAAAAACTGTATCATAAGAGGGGATATAGAATGTTTGATCAATTTAAAGCTGATTATAGAAGGCATGAAAAATCCCTGTTAAATCCGGCTTTATGGGCAGTATGTAATTTTCGTTTTGGCCGCAGCGTCATGCGGATAAGATTTGCTCCCCTGCGGTGGTTTTTGCGTAAAATTTATGGATTTAACTTATTTTTAATATTAATAACCAGTGGAATTCGTTTATATTGTGAAACTCAGATTGGTGAAGATTTTCATCTTATCCATTCAGGGAATATCAACATACATCCACAAACAGTTATTGGTGATCGATGTGGTATTCAACATGATGTCACTATTGGAACGAGTATTGGTCCAGGTGTGCCTGTTATCGGGAATGATGTTTTTATTGGCACAGGGGCTAAAATATTAGGCAATATTACAATTGGTGATGGTGCAACGATTGCTGCCAATTCGCTCGTAATTACTGATGTGCCGGCTCACACAACAGCTATGGGTGTTCCCGCAAGGGTCTGGAAGTATTCTGCTGTTGAAGCAAAAATTCAAAAGGAAGGAAGTAGAACAGATATAAAAGAAGCTAATGAAGATAAAAAAGCGGATTAATTAATAATAGAGGAATACTTCTTTTGGATTTTCAATGAATTATCGACAAGATATAGAATTATTTAGAATTTTAAGTGCTTTTGGCATTGTTTGGTTTCATTCCCATCTTAAAGGTGGAGATATCGGATATTCAGGCCTTCTTTATTTTATAATCCTTTCACTTTATCTTTCAGGTGATAATCACAGTGTAATTCAGCGCTCAAAACGTTTACTGATCCCCTGGTTATTCTGGTCTTTTTCTTATGGTTTTTTAAATATTATCACTACTAAACCATTTTTGGATATAAGTAATGGTGTTTTAGCTGGTTTGCTGGCTGGTCCACATATTCACTTATGGTATCTGCCCTTCATATTTTTTACATTGATTTTGTTTGATTTTATAAAAAGTAAATTAGCAATCTCAACAATCGGGATTTCTGCAGCATTCATTGCTTTTGTATCGCTCGTATCTGTATCTTTATGGAGAGATTATAGCAATTCCTTAGGAGCACCCTGGGCGCAGTATTTCCATGCCTTACCTGCAGTTTTTATTGGTGCATGCTATTGGGCTTCTAACAAGCTTGCTAATAGATTATTATTCTTTGTAATGGTGCTGGTATTATTTTTAACTGCAGCAATTAATATTAATGTATCCGGAGTAGGAATTCCTTATACGATTGCAATTTTACTGTATTTCCCTGTCTTGTTTCTTCCCCCTTGGTTAAAGTTAAATTTTAATATTAGAAAAGTATCCGAACTTACACTTGGAATCTATTTATTGCATCCATTTATTTTTATGGTGTTTTATAAATTAAATATCGATTTAGGCTATTATTCGCCACTTGTTGTTTTTATTAGTTGCAATATATTAGTATATACATGGAAAAAATGCTTTCCAACATTATCCAAATATATTATATAAAGTAAACTTTACAAAGAATAGTAATTAAACAAATTTCTCAATACAAATTAAACTTTGCTATAAAAAGTCTGGGTCGAGTATTCTTATGCTAAATGAAGCACTAAAAGGTGCAAGTTATCTTGATGTATTTGATCATCAGGTTGCGAAATACCCAACAGCGAATGCATTAACTAGCAAAACACTAACCTATACCTATGGGGAAGTCGCCCGGCAAGCCAAATCGTTTGCTCTGGCATTGAAAAGTCATGGAATTTACCCGGGTGATAAAGTCGCTGTGGGGATTTCCCGCAATGAATCACTGGTTCCATTATTGCTGGCCATATGGTCTTTAAGAGCCGCTTATGTCCCGGTCGATCCTGCTTTTCCTCAACAAAGACAATCCTGTATTCTGGAGAACTCTCGGGCAAAAATTGCGATATTTGATCATAACAAAATAGTGCCGAAGTTTGGTGGTTCCGTTGTTAACTTGAACGAATTAGTTGCACGCTCTTCAGCGTTGACGGTTTCGAATAACGTGTCTCTGGCAAGTGATACCGCTGATAAAAATGACGTCGCCTACATTATCTATACATCCGGTTCAACGGGGAATCCTAAGGGAGTGGCTGTGAGTCAGGCAAATTTGCTCAATTTTATCGAATCCATGGCCATTGAACCTGGTCTAGCAAACAATGATTGTTTATTAGCGATAACTACAATTTCATTTGATATTCATGTTCTGGAAATATTTCTGCCTCTATTTGTTGGAGCGCATCTGATTTTGGCTACGAGAGAAGAAAGCATATCGCAAAGTTTGTTGCGTGAGCTTATTGACAGCCGTAATATTACTGTAATGCAGGCAACACCCGCGACCTGGCGCATGATCCTGGAAAATGGCTGGCGACCTAAGCGCAAGCTAAAAATTTTAATAGGTGGAGAAATTTTCCCTCTTGATTTAAAGGCAACACTCCTTCGGGCGGCAAAGGAAGTCTGGAACATGTATGGTCCTACCGAGACAACAGTATGGTCCACATGTTTTAAATTGGATAGTTATAAAAAAGTATATCTCGGAAGGCCGATTAAAAATACCCGGCTTTATATCGTTGACGAAAAACTGGAACCTGTTTCCGAAAAATCGTCGGGAGAATTGTTGATAGGAGGTGAAGGTGTTGCTCTCGGTTACTATAACAATGATACGTTAACCGATAAAATGTTTATAACGCTGAAATCCGGTGAAAGAGTTTATCGTACGGGAGACCTTGTTAAAAAGGGGCCTGATGAAAATATTGAGTATATCAACCGCATCGACAATCAGATTAAAATCCGCGGATTTCGAATAGAACCATCGGAAATTGAACAGGTTTTAGCACAACATTCTTTAGTGCAACAAAGTGTTGTCGTCGCCTCTGAATTAAGCGCTGGTGACGTTCGTTTAATTGCCTTTTACATGGGCGAACCTGACAAAAATACCACATTACGTGATTTCTGCAAACAACGATTGCCTGAGTATATGGTACCGCAGCATTTCATTTATGTTACATTATTTCCAATGACGGCAAATTTTAAAATTGACCGAAAAGCTCTGGCAAGGGAAGGTGTTGACCGATTGGGGGAGGCCGAAAGCATCTATGTTATTGATCCGCGGGATGACCTCGATCGGAGTTTGATGTATGTATGGGCCTCTTTACTTTGTATAAATAAGATCAGTATAGACGATAATTTTTTCGATTTGGGTGGGCATTCTCTCCTGGTTTTGCAGGCTATAAAGGAAATGAAAGTAGCTACCGGGTTGGATTTCCCGTTATCCGTATTTTTCGAATCTCCGACAATTCGTCAAATTCGCTGTCATATAGGTAAAGAAGAAAGGCGGGCATCAAACGTTGTTAAGCTGAATAACGCCAGACATGGTGATCCTATATTTTGTATGTGCGGAGTTCAGATATACGCCGAACTGGCTGAATGCTTTCAGGGCCTGAGACCGGTGTATGGTATCTTCGCATCAGAGGAAGTTACTTTTCTTAATGCAGAAGCCAATAATCAAAGTATTGATTTTTCCTTTGATGCTTTGGTGGAATCATACAAAAGTGCACTTCTTCGTCAGGGCAGACCTCAAGCGCTCACACTGGTAGGACTGTCTTTTGGTGGGTTTATATGTCTCGAAGTTGCTAAAAAATTAATCGCGGAGGGTGTTGTTGTACACAACACGTATCTGCTTGATTCCTATACCGATATCAGCATATATCGCTCATGCCGGGGTTTAGCAGCGGACGCAATTAAGTGCATTAGTATCGAAGGGCCTTCAGAGATGTTTAAGCGTTTTCTTGGGAAAATTCGCAAATTTATATATTCTCAAAAGCCGGAAATAAGAAAATCTGCTGAATCCGCAGTTAATGATCAAAAAGAGAGGGAAAGAGCATTTGACCGGGCTGCACGCGTTTTCATGAAAGAAAATAATACTTATGCAATTGACTGCGTTTTGATAAAAGCCACAGAGACATATTTCGGATTTGGCATGCGGTCTTATCAGGATTATCGGCTTACGGAGTATGTCAAAGGAAAATTACGCATTCATAATATAAAGGCAGATCATATCGAAATGCTGGACGGAAAATGCGTAAAAAATATTTACGACATAATGCAACAATATGAACCAGAATCCGCTATTAAAAACGACTAGTTCGGGAATTCAAATAGCAGTATATAAGGGACTGCAAGGATTTGAGAAGCTGGAAGCCGCCTGGAATGAACTGGCAGGGAAATCGGGTACGCATTTTCTGCACTTTCCCGCCTGGTATGGAGCGGAGCTTCAACGAAGTGGTGGTGATAATACATATTTTGTATCCCTTTCGGATTTAAAAGGTTCTCTTTTTGCAGTGCTTTCATTTCAATGGGTAAAAATTAAAGTAAAATTATTTAACATTCCAATTGTTCAATTATACTACCCAAATGAAATGGGTGTGAACGATGTTATTGCCAGTACTTCACTATCTCCTTACTGGAACGATGCCGTAAAGACACTCCGAAAAGCATTGCCTTTTTTTCTATTAATGCGCTGGCAATGCCTTCCGGAAAATGGATATGCTGTTTCATTGGATATGGATAAATCATTTCGTCATACCCATTATTCGAAGTATCTTCACTTTGAAAGTGGCTTTTTGGAATTTATTGAACGGTATAGCAGTAAGTTTCGCAAAGGGCTGTTAAAAAAAATGCGAAAAATTGAGGAGCAAGGGCAGCTTGAATTAAGGATTTTTAAAAACAGTGATGAACTGAATGCGGCATTTGATTACTTTCTGCATGTGGAAGATTCCGGTTGGAAGGGACATGATGGCACCAGCATAATAAAACAGGCAGATAAATTGAGGTATTATCAATATTTTAAACAGCACTTTGGTGAGCTCGGATTATGTAGGATTATCCTTCTGACATTAAATGGCGAGGCAATTGCAGCCCAGTTTGGAATAGCTATTAGAAACAGGCTTCATCTTTTAAAAATCGGTTTTCGAGAAGATTTTTCAGAGTACAGCCCGGGCTTTTTGCTCCTTTACAAATTGATAGAGCATTATTGTCAGGAGAAGAGCATTGATACGATAAGCTTTGTGACAGGTGTTGGCTGGATTGATCGCTGGCATCCAGACTTTGTAAGCGTAGGAATTTTCTATACTTCAAACGGCTCATTGTTGAGCAACCTGGCTGTTGATGCTCTGCGAGCCATCATTAATATACGTGAAGCAATTAGCTCAAAAGCTTTGCCCCAAAAAGCGGAGAAAGAGGACGATTGAATATAGCCGGTGGCACAGATTTAAAAGTTGACACATGCCGGTAGAAAATTTATTATTCTCGTTCAGGGTGGAAATAATGAAAAAGATTGAATATCTTCTGCAGCTCCTGGTATCTGTTCTATGCTTCTATACACTGTCAAGATTTATCCAGTTTGATGTACTGGTAGATGTTTTTAAAAATGCACGAGTAGGCGCACTGGTAATCGTGTTCATTCTCATGTTTCCTGCTGTTCTTGTACGGGCATGGCGCTGGTATTATATTCTAAGAAGAAAGAATATTGATGTACCTATGAGTACCATGAGTCGAGTAACCTTTATCGGTATGGCCCTCAATCTTTTTATTCCAGGAGGTGGGGGGGATATCGCGAGAAGCTATTATGGCTGGCAGTCCCATGGGCATAAAGAGGCGATGCTGGCCACCTCGGTTTCCGATAAAGCCGTGGCGCTATTTACGCTGTGCCTCCTGGGGATTATTTGCGGATTGGCCATAGGCACATACCAGATAGTCTGGATCACATCACTATTGACAATTCCACTGGGCCTGTTGCTTTTTATTCCATGGCGTCTTCCCTGGAATATTCTCTCAAAACTGGTAAAACGTATAATCAAGAAAGATCTTGATGTGGATAAATTACTGGCGACATTTCAGATGGACGCGACAACAATGCTGGGATGTGTGGCGATTTCATTGATAGGATGGGCATTTACAAATTTGATGTATTACTATGCATGCATCGCTTTCAATCCTGCCGCAGATGCGTTGTATGTTTTTGCAACAGCCCCGCTTATCAATATTGTACGGGCTATACCAATTTCTATCAGCGGCCTGGGATCAGCCGATGCTTTAATAATCTATCTCTTTGCCGATATGGGTATGGCTAAGTCTGAAGCCTTGGCTGCGTCTATAATAATCAACATCTTTCTCATTGCCTTACCGGGTCTTATAGGAGCTGTTTACATATTGCTTCATAAAAACAGGCAAACGACAAAGACCGATTAATAAAAAGCCCTTGACTGCAAGGAGTGATGAGCAAGAATTGAAACCTTTTGTTATATGTATAGAAAACATACGAAATAAATAATGCAATGATGTTTTATCCCTGGAGATTATATTTAAAATGAATAAATTAAAGATCGCGATAGTTATCGGAACCCGTCCGGAAGCAATAAAAATGGCGCCGGTATATTTAAAAATGAAAGCTGATAGCCGGATAGAAGTAATTCTGATAGCAACTGCCCAGCACCGTCAGATGCTCGACGAGACACTGGCAATATTTGCGATCGAACCTGACATTGACCTGAATATTATGCAGGCAAACCAGACGCTGCCGGAATTATCGGCCCGATTGATCGTTAAAGTACAGGAGGCGCTGGCAAGAGTTAAGCCCGATGTTGTTCTTGTTCATGGAGATACGGCAACGTGCCTGTTTGCCGCCCTTGCTGCGAATTATGAAAAGATTCCCGTCGGCCATGTTGAAGCAGGGCTCCGAACATATAATTTTGATGCCCCGTGGCCGGAAGAGATAAATCGCCGTTTAACCGATCCTATCTGTAAATGGTGTTTTGCGCCTACAAAACGAGCCGCTCAAAATTTAATAGAAGAGAAAATTCCCGAATCACACATTCATATCACCGGCAATACAATTGTCGATGCCTTGCTGCTCAGCCGGGAAAAAATAGACAGGAGCAAAACCCTAATTAATGGATTCGATCTTGGCACTATCCAAAATAAACGTATGATTTTAGTTACGGGGCACAGGCGGGAAAGCTTTGGGAAACCTTTTGAACAATTCTGTCTGGCTTTGCGCGATATAGCCAGGAGTCACAATGATGTTGTTATTGTTTACCCAGTTCATCTCAACCCCAATGTACGGAAACCCGTCAATGAAATACTTAAAGATGAGGAGAGAGTTTTTCTAATCGAACCGGTCGAATACCTGTCCTTTGTATCGCTGATGGACCATTGCTTTTTTATTATTACCGATTCCGGCGGCATCCAGGAGGAAGCCCCTTCTCTTCATAAGCCCGTATTGGTGACCCGCGATACAACGGAACGTCCCGAGGCCATCGAATCAGGACTGGCAAGGCTCGTGGGAACTTCCCGCGATAATATTGTAAATGAAGCCAATAGGTTGCTGACTGATTCGGCGGCCTATTCCTCAATGGCAAATGGTGTCAATCCCTATGGCGATGGAAAAGCAAGCGAACGTATCATTGATGTAATTGTATCGGAAATAGGTTCCCGGTAATAACTGTGTCTGGGAAAAAGGATATGAACAAGTTCACGACAATCAGTTCCTTCTTTGTTCGATTTCCGCTTACAGGGGCAATTCTGCCAGTTCTCGCACTCCTGGTCCCTGCAGTTTTGTTTTTGCCTCGCGAATCGTTATGGACTGATGAAACAACTGTTCTCAGTGGTTTGACCCTGGGTCCTATCGAAATAATTGGATGGCTGACGGGGAAATTTCACCACTTTAATGTTCCACCCGATAATGCACCACCAGTGGGTTACTGGCTGCAGATGCTCTGGGCGTCCATATTCGGATTGACCGAACTGTCAATGCGAAGCTTTGCATTGGTTGTTGTCAGCATTGCTGTTGTCGTGGTTTTTGAGACGGCAAGAATCGCCTTTGGATTCAAATCTGGACTGCTGGCAGGTTTTTTATTTGCCTTATCTCCCAATGTAGTAGAGCAGGCTGTGAATATACGCGTATACCCCTGCTTGTTATTGCTATCGGCCTGCGGCTTTTACTGCCTCGTACGTTATTTCGATCAATCTCAAAAGAATCAAAACAGGTGGTTGACAGGCATCATAGTAGTTTCAATTCTTGCAACGTACTCGCATTTTTTTGGCCTGCTCTTGGCAGGGAGTTTACTGCTGGCAGTTCTTGCAGAAGTCTGGAAAGAGGGGAAATCTTTAAAACCTGTATTTATAGCAATAGCATTGGTTGGAGTTTCTGCTGCAGGTCTTGTGCCATTTTTGCTCACGATGTTTGGCAATCTCGGGAGCAAGGTAGGCGGGACAGATGAAGGCAATATTCGTGCAATAGTGAGACTGCTCTATCGCCAGGTTGCTCATCCAACAACCTCAGTTTCAATTTTCGCTGTCATATCAGCCACACTTGGATTCTTGACACTATTAATTCTCTCTCTATTAAGGAGGGGGAGTGAGAACAGACAAAGAGATGCCATATTGACGGCTTTGATCGGAGGTTTTATGGTAATAGTTCTTGGCAGAATTTTTGTTTCGCCTCTGGTCACTGAGACCCGTTACAACCTCTGGATCATACCCGGGCTTATGATTCTTCTTTCATCCTCGTTGACCGTTACATTCCGTTTTTCCGGAATACTTAAGGTGGCAGCGGTTATATTGCTTGTAGGAGCCAGTGTTTTTGCCGCTTCTCAGTTTGTTGTGAATGGTTTTTATTTTTCTCACTCCCGCTTTTCTTCGATCGATAAATACATACAGAAACTCGGGCCTGAAAATGTGGCAGTTATTCATGAAGGAAATGCAGCGGTTTGTTTTCCGATTCAATACACCTATGAATCAAAAATCAGCCAGTATATGCTGATGCCCAGTGAAAATTCCCGCCATCTGTTAAAAAAATTTCCTGAATTAAAAAATGAAGCAAGCATTTCTGAAATCAATTCAGCATATATTATGCTGCTTCGAACAGAGGCTATCGGTGCCTCGGATATCGCAGATCGGATAAAAAATGGGGAAAAGCCACTTGCTGACAGTACTTACCAGGAAATTCTGGAGAAATCCGGAAAGTGGAACTTAAATACCAGCCAGATATTTATATCTTATTTTCAAACGGACATGAAAATTTATGAAAAAAAGTAATGTTGTATCTAACAAGAAAAATATCAGCGGCACTACAATAAGGGAGAAGAATATGAAATTGAAAAAGTTCTACATTTATATACCCTGTTACAATGAAGAGGAGAATATCATTCCCCTTCTTGAGAACATACAGGAGTTGAGAAACTGCTCCACTGGCATAGGTATTGATGTACATGCCATAGTGGTAGACGATAAAAGCACGGATAACACGGCTGAGCATGCCCAGTCTTTCATCAAGAAGCATGATTTTGTGACGATGATTAGGCATGATCCTAATAAAGGGCTTGTTGGCGTCCTGGAAACAACATTTAAGGATGCGCAGAAGTATGTGAGTGATAAAGATGTATTGGGAATTGGACTTCTTGATGGAGATAATTCTCACAATCCGCTTACCTTTTTCCCAATGTTTTCTAAACTCAGGGAGGGTTACGATGTGGTAGTTGCATCACGTTATCAAACAGGAAGCATGATAATGGGGGTTACGAAATTCCGGCAGATGCTTTCCTTTGGCATGTCTATTTTGTTCAGGATGTTCGGCCGAATCGAAAATATACGTGATTATTCCTGTGGTTTCAGGGCTTATTCGTCCAGGATCGTTCAAAAGGTTGGACCGGTTCAGCTTACAGCGCGCAGCTTTGCCTGTATGGTCGAACTGTTAACGGTATGCGCAAAAAACGGAGCAACATTTTTAGAAGTGCCCTTTTGCCTGCGTTATGATTTCAAGGGGGGGGAGAGCAAGATGCCTTTTAAGAAAACAATTATTGAGACAATGAAAGTTCTTATAAAAAAATAGTCTTGTTTGAAAATACACGACTTATTGGAAAGTTTCCTTGTTCTTAAAAAGAAATAGTTATAGTTTTGAATGATTGTTTTTGTATAAGGCGTACACTTATATAAAATCTTCATAATGTGTTGTGGATTAAATTGATTGCAGCAATCGATGTTCCTATTATCAGTGACCTGCCCCCCCCCAAGAAGTACCACTGATTGAGGGAAAATCTCTTGCAAAAATAAAGTATATAATACAGGAGATTAAGAATGAAACGATAATTAATGTGTTTGGGGGGAAAATATTTCATGATTTCAGAAATGTAATTTTTATTGACTTTACTTTTTTGGTATGTTTTTCTTCTAAATAAAGGAGTAGAAGAAAAATAAGAAAAATATGATAGTTCCAGATTACTATAATGAATATATATAAGTATAACAAGAATAATTGGAGCACATTATGGAAGGCTACACCAACTCGGACGCAAAAATTCAACGTGTGTTGATATTTACCCTTCATTCACAGCAAGCCCTGCATGTTATCAGAGCCTTAAGCAGTGTTGGAATTAAGTGTTATGTTGTAGGCCATGATCGTTTCGCAATGCATCTATTTTCTAAACACTGCCATGTAGGCTTTTTTACAAAAAGAAAATTTCTGGAAGAAGGTGATGATCAGTTTTTTCAAAAAGTCAATTCTTTTGTTAGGAAAAAGAAAATTGATGTGCTGATAGGCACTGATGGGGATACAACTCGAATGTTGATCAAATGCAGGAATCAATTGAAGGGAGCAAGGGTGTATCCAGGGCCGGATTTGAATCTCTTTGATAAACTTCATGATAAATGGAATTTTGCAGAATTATTAAATCAGTTTAATCTTCCACAACCTGAATACCAGTTGATATCAAAGGTTGAAGACTTTGATCTGAAAAAATTAGGGTTTCCTGTTCTGCTTAAACCACTAATTGGTGCCGGCAGTATTGGTATTCAAAAGATAGATAACTTCTCTGCTTTTAAATCGGCTATACAAGAGCTTAAAAATAAAAATAGGTTGCCAATTCTTGCCCAGGAATATATCGATGGACAGGACATTGATTATAATGTTTTGTCAGAGGATGGGAATATAATCGCCTGGAGCATTCAGCAAAGAATCAACTCTCAAAAAGGTTTAATCCGGTACTTAGTCAATGAAGATGTTGCAGCAATTTGTAGAGAATTGATTCAGCGCTCTAAATACACCGGAGTTGGACATATCGATCTGAGGATTGATGATAAAGATGGTCGAGTAAAATTTATTGAATTTAATCCTCGCTTTTGGGGGTCTCTTGATTATTCAACCGCAATGGGGTTGAATTTTCCATATCTTGGTATCCAGATATTCACCAAACAATCAATTATTCCGTCACTACCTGTCGTTGGTGATTGTCCATATTTGCCAATATCATTGGCGGCTTTAGTTAGAAAGATAACAGGTCGAGGCATAAGCATTAAACAAGGAAGTCTTAAAAAATGGGCTCAATATCTTTGGGCTGATCCACTTCCTGAGCTAATTGAGGATATTCGTCGTCGTTTTCGTAAAACCTGATCTATTAAAAACGAATGTTTCGACATTGTTGGCCTATGAGAATGTATTTTAAACCAATTATAATCAGAAGCCTTGAGAGCAGTTTACTGCAGGGATATGATATATAAACTTAAAAATATTTAAGATGCGTGAGGAGCTCGAAAAAGACACGCTATTCAATAAGGGAAATCGAAGCAATATTAAATATGATTTGTTTTGATAGATACAGCTTTTCTGAATATGCTGAATACAAGAAAATGCTTTGCTTTTTTTTGAGATTCTTCTATTTGTCCTTCCAATCACAAACCGTTTCCACGTGACACTTGATCATACCGGAGTAACAAATGAATCTGGAAATAATAAGAAAACTATTTAAATACGATACCTATTCACTGAAGTTTAATACTATCCGGGCAGCCTTTTGGAGTATTGCTGGTAAGGGTGCCGGAAATGTTATTAGGATCGCAGGGAATCTGGTTCTTACCCGAATTTTATTTCCTGAAGCGTTCGGAATGATAGCAATTGCCAATGTCGTAATCATGATGATCTCTTTATTTGCTGATACGGGTGTTTCTCTCGCTGTCATTCAGAATCCCCGTGGCGCTGAAAAAGAATTTTTAGATACATCCTGGATAGTAAGTATTGTCCGGGGGATTATTTTGTGGTTTGTGGTTTCCGCACTTGCCTGGCCTGCGGCACTGTTTTATAAGGAGCCTCAGCTAACATGGATTCTTCTTATAATGGCCTCCAGCCAAATTGTTTATGGTTTTTTAAATCCAGCTTTACCTTTACTTGTCAAGAAGTTTCAGGTTGAAAAACAGGTGATGATGGAGATTTCTACTCAAGTAATAGGTTTGATTACTACTATTGTCTTAGCCATAGCAATGGGATCTGTGTATGCATTGGCAATTGGCTATATTGTTTCGAATATTTTGAAAGTGTTTGCATCTTACCTTGTTGTTAAATACAGGCCTTCATTCACATGGAATAAAGCTGTAGGGCGCGAATTGATACACTTCGGCAAACAGATAATTTTGAATACCATGATAACAGTGCTTGTCAATCAGATGGGTGTATTAATGATGGGGAAATTGCTGGGAATGGATGACGTATCATTTTATAATATTGGACATAATTTAGGCGGTTTGTTGGCTACTTTTTGCGTTCAAATGCTGTCGCAATCGTATATGGCAGCTGTTAGTTCTGTTCAGTCTGACTTGGAGAGAGTGCAGAGAATTTACCGCAGGACAATAACATTACTCATCGCAATAATGGTCCCGCTTTCAATGGCTCTTTCCTTATTTGCTCAAGATATTATTCGACTTTTATATGATCCACGTTACCAGCCCTCTTGTATTTCCATGTTTTGGATTGGACTAGCTGGGATCATTCGCACGATATCGTCAGTTACCGGAATAACTTTTTTTGCTATGGGACGTCCAATCTTTGAAACAATAGCCTACTTCTGCGGCTTAGTGCTACTTGTTATTTTGTTACCTTTTTCTATTCACTACGGAGGTCTTAACGGTGGTTCCGCTACTGTTGCTTTAGTTTTTGTTTTTGTGACAATTGTGGAATGCATTTTATTGAAATTCAGATTTAATTTTTCAACTAAAATCATACTTAACGCCTGGCTTCAGGCTGTTGTTACTTCTTGCTTTTGTTACATTGTCTACTTTATACTCCGTCCTTATTTAAGTAGTGAATATTTATACAATATTCCCTTTGCTGTTCTATCAGGAATCATTTTTGTCGCTATTTCAGCAATAGCATATCGGATTTTAGAGGGGAAAAATCCATTTCGCGATGAAACCTTACATAACCGTTTAAACAACCCCACCTTGTAAAAATCGAAGCAGCATGCTACGGTTCCTCTATTTTGAAAAATGGAGGAACCGTATGCAGGACAAAAGAAAATACCAGAGACGCGACCGGGAATACTGGCGTAGCCATGTGGTAAGCTGGGAAGTGAGCGGTATGAGTCAGACGGAATACTGCCGTCGCAACAACATCTCCTTTTCATCGTTCGCGAACTGGGAAACGAAACTTATGGGGACGCAAACGGGAAAACAATCGGAAGAACCGGTATTTGTTGAAATCGAACATGGTTTAATGCCCATGCGGGAGGTGCATATCCGAGCTGGTCAATCCCTATTTCGGGGAGAGGGTACCCCTGAATTCTGATACCCTCGGAAACGGCTTGATTTTTCAACACCCACAGAACATTTTTTTTAAAGAAAGGTCACACTTAATTGTTGAATCTAAGCATTTTTTATTCAATATAAATTCCTTATATCTAATAAACTTTAGAAAATTCATCAATTATATATGAGATTATTTTATGGTCCTGCCTGTTATTAATACTCGCAAGCGCCAATATCGTGGTAACTATCCCTTAATTTGCCGTAAAAATCAAGGGCATTAGAAGTGAATTCACCAGCATTTATAACCGGACTGCCGGCTCGAGGTTTACAGAAATTTGCGTTATTATAAGCTGTACTTAAAAACTGAGGGTCTGCAATGGAACTGTTTTTATCATTGCCGGTAGAAGATTGCCAGGTTGCTAGAGTCTTCCCATCAAATAAATTAGGATTTCTCTTCCAACTACTCCCAAAAAACATATTATTATTTGATTTTCCATTAAAAGTAGAACCTGACCTAAGGTCCAGAAAAGTGAGAGAAGTTCCCGTAGCAAGGTCTAACATTAAATTATTTTTAATATCAATATTGGAACAGGCAGTGTCCACAAATATACTATTAAAGGTATCTTTAGCAGTTGGGTTTATAAAGGTATTGTTATATACTTTTATTCTCTGAGAAGGACCAACAACCCTGTCGTTATCAATACCTACTCCAAATTGATAATTAAAAATAATATTATTCCTTATAACAATATCTTTTGCACGTATTGCAATTGCCATTTGTCGATCATTAGCATACAAACCCTGACCGATAATTAAATTGGAGTCCATTATACAATGATGTTGGTATTCTCTAGCAGAATTTCGGTTTTGCGGCCAGAAGGCCTGTATCCAGCCTTCCATCCTGTTTTTATAAATAACGACTTTTTCTGAATTTCCTCTTATGGTGGTTGCATCATAATTCACTAAAATATTCGGACCAAAAGTATTGTTTGCAATAAAATAACGGCTGCCGCCTTGCAAACGAAAAATGTGTTCTTCATTTGATTTATCAACAACATTCTTATCATATACCCAGTTTCCAATAATGGCATTTCCATCATTATCGCCTTCTGTATTCGATGTATACCCCGTTTGTGTAGTATTGTGAAATTTACATTCAGCAATAGTAGTGTACGTTCCATTAGGAGACATGGCTATACCGCCATTTTGAAATTCTTCAGTTCGATATTTGAGCATATTGGTACAACGATTATTCCATGTTATTCCAAAAGGATAACGTGGGCCTTCGCTGCTTTCTGCTATTGCCCTGGTTGCTATATCCATTATTCGAATATCGCTACACTTTGAAAAATAAATTGTTGCCCAATCAGAATCAACAGCGCTTGTATGTATAATAGGTTTATTTGATGATGAATTTTTTGGATCAATATATGCTCCAATAATTATTGGTCCAGTTTCATTTGATATCGTAACTTGTTTAGATATAGTAAAAGTATCTCCATTTTTAAATAAGACTCTAACATTAGCACCGAGAATAAATGATGACAAGGCATGACCAGGTGTTAAAAAAGGAGTATCCATGGTTAACCCATTGTTTGAGTCACTCCCATCACTAGCTACATAATAAGTCGTTCCGCTAAAAGCGGGAACTGTAACTTTAATATCTTTGAATGCTGTCCTTCCGGCAGCATCATAAACAGTTAAGCGGACCCGGTATGTACCGGTTTTTTCAAAGACATGACCGGCTAAAAACCCGCTGGCTTTTTCATTTTTACCTGACGGATCATTATTATCTGCATCAAAATCCCAGGCAAAAGTAGCATCCATATATGCTGCATTATTTGAAAAAAAACCATCATTAGCAAGACCTGAAGTTCCTGTCGCATCAAAAAATACAGACAAAGGAGCAATTCCATTTGCTCTGGACATACTTACTGATATAATAATTGGATTATTCCTGTTTGCAGTCTTTGATTTATTAATTGGACCATAACTGCCAGCGAATAATAATATGGGGCAGGAAATGATAAGGAAGAAAATCATGTTAATTATTCTACTACGTTTCAATTTTTGAAAAATTTTATTCATAGTTATTTCCCCTTTAAATAGACTGCTTTATGTTTTTTGTATCTGCATTTAAATATAGGTAGAAACTCGCTTTTATGCTGTCAAACAAAAATAGGGGCGTCATTACGCAGTTTTTCCAATAAGTTGTGGTTGGCAAAAAACATACCTTTTCTGTTACAATTTTTTAAAAAGCAATGAACTATTTGCTGTAAATAATTATACCGCTGGATACAAGATTAAATAGATACGGCGACACTTTGTATGAACTGGAAAAGCCCTCGGCTTTATGAGGACCTTTTATCAAGTTGAATATTCTTTTACTTTCCCAGATCTACTCGATGCCGGAAAATTCATCAATTATTTATGAAATTCTATTAATGCTTTTCCTATTAATAATATTCACAAGCGCCAATATCGCAGGAACTGTCCCTCAAATTACCGTTATAATCAAGTGCATTTGGAGTAAATCCACCAGCATTTATAACCGGGCTGCCGGCCTGAGGTTTGCAGAAATTCGTGTTACTATAATCTGTACTTAAAAGCTGAGGATCGGCAATGGAACTGTTTCGATCATTGCCTGTAGAAGATAGCCAAACGGCTAAAGTCGATCCGCTAAATAGGTTGGGATTCACCCCCCAGCTGCTTCCATAAAACATGTTATAATCTGATTCACCATTAAAAATGCTGCCTCTTGTAACTTCAAGAAAAGAGGTATTTAGAGGATTACCCCCGGCAATGTCTAACATTAAATTATTTTTAATATCAATATTGTAACAGGCCTCGTCGACATTTACGATTTTAAAAGTATCATTTGCAGCAGGGTTTATAAAAGTATTGTTATACACCTTGATTCTTTGAGAAGGACCAACAACCGTATCATCGCTAATCATGACCCCGTATTGATAATTATAAATAATATTATTTCTGATCACAATATCTTTTGCTCGTATTGCAATTGCGCTTTGTCGATCACCATCATACAAACCCTGACCGATAATTAAATTTGAATCCATTATGCAATGATGCTGATATTCACTGGCAGAATCCCGGTTTTGCGGCCAGATGGCCTGTATCCAGCCTTCCATCCTGTTTTTATAGATAACGACTTTTTCTGAATTTCCTCTTATAGTAGTTGCATCATAATTAACTAAAATATTTGGACCAAAAGTATTGTTTGCAATAAAATAACGGCTGCCGCCCTGTAAACGGAAGACATGTTCTTCGTCATCTCCTGTTTTGTCATACACCCAATTCCCGATAATTGCATTGCCATCATTGACATCACCGTCCGAAGTGGTTGTATACCCGGTTCCATTGACATTATAAAACTCACATTCGGCGATTGTATTATAATTGCCTGAAGGAGACATGGGTAAGTTGCCAAGAGAATACTCTTCTGTTCTATATTTGAGATTGTGGCTTGAATTAATTCCAAAGTTAATTCCGGTTGGATAACGGGTGCCACTATTATAAGTTGATCCCCCGGATTGTACGGCTAGATTCATTACACGCCAGTCATCGGTATATAGAGAGAAAGTAGCGTAAGCACCGTTTGCCTCAGTTGAGTAGATAAGAGGTTTATCGTCAGCAGGATTGCCATAGCAATCAATAATAACAGGTCCGTTATAATCCCAGACCCAGAAATGGGGCGTATAGAATGTATCACCTCTTCTGAATAGTATCATTGTATTGGGTTGCATGTGAGGGCCGGTGAGTGCATGTTCAGGTGTTAAAAATGGTTCAGCTATGGTCCCGGGATTTGAATCAGACCCACCATTCGCTGCGCTAGCTACATAATACGTAGTACCGATGAAAGCAGAAACAGTAATAGTAATATCTTCCGATGCTGTTTCTCCCGTGGAATCATAGACATCCAGGTGTACCCGGTAAGTGCCGGGTTGCTCAAAGATATGAGCGGCCACAAATCCGCTGGCTTTTTCATAATTTCCAGACGGATCATTATTATCTGCATCAAAATCCCAGGCAAAGGTGGCATCCATGTAATTTGCCCCGCCAGAGAAAAATCCTTCATTAGTATATCCAAGCCCCTCAGTGCCCGTAGCATCAAAAAAAACGGACAGGGGGGCAACGCCACTTATCCTTGAAGTGCTTACCGATATGTCAATCGGACCATTTTCCCCTATCCTTGAAACCTGCCAATCCCGCAAGTAGTAACAGCTATTATTGGCAAATACTATTATGGGTAGGTAGATTATAATAAAAAGAAGCATTCTATTTATTCTATTTTTGGCTCGTTTCATAATATTTCTTCCTTAAATTGCAGCAAACCATATTAATGTTTTTAAGATTTATCCTTTTTGGAAAACCTCAATCTTTGAATGAAAGCTAAAACTGGTTGCTTCTAATTTTATTATACATTTCAATTAAAATAGTAATTAGCTGATAAAATCAGCTAACCATTAAAAAATTAAATCAGATGAATATACGTAATATTTTGCTCTTCGTCAAGTGACGAACAAATTTTTTCTATAAAAGAAAAATAATTAGAAAATACTCAATTTCAAATCTATCATCTATAACAGAAGACTAATTGAATATACTTTTTTTCGAAGAGAAAATTGCAAAATATAGTACATTTAAACATTGGCCAATTGTTTTTAACTTGCAAAAATTGCTGGATTTTTAAAGATACTTTATGACTGTCACATGAGTAATTTAGGAAATATGAGAATATAATGAATAACCACTCCAGCCATAAGAAAAATATTGCCTACCTGGGGCCGGAGATACCGGCTATTTCCATGACCTTTGTATACAATGAAATATTAGGGCTTGAAGAAAAAGATTTAAATGTCTTTATTTATTCAGTTCATTATCCTGTCGTTATGGCTGAAGAACCCAATGCTAGAAGTATTTTGAGCAGGACGCAATATCTATATAATCTGCCAAAATATAAATTTATTCTTTTTCCTGTAATACACCTGATAACTAATTTTAGGAATTTTATAATAACAGCTGCCAAGCTTTTACATGACATATTTTCATTAAAAAAATTTTCATTGGATTGGATAAAGCTTGTCTATCATTTTTTTATTGGTAGCTATCTGGCTTATCAATTAAAAAAAAATAAAATCTTTCACCTTCAGATTCACTTTGCTAACGTTCCTGCCCAGATTGGCATGTATGCTGCCGGATTGGCGGGAATTCCCTTTACCTTCACGGCACATGCCAATGATATTTTTGAAAGGGGCTTGCTTCTAAAAGAAAAGGCCGACAGGGCCAAAAGATTGATAACTATATCCGAGTACAACAAGCGCTTCCTCATATCAAAGGGGATCAATCCGGGAAAAATCAGTATTGTGCGTTGCGGGGTTAAACCGGTTCATGGAATTGATAATAAACAGCGAAATGTTGTTCCTGTCATCGGCAGTCTTGGACGATTGGTCGAGAAAAAGGGTATGGATATTCTGATCAGCGCATGTGCCCTTCTGAAAAAGGAAGGCATAAAATTCAGGTTGGAAATTGCCGGAGACGGTCCGCTGCTGAACAATCTTAAACTTCTTGCTGAAAGCATGAAAATTAGTAATATGGTCGAGTTCAAAGGCGCATTGCGCCATGATCTTGTTTTTGAATGGTTAGAAAGCATTGATGTATTTGCGCTGGCATGTAAACAGGATAAAAACGGGGATGCCGACGGCATACCCGTTGTATTGATGGAAGCTATGGCGCATCATGTGCCCGTTGTTTCTACGTTCATAACAGGAGTTCCTGAACTGATACAGCATGAAAAGACAGGACTGCTCTCTCCACCGGAAAATGTTGAATCACTGTATATGAATCTTAAAAAAATCCTGACAGAAAATGACCTTAGAAAAAGGTTAGTCAATGAGGCAGGAAAGTGGATCGAGAAAGAATTCGGCCAAGATGTTAATATTGAAAGAATTTATAAAATTATTATGGGGAAAGGGAACCTTGAAAAATAGAATTTCATGCACAGGATCGAGTCTTTGCATTGAGAATACAGGCGGAATAGTTGAATGGTTTTACAACAATGAGAATAAATATAAGTAGAATTAATTGCAAATTTGTATTTAGCGTTATACGCCATAAGTTTTTCTTTTTTGTTGCCTTCTATTCAATATTAATAGTTGCTATCTTTAATGGGTTTCAATTGGGAAACCTGTATTTAAAGGCAGCTACTGAATATAATTCAACTTCCACAACTGAGCATGAAAATGGCTTCACACCATTAATTCCTGGCAGGGACAGCATTATCGTCTATGTTAGTTCATCATCGGGTAATGATGCCAGCGATGGCAGTTCACCTCAAAATGCGGTTAAAACGCTAAATTGTGCATCAAGGCTGGTCCGTGACGGACACAATGATTTCATGCTGTTGCAGCGGGGCGATACCTGGCGCGGAGAAAGTCTGGGTCAGTTTAAATCAGGTCTGGATGCAGTGCACCCCCTGGTAATTGGGTCTTATGGAGAATCTTCCAGACGGCCCCGTATCGAAGTCAAAGGACATTTCATTGACCATGATGGCCAGTCCCGCAGCTTTGTTGCTGTTACTGGTCTGCAAATCGTATCGTTTACAAAAATACCCGGCGATCCCGCCTTTGACGGGGCTACCGGGGGGGGATTCCGCTATGTAGGCGGCGGAACAGGGCTTTTAATAGAAGACTGTCATATCCTGTATGGTGAACTGATTATACAATCCTATGGTCAATACCATTATGAAAATGTGAAGATACGACGCAACATTATTGAATACAACTATCATGTAAATACCTGTGGCCAGAACGCAGCCTATCGTCCTTCAGGCATGTATGCATCGCACGTTACAGACCTCACCATAGAAGGCAATATCTTTGATCACAACGGCTGGAATAATAAAATAGTTACTGCATGTGCCACCATGTATAACCACAATATGTATCTCAATGCTAACAGGCTGATTGTGCGTGAGAATATCATTACACGAGCCTCGAGCATGGGCATTAAAATTCGGTCAGACGAGATCGGTGATACGAATCACCTGGTGTTTGAAAATAACCTGCTGGCTGGCGGCGAAATTGGTTTAAGTATTGGAGGCAACACTAAAGAAAAACATCGGTTTTCAAGCGTGACAATCAGGGATAATGTTTTTACTCAGATTGGAAAATGTAATTCGACAAAACGAAATTTTTCCTGGATGCTGGATGTACAGGATAACAATAACACTATTATCGAAAAGAATTACTTTCTTCACCAACCCTGGTACACCAACGCCTATGGTATTCGGCTTGGAGGTAATTCAGAATCATATATCGCCATAAGAGGGAATGTATTTTACAATCTAAAACAACGTTCACTTTACGTCATTCCCAAAGATGAATGGAAGCACATCGTAATATCAAATAACACCATTGTTGATCCTTCCCATGATTCATGTCTTATCGATCATCAGGGTAATTTTATTAATGTTGTGTATCAAAATAATCGTTATTTCAGTGGCAAGGGGGATAAATGGTTCTGCGTTAGCGGGGTGCGGCAAACACTTGCTCAATGGGCAACCATTTCAGGTGAAGCCAGTGCTGTTTTCTGGAAACGAAAATTCATCGATCCGGAACGAACCATTGGCAGTTATGCAACAACACTTGGATTGCATAATACAATTGAAGGTTTTATTACTGCTGTAAAAAAACAAAACCGATTGAACTGGCGGGAGGAACTTACTGCGGGAGTCATCAATGATTATATTCGAGTTGGATTTAAGATGCATTAACGTTTCAGTTTTTTATTTTACTGTTTATTAGTTTTTCAATACTGCTTTCATTTTAAAATACAAATCGCGCACTGCCGGTTCAAGGACAAAACCATCATGGTCTCCCGGTTCCGCGGCTATTTCCTGAATGTCAAAATGCCTTATATGAGGTGACCATCCGCCATCGGGTCTCACGAATTCCCTCTTCCTGTTTATCACTCGACCGCCGTCAAGGTGGATGTATTGATCCAGTTTCGGTCTGAAAAGGGTCACTTTACCGTCATATGGTTTCGGTTTATACCGGTCCTCTGCTCTAAGTGTGGCATCAAAAATTGCCCTCCCCTGGAAAACAGCCGGACCTGTTTTCTCTTTATTCAAGCCAAGCTTTTCCTCAACTTTCTTCCACTCCCATTTAACACGACTGATAAACCAGGTAAATGGGTATTTAATTCCGATACATCTGAGATTCATTAAATGAAAGGTAATCTTGTCCTTTCTTGTAAGAGTCTCCCTCCAGTCCGGGGAGATAGTATCCAGCATGATGACATGAGAAACGGTTTCACCATCACCTGTGAGCTGTTGCGCCATCTCATATGCGATTGTTCCGCCTGAGCAGAATCCGGCCAGTAAATACGAGCCCTTTGGCTGAACCTGCCGCACTTCTTTAAGGTAATCGGCTGCTGTTGTCTCGTAGGTTTCATGAGGGAGCTCGCAGCCCAGTAATCCTTTCGCCTGTATTCCGTAAACAGGTCGATCATTACCAATTAGTTGCGCAAGATGCCTGAGGTTCAGTACATTGCCAAAGGCACCGGCTGCAATGTATATGGGAACTTCATTGTTTCCCGGGCCATCGTGCATCTTTACAAGGAACTTAAATTCCTGGCCTGCTTCTCCTTCGCTTTTCCCCTGGATTTCATCACGAATCAGTTTTGCACAGGCCTCTATGGTTGGAGCCTTGAATAATACGGCCAAGGGGAATTGAACAGAATATTTCTGTTTTATTTTTGCAAAAAGACGGACAGCTGTCAATGAGTGCCCGCCAACGTCAAAGAAATTCTGCCGTATGCCTAAGTGCCTGATGCCAATGATTTCTTTCCAGTATTCAACCAGGGTTCGTTCAATATCATCCCGAGGTTCGACCAATTCATCTCTATCGATACCCGAGTACCTTTGCTCAATTTCCGATATGTAGTCAGGCAGGCTGACCGGAGAAACGACCAGCACACCGGATTGTTTTCCCAGGGCCTTTTCGAAAACCAGTTGGCCTTCATGGGGTTCTATCCCCTGCCTGCGTATGTAATCCTGGAATTTTTTATTATCAGTCATCATGGTTCCTGATGGAGTCAGTTGAGTTTCAAAATACCGCCATTCTCCCCAATCCAGACAGATCGTTTTCCTTTTTTTGTTCACGGAACAATTTTCTGTATATGCATTCATGAAAGCGCCTGCTCCCACAGCAGCAACCTTTCCTGATATTGCTGTTACGGTATCATTTGTTGAGAATAAAACGAATATATCCAGGGGAGATTCCCGGAAAAGCTGATCCAGCACCAGCGTTCCCGTTATCCGGGCAGAAAGGGAATGTTCCAGCTTGTTGCTGTTCTGTGTAAATATCGGTCCTGTCGTATTTATGGATGCTGCATGGATAACGCCATGGACAGCGCCAAGTCTCATTTTAATAGCATCAAGCAGGTTTTGCATCTGGCCGGCGTCTGCAACATCGGCAGAATAAAATAAAACCTCCTGACCATAAGATTCAAGTTCACGAAGCGTATTTATATTATCGACAATAGACTGATCTTTCCCATCCCCGGTTAGGAAATTATTCCATGCTTCTTTGTTGGGAAGCTTCTTTTTATCGACAATGACGAGATGTGCATGAATATGTTCGGCGAGATATCGCGCTATTGCTTTTCCCTTTTTTCCCAGACCTCCGGCAATTAGGTATACTCTCTTTTCACGAAGCACGGCCGGTGAAGAAGACGGCAGGGCGACTCTCTCGTATTGCTTTATGAATCGCCGTCCTTTACGATATGCGATAACCTCGTTTTCCGCTGGAAACAGCAACTCATTTTCAAGTCTCTTGACGCAACGTTTTTTGAGCAGCCTGTTGGCATGAGTTTTAGGATTCAGAAAAATTTTAGATCTTTTAACAGGATAATCAAAATCGACCATACTTGTTTTAATTTGAGGAAACTCCCGGGTTATAACCATACACGGTCCCAGTACGCATGCTTTTTCCGGGTAAGGTGTATTTTCATTATATACTTTTTGAGAACCATTCAGGGCGACAAGCAATTGACTCCTACCAGTCAATCCCTGCCTGTTGAATGCCTGCAGCATGTACAATATACTGTAAAATCCATGCTCCAGGTTTCTGTGGAAGAAACTCGATCCGGGTCTGTATATTTCCTCTCCTGTCAACATCCATAGATGGGCAATTCGATTGGGGAACCGCCCGCTTGCCGCAATATCAGCTGCCAGGGATGCATAATCGGTAAGCCCCTGTTCGGGGTTGATACAATATTCCTCTTCATTGAACTTGTAGTAGGTATCGGAAGAACGAACGGTAATGACATCATATTCTTTTTCCCTTAGGCTGGATGCCAGTTTTTCTCCGATTCCGTCCTCATCGAGAAAAATCAGGCATGTGGCGGCCTGCGGCATCTCGGCATGGGAATGCAAAGGGGTTGGCTTCCATACAGGTTTATAAAACCAATCTTCCAGCGGCAGTTTAATCAAATCGGCCGGGTCCTTGTAGGGCGCCTTGTCGTCTGTCGCGGTCTGCTGGGGAACCGGCAGCGCCTTGCGGTCTACCTTACCGTTGGGGGTTCTGGGCAGTTCATCAAGCTGGACAAGATTATGAGGGACCATATATGAAGCCAGTGTTTTTTTTAAATGTTCACGGAGTTCTTTCTCACTAATTTTTTTACTATCACCGGAGACAAAATAGCCGACTAAGCGTTTGTCATCTTTATTGTCTTCCCTTACAACAACAACACCCTGCTTTACATTGGGAAACTTGAGAAGCACCGATTCTATTTCCCCCAGTTCGATTCGCAGTCCGCGGATTTTTACCTGGTTGTCGAGCCGGTTCAGGTATTCAAGGTTTCCATCATGTCTGCAGCGGACGGAATCACCTGTTTTATAAATTCTTGGATGGCCTTCGATGTTGAAGGGATTTGTGATAAAACTGGCTTCATTGAGATCAGGACGGCCAAGGTAGCCCAACGAAACGCCGTGGCCGCCGATATAAAGTTCTCCGGGAACTCCTATGGGAACCAGCTGCTTGTTTTGATCAAGAATATACACAGATGTGTTATCCATGGGGCTACCGATCAGGACTGGTGTATCGGGAGTTGCGATATGATGACAGGTTGACCAGACCGTCGTTTCAGTCGGTCCGTACATGTTCCACAGAGCCTTGACTTTGGGAACCAGGCTTTTTGCAAGCTTGCCCGGCCATGCTTCTCCGCCGCACAGAGCCGTCAGCTCTTTTGAACCCTCCCATCCGGAATCCAGAAGAAGTGACCACGTGGAAGGGGTTGCCTGCATGAAGGTTGCCCTTGTTTCTTTCAGTATTTTCGAGAGCTGTTCACCATCTGCGGCGATTTCCCGTTTAACGAATATTGTGTGGGCACCAGTATAAAGCGGCAGGTACAGGTCCGGGACGGACAGGTCAAAGGAATAGGTGGTAACACAGACGAGAATGTCATCGGCGCTCATTCCCGGTTTCCGTGCCATGCTGGCCATCAAGTTCGCGACAGCACCATGGGGTATCTGGACCCCCTTGGGCCTGCCTGTCGAGCCCGAGGTGTAGATAACGTAAGCAACATCTTCGGGTCCTGTATTGTCGGGGAACTTGTCTGTTGGACATGCTTCAATCTCACCCCAGTCCCTGTCCAGGCAGATAATAGATGCCTTTGTTTCAGGTAGAAGTGATAACAGGGATTTCTGGGTTATCACTACCGGCGCATTAGAATTTTCGGCAATATACGCGATGCGGTCCCTCGGATACTCTGGGTCCATGGGAATATAGCCGCTGCCCGCTTTCAGAACACCCAGCAATGCGACCATCATTTCACATGACCGCTCCAGGTATATGCCTACCAGTATGCCGGGACCGACGTTGAATTTCTGTAAAAAGTGCGCCAGCTGGTTCGCCCGCTTGTTCAATTCACTGTAGGTAAGGGTATTTTTTTCAAAAGCTACGGCGAGACTGTCGGGATTCAGTGATACCTGGTATTCAAAAAACTCATGTATTTTTCTATGTTTCGGATAAGGCTTCCCGGTATTGTTCCATTCGATCAATTGTTTATTTTTTTCAGTTTCAGGAAGCAGGTTGATCAGTGATATGGAAATATCTTTCGATGCCGAAGCCCCGCGAAGCAGAGTCTCATATTGTTCAGCAAAGGCATTAATTGCTGCAAGATCAAACAGCGTGGGATTAAAGATGATCTGTAATGTAAATTTTCCTCCATCTTCAATAACGTTAAAGACCAGATCTATGCCGGGAGCCTGATTAACACAGTCATATATAATTGTTTCCAGTCCATCCAGCTTCAGGCGGGGGGAGGTAAAGAATCGGAATCCAACCTGGAATATGGGATTATAGCTGGGGTCAGGCTGTGGCTTGATGTTCTCTACAACCGAATCGAAGGTAACGTCCTGATGCTTTGATGCTTCGTGCAACGCTTCTTGAGTTCTGATCAGCGCCTCTCTTACTGCCGGTGAATCGGATATGTCGCAGGTGAAAGGCAGGATATTTTCGAGGGGGCCAACAAAATCTTTAAATCTTTCCATGTCCCTGTTCAAGAAAGGAAAGCCGATGGAAAAACTTCCATTCCCTGTATAACGGAACAGAAGGATTTTAAATATTCCAAGAAAAACAGATTGAGATGAAATATTCATTTCTAATGACAGCTTGCTGATATCAGTTGCCAGATGACCGGGAAGGTTGTAGTCAAATTTTTCTAAATCCCAGGACTGAGTCGAGGGACGTGTATGTGCAACAGGTATATCAATAAAACCGTCAGGACTCAATACGGCATTTTTCCAGTATCCGAGTTTTTCGGTACAAGAAGTATCTTCAATCTGCTGCAGTTGATATTTGACATAATCGGAATACTGAACCGGTTCTGACAGTTCTACGGAAGAAGATCCCTTGTAAAAATGGGAGTATTGCTTTGACATATACCGGAGCAGTGAATCGATGCTGGCATGGTCCATCACTGCCTGATGGGCAACAAGTAAAAACAGGTGATCATTGTGCGTTATGTGCAACAAAAAGGCCTTGACAAGTGGTGCCTTCCCGGGATCAAAAGGTACCGATATCCTTTCCTGGATATATCGTTTAACAGATTCATTTACATCCGGATCATTCCCGGTCTCAAGTGTCTCTTGTATCATTGAGATGTTTCCGCCTGGTGCGATGACCTGCTGGAGTTCTCCCTGGTGCATGTGGATATATGTGCGGAGGATATCATGAGAGCATACTGATTTGATATACACCTGATTCAGGGCATCAACATTCAGTTTCCCTGTTATCCTGAAAGCGGTTGAGATATTATAGGCTGGACTGTCTGGATACAACTGCTGCAGCATCCAGATCTGCTGCTGTTGTCGGGATGCCTGTATCCGGGTAACGCTGTTCTCTTCTGCCGAACCTGCAATGGTAGCTGATGTTGTAGTCATATCATTATTATTGCTTGTTGTATTAACTGATTTTAACTATCCAGTCTCACTGGACATCTTCCGGGAGCTTATAAAGGGTTCCCGATAGACGTTCTCTTAATTTATACTTAAATGAACGATTTGTCAACCTGCCAGCAAGAGAATATATGAATAATAAAATCAGCTCCACAGTTTCCGTCAGCCATGCGTGCAGCTTTCCATAGTGTTTTTGAAGATAGTAGTAACGACTCCGGAAAAAATGCTCGGAAATACAGCCAGCGAACATGGGTTTATTATGTGTTTTTGCACTGACTGCATTGGTGTGTCGCGCAACCGCCTCGCCAATGGTCCATATTTCCCAGCCGTTTTGAGTTGCTCTCAGGCAGAGGTCCGTCTCTTCCCAGTATAAAAAAAATTTTGGATCAAAACCGCTCAATTCTTCAAATACATCTCTCCGAACCGTAAAAACAGCGCCTCCAACACATTCTACCAGTTGGGGTAGAGAACCGGGATTTATATAAAACATCTGTTTGAACAATCGGTCAAGACCGATCGCTCTGATGAATATTCTCAGCGGTGTTGGAAATAAAAACCAGGGTTGAAGCGTTCCTTCCGGTTCAATAATCGCCGGGGCTGTAATACCTGCTTTGGGATTTTCTTTCATGAAAGTGAGCATACATTCAATAGTAGGCATATCAATAACAGCATCGGGATTTAAAAACAGAATATATGGTGCCTGAGAATGTCGGACTCCAAGATTGTTCCCCCGCCCGAATCCCAGGTTCTCTTCACTTTTTATTACTTCAATCCAGGGGAATTCCTTGCTGATAAAGTCTGCAGTGTCATCCTGGCTGGCATTATCAACAACAATCCATTCCACAATTCCATCTTTACAGGGTGCTTCCAGGGCGCGAAATGCCTCCCCGATATAATCTTTGGAATTGTATGTTACCGTGATGATGCTGATTTCTTTCATTGGCTTCTGGTTATTGTTATTTATATTCTATGATTTCAGCTTTTTTGTTTGTCATTCTTTTAAATAAATTCTGAAGCATTCCTTGGAGTTCGGCAAATTTTGCTACAGTATAAAAAGCTGCATATCGCGATGCATGGGCAGGGCTGTTTTTCATTTTCAGCCGCCATTTCCTCAGGCGATACCAGAGCAAAAGATAACTGAATAATAAAAGTAAACTCAATCCTTTTGAAACCGGGATCAGCCCAATTGATATCAGGGGGATGACCAGAGCCCAGAAAAGGACTGAAACCACCTCATGAGTTCTATAGCGATCTTTGGATTTTCCATACATCAGGAAGCCGTCAAAATAGGCATGTCCGCAGCGTACACTTCGTTTCCACATTTGTTCGAACCGGGTGATATTCGCATCATGGATGGTCATTTCATGCCCGATGTTTACAATTTTCCATCCTTTTCTCCGCATGCGAAGACACATCTCCGGCTCTTCACCTGCAATAAGAGAATTATTATAGCCATCTACTTCTTCCAGGGCTTTCATCCGCATGAGTGCATCGCCGCCGCAGGAATCGGATTCCCCAACAAGCCTTTGCCACTCCATGTCTACAATCCTGTTGTAGGGTGTTTTATCAGGAAATTCTTCTCGTCTTCTGCCGAATACTGCTGCAACATCCTGATGATTATTGATGCCTGCCAGGGCTGCTTCGAACCATCCATCGGCTATTTTACAGTCCCCATCGATAAACTGGACAAATTCCGGAACGGGTTTTGATTCTTTCAGTTTTGCAAGTCCCGCATTCCGTCCCCTGGCTGCAGTGAAAGGTATTGCCATATCCAGTTCAACTACTTCAATGCCTATCTGGCGTGCATTCTCTACACTGCCGTCCGTGGAACCGGAATCCACATATATGATACGATTGACTTGCCCGATAATTGAATTGAAGCAGGCAATGAGTCGTTTTCCTTCATTGCGTCCTATAATGACAACATCGATATTATCTGCAGACATAGACGGTAGTTATTTCCTGAGTATTTTTCTTATTTGAATTAATTATGATCTGGAATAAAACATTCATTGATTTACGGAAAGAAAGCCTCATGTCAATTAGTATTTACACGGTCCATCATTTTTTCTTTTAGCCAACTCCTTCAAAAGGGCCTTCTCCAGGATTTCTGCCGACAAATCCCAGTCAAATTCAAGTGATTTCTTATAGCTTGCTTCACTCATTTTTTGCCAATTTTTATCGTCAAGTTCTAAAATCTTTTTAATATATTCTGCCATTCTATCTGAATCGCCAATATCTACAAGATAGCCGGATTTTCCATGTTCAATATAATCCTCGGGACCACCACAGCGGGTGGAAACGAGAGGACAACGGCATGCAGCGGCTTCGATCCCGGGCATGTAAAAGCCTTCTGACTTTGAAGAAATGATCCAGCAATCAGCAGAACGATATAATTCCGGTATCAGTGTTTGTGGTGGAGATAAATGAAATTCGAAATTTGATGGGAAATACTGATTGCTGTCAAGGTCTTTTCCGCCGAAAGAAACTACTTTGAGTTGAGGGAAATATTTTTGAACCTTTACTATAGCAGCTAAAGTAGTTTCGATGTCTTTAAGTACATGGCGGCTATACATAAAACCAACTGTTAGTATCTTTGTCTTTGAACGAGGTGTTGAATGAAACTGATCGCGGTCTACGCCATTGGGCGCCAGCAGGGTATTTTTATACCCATACTCATCTTCCATTATATTTTGAAGCCATTTGGAGATAACAATTTTAAATAAAGGTAGTCGATAAACCGCTTTGATCTCTTCAAGGTTTCCAGCAAATATTTCATAGCCTCGTATAAAATGAGCTTTCAATCCCTTTGTTTCAGGCCACGTGCTTAACCATTTTGCGGTCTCCCACCAGGTTGCGATGGTTACATCAGCATCGGGTACATCGTGATGTTTTATTATATTGGAATTTACAGGAATAAGCCTGGTGATTGATTCTTCAAGATGATGACCGATCTTGTTTCTATATTTAATATCATTCCATATTCGTTTTATATAAGTGCGTATACGCCATATCTTGGGTCTCTGTGCAGGAGCTGAAATGTAGATGATCCGCACATCGTGTCCCCGACGGACAAGGGCTTCGGCTATCAATTTATTGGATTTAATACCCCCGGCAAGAGATGATCGCGGTAATATGAAATTAATTTTTAAGGATTCTCTGCCCGGGGAATTATTGTCATTACCAGGATTGCACATTATTAATCCTCTCTAAAAAAATGAAGAAATATATTGATTATAAAATGACAGGAAAAACTATGGAAGAATATACTAGAAAAAAAGCAAGGATTTTTCTATCAAAGAACGGTTTCAGGGAATAATCAAATCATGCTATCAATTAAGCCACTTATAAAATTATCCATTCTGTATTTTTCAACAGCAATTAATGGTGAGATTTCAAAAATTTATTCCTTATATAGTCTCGGAACTCTCTTGGATATACTGCAGGTTACTTCGTATGAGATGGTACCTGTCCAGTCCGCAATAGTATTGATCGTGACAATCTCCCTTCCAAAAAGAGTTACTTCTTCACCCAAAGGATAATCATCATTTCCCAGGTTTATCAGAAGCTGGTCCATGGTGACTCTGCCCACCACGGGATAGGTCTTGCCCCTGATGATTACTTTTGCTCTGTTTGATAGAGACCTGCTGTAACCATCTCCATATCCTATTGCGATAGTGGCTATGTTAGAATCTGCGGGTGTGGTATAAGTCAATCCATAGGAAAGGGCTACGCCTTTGGAGACTCTTTTGGAAAAAATGATACAGCTTTTTAATGACATGGCAGGTTCAAGCTTGACGCCATTCAAATCAATGCCTGGTGCAGGAAAGTATCCATAGGACATTATTCCAGGCCTTATCATGTTTACTGTTTCATCTTGAAAGTATACAATTCCGGCGCTGTTTGAGCTATGCCTGAGGGGAATATGGATTCCCTGCTTTTCAACCTGAATCAGGATATTTGCAAATGTCTTGATCTGTCTGGTGGTAAATGCTGTATCTTCTTCGTCTGCCACTGGAAAGTGTGTACATATACCTTCAAGTTGAATTGATTCAAGAGAGGCTACATCCACAGCTATTTCTGCTGCATCCTCGGGCCTGCATCCAATCCTGCCCATACCGGTATCAACCTTTAAATGAACCCTGGCTTTTTTACCTTTCAGTCTAGCCAAGTGTGATATTTTAGTTGGTAATAGTATGTTAGCAACAACCTGTGTAAGGTCATAATCAAGTATAGCTTGTATTGATTCCTCGTTAGGTATAATCAGGCCAAGTACAAGAATGGGCAGGCGGATGCCGGCATTTCTCAGTTCAATACCCTCATCAAGAGTAGCAACACCGAGCATGTCAATGAGACTGTTTTTTTCGACATATCTTGATACTTCAACAATGCCATGCCCATAGGCATCGGCTTTTACGGGCAGAAGAATTTTTTTATCATTGCCCGCTTTTTGTTTTAGTACCTTGATATTATTCCCGATTGCTCTCAGGTCTATTTCAGCGAAGGTTTTTCTAAACATGGATTCTATAATATTTTTAACTATCGTTATTTTAGTGTGTCATTTGGGATCAGAATTATATTAATAACTTTACTGACGTCTGACGAGAAAAATTTTGAAAGTGCGAGACGTATAATCAGTAGTATATCCATAAGATAAATCAAATTTATTGGATGGTTTAATTATCACCAAAAAAATATTCGATTCGTCTCTTTTTTAATTCTGGCTCTAAAGCTGGGTCATAAGCCCCGATACGTTTTTGAATCAAGTCATTCCAGGGTAATTGTTCTGTTTCTTTTTTAAGTTTTACAACAAGGTCGTCAACTTTCCCAATAGGGCGAGCAGGTACACCGCCTACTATAGTTCCTTCTGTTACATCAGATGCTACAACGCTGCCTGCGGCTACAATGGCGTTTGGACCAATGGTTACTCCAGGCTGGACAATGGCTCCATGCCCAATAAATACATTGTCTTTTATATCGATTTTACCTACCTTGTCCAGCTTAACGTTATAGGCTCGATTCAGTATTGCAATCGAGCCATCGTGTGCGAACAGGGAACAACCACTTAGCAGAACATTATTTCCTATTCGAACCAACTCTGGGTCTGGTATGTTAGTAAAAGTATAGATTATACAATTATCTCCAATTGACCTGAATCGACCATGCTTTTTCAAATATTTTGCATATTCATCTCCAGAGGGCTGGCAAAATTTTATATAAAGACCGGACAATCGACCATATTTAAAAGCAATCCAGCGTATCATCTTTTTTAATAAATTCATTTGAAATAACTCTGCTATTCAATGTAATTTAATATTATTTAAAAAATTCCTTCGGAAACAACAATAATGTCTCCAGCCTCTATGACTATATCAGCCCTGGCATCACCGTCCATGACGGCCTTGATATCAACCTTTATTTGCCTATACCCGGGCCTGTCCTGACGAGGCCGCAGAATTTTTACGCGGCTTGATGAACCGAAGCGGGTGAACCCGCCTGCTATAGAAATGGCCTTCAGTACGGTCGTATTTTCTCCCAGGGGGTAATTCCCGGGAGTTACCACTTCACCCGAAATGGTATAATTTTTACTTCGGGATTCTATCAGCGAAACAGTGACAACGGGATATTTGAAGTATCCATTGGCCAGACGCCACTGGATTGTTTGTTGCAGTTGCGTTATGGTCTGGCCTTTCGCTCTTACACTGCCGATGTAGGGGATTGAAATGTCGCCTCCAGGGGAGACTGTTGTGCGCGTTTGTAATTGTTCCGGCTGGATGATGTTTACTTCAAGAATATCACCCACACCTACTATGTATTGTTCGTTCTGGGCCGATTTTATTTCACCAGGACATAGTATGCATAAGGAAGAGAGAGTTAAAATAACAAATTTTTTCAGAATCCTAAATGTCATGAATCTACCTGCTATATGTCGTAATCAATCAAAAATATTCTATATTGTGGCACCCAAGGATATGGTGATTCTGTTCCTAAAATAAGCTGTTTCTTCGGCGTTTTCAAGCCTTGTTCCATTTCTACTCAGGTTATATGAAACTGACCCAAATATATTTTCTTTAATCTCATAGGATAAATTTGTTGTCAACCCTAAAAGGCTGTTTCTTGTTCCCGATTCCCTGTACTCACCCTGTCCATAAAAGGCCGAAAGGGCAAAGTGGAGCCTTTCCAGGACCTGCCGGGTAAAATTGAGAGAAATATTCCAGTTTTCAAATACCTCATCGTCGTAAGGATTCAAGGACTGTCCATAAGCGAAAGTTAGGTTCAACTGGTTGTTTTCATCAATATCATCAATGAGAGAAAGAAGGATGTTGGGGCCATAAGTTGCACCTGCATCTGTAACCGAATAATCAGCCCCGGCATGTACATTGGCGTAGAGCTGCCTGGTAAAATACATGGTATGTCCCAGGAATGCGGAATGCAAAGGTATTTTTTCGTTAGTATCATACAAGGTGTATGTATAACTATAAGACGCATAAGTAAAATGGGCTGAACTCCAGTGGTATCCTAACGTGCCGCTGGCAGTATGATTGCGTGAATCAATGAGCTCGTCGTTCTGGTATTTTGTGAAACCGTATATATACGAGGCTTCCAGGTGAAATACACGGAGAGGCTGGGTCTGGAAAGAACAGGTTGTGGTATTGTTAAAATAGGTATTTCTTCCTCCTGTGAGGCCGAAAGCGTAATTATAGGTACGCGGCTCCGGGTAGTGGTGAAATACGTTATTGATGCTGAATCCTGTCAGTTCGGTGAATTGCTTGTTGATTGTTACTGTTATATCCTGTGAATTGTTTGTCAAAGAGGTGTCACGGGCATATATATCCTGGTAAACATGCGCCAGGAGTGAAAAGGTGTATGTTTTCCCTTCATGCTCAACTCCTATACCTGCCGTGAGGTTTGTGAGAAAATCGTATTCCTGGTCGTCAGCTGAGGCGTTGACATTGTCATCGAAGGTTTCACTCAGAGTGCCCTGAAGGACAAAATCCCATGTGTAGGCAGCTATAGTGCTAATCAACAGTATCGCTGCTGTAAGCATCAATTTATTTCTAATTTTTTTCAGGGTCGATGTCATTCGTTTTTAGTCATGGATTATTGTAAATCGCTGGCATAATTAGTAAGTTTTTTTCTTCTTTTTCTTCTTTTTTGTTTTACTCGGTCTAGCTTTGGGGATTGGTACAGAGTCATTTCCTGAATCTGATAGTGAAAAAACTTTATTAATTGCCAGGTAAATTTTCCATTTCCGGTCAGATGTATTTATTAGATCCCCGTCTTGTTTTGTCCACATTGGAAAAATGATCATCATGGTTCCTTTGATGTTGTTGCTGAAGGAGTATGTTGATGCAGCAATAATATCAGAGGTCACGAGCAGGTCATTGACGTCATTTTTGGAAGAAACGGTGCCGGTTATTTCATTTTTTTCCTTATAAGTTCTTTCAGGAATATAAACAACGTTGCCCTTAAGAGATAATGAGAGATTTTTAAACCGGGTAAATTCAAAACCCAGCATGGAAGATACGGCATAGCTCAGGTCCACCATGTATATATTCGCAATCGAATATGAATACTCGGTCGGAAGATACAGAATGCCGCCGGCGTTGATGAAAAACCTGGTATGTATTTCCGGAGCATTGACTGAAAGTGACTGCAGCAGGGAAAATGTAAAATTGCCGTATCCCAAGGGTGTTAAGAATGAACTATTTACCGCTGCATTGCTGTCTCCTGTGGGAATTGTTGTATTGAGATGAGTTGATAATATGACTGTATCGTATGCAAAGGGGAAGCTGGCTGCCAGGCCTATCTTTATATCACCGAAGGCAAGTTTTGATATGTCATTACTGTTATCGATGAGCATTTTATGCATCAAGGGCAAGGTAATATCCACGGCAAGGTTGTTCGTGATGGACCAGGATACAGGTATGAAAAAGAACTTGAGATTGGGCGAATGGAACTGGTTTAAACCGGTGGTGATGCTGTTGGCAGGCGCAATGCCGCTCCCATCATCGAGTATGGTATTTTCCAGGATTACCGTATCTGTCTTATAGAGGTGGCAGTCGGGACCTCCATCGGCAGCCAGGGGTGAGGGCATGGTCTGGGAGCCAGCTTGCCGTGTGGATAGAAGAGATATCATTATTAAAAGCATAATCGTAAAGAAAGTGCTGGATTTTTGTAAAATATTTTTATTCATTACTAAAATGCACCTGAAAGAATTTATAATGATTTAGTTTGTTCATGATTGCTTTTTTATACTCCAAGCATAAGATATAAAGTGTGTATAATACAATGCGTCAATATGCTGTCAAGTTTAAATATTAGATGCAGTCTCCATAGCTGCATACCCGATGTACAGCATTAATGATTTTCTTTATAAAAATAAATAATTTAAATAATACTAAAATTTGTATATTATTTGGCTGTGGCATATAGTTTTTATATAAAATGCTCGATTTCATGATATAAAAAAGAGGCATAAAATGGCCGTTAAATCAGATAACGCCAGCGAGCTGGCTCTTCTTGCCAGGATTCACTGGGAGATATCGCCTGACATGATCCTCGTTTTCATAGGCGATGATATTCTTTACTGCAATGATGCCGGGGCAGGTATACTGGAGGCTGAATCCACTCATGATGTCCTTCAGCGGAAACTACTTAGAATTATCGATCCTGAATATCGGAATGACTACTCTGATTTGATCAGGGATGGCTATAAACTGGGAGACAATGATTTATTAAAAGAGGAGCTATTTGTTACTCTGAAATTTCACCGGGTCTGGCTTGAGACGAAAAAAGTGTTTCTTGAATTCAATGGTAAAAAGGCTTGGCTTGTATATGGCAGAAAGATCCAGAAGTGGAAAGAGCTGGAAGAGGTCTGCAGGGAACAGAGAGAAGAAATAAATGCCATGTTGCTGGATAAACTGACAAAAAAAGAAAAACAGATATTGGAGCTCTACGGTCTGGGAAAAAACAGGGTGGCCATAGCCCGCGAATTGGAAATAGAAGAAGGTACCGTGGATCGGCATACTACCAACATAAAACGGAAGCTAAAGAAGAAAAGGGGCAGGGATTTGCTCAATTTTGCCATGGATTTGCAAAAACCGGAATAAAAATATTCCGAATAGTAGGCAAAATACTATCTACAATTATGCTGTGCTATTTGTCTTGTATTTTTTCCGCCTGTTTAGCTTATTAATGTTGACATCATTATATCCGGTATATTACATATTAATCGAAGGATTAATATGTCCGATGTAAGAAATATTGAGATAAAAAAAATGTGAGATTGCTAAGTGTGAGGTTTTTATGAAAAGGTATCTATTTTTAATGCTGTTTTGTTTGTTTTTGAGTTCATCACTATTTGCTATGGGACGTATTGGTGATAATAAGCATCATAGAAATAACAATCAGCGTCATGGTGAAACCAATAATCATCCTGGTGGAAGTGGTGTTCCTGAACCTGTTTCAATGTTATTAATACTTGGCGGTGGCGCAGCTGCCTATGGAATAAAAAAGGCAATAAAAAAATAATCAGAAATTAGAATTGATTATTATTCATGAATGCATTTACTCGGGAGAATAGCGCGTATCTCAAATTTGGCGCTTTCATTCTTCTGTGTGGAGTCTTATTTTTTCATGGTTTTCTAATACTCTACGATAAATGGTTTTGGTATGGGTCCTATTACAGTCACGGCCCTCTTGTTGTATTAGCCTTTATATGGCTCTTTTTAAGGAGATTAAAAAAATATAATCCTGCCTCGGAAAATCCTGCTAAAAAACTATATGGTTTTCTTGTCATTACGGTTTCAATAATCATTTACCTTTTTGCAGTATGGAAAAATGTTGATATATTTGCTCCATGGGCTATCTATATCTTTATCGTTGGTAATTCAATATTATTTTTGGGCAGACATTTTGTTATTAAGAATATAGGGATTTATCTATACCTTTTACTGGCAATCCCGGTTCCTCAAATTATAATTGACCGCTTCACCTTTGAACTTAATTTATTTGCATCATATACTTCAGAAATTTTTATTTCCTTCATATACCCTTCCATTCTGCGCAATGGCAACATACTAAATGTAAATGGGCATCATATTGCAATCACCCATGAGTGCAGCGGGCTCAGCAACCTCGTCAGTATGTTCTCTATAGTATGGTTAATGGCGCTGTTTCAATCTAAAAAGATTATATCCGTGATTGATTATTTAATATCAATTCCTGCTGCAATTGTTTCAAATATTCTCAGGATTGTTATCATAACAATCCTGGTTGTAAATGGCTATGGGAAAATTGCTTTAGATGACTTGCATTCCGAGATTGGCATGGCTGTCTTTATTATCATTGTTATACTCATAGCAGTTTTCAATGAGTTGCCTGAAAAAAACCAGGGCCATGATTCCAAGAGTCTTTCCATCCGCCTGAAAGATTATTTGAATAGAAATGAAAAATTATTAAATGCGTATATACTGTTCATGCTGATACTGGTTTTCGCTGGTTTTATCATTTTCGATAAACATAATATCACTGAACCAGTTAATGAAATACTTCTGAAAGATAAGATTCCTGCTTCCATCGGAGGATGGAAATCACAGGATGAGGTACTTGGTGAAAACTACTACAGCGTACTCGGGACAAATGATTTGCTCATGAGAGCATACCGGGAAAAAGGCGGGAATGCAAAAAGTGATACTGTCTATTTGTATATTATTCGATCGAACGATACTCTATCAGCTTTTCATCGGCCGGAAGTGTGTTTGCGTGGGGAAGGCTATGAATTATTGACTCAAGAAGAATTAGATTTATATATAAATAAAAAAAACATGATCCCTGTTAAAAGACTGTTATTCTTAGATAAGAAACAAGGCTTACTGGTTTATTACTGGTACTATCTAAATGGGAAAAACCTAAAAGATGGCATAAGATATCGGCTTTCATTCCTTTTAAACATAAACACAGGTATTAGTGGTAGTTTTATCAGAATATCCAAGCCTGTAGATTTGAATGAGATTTCCAAGGAAGAAGAAAAAATGAAGCAATTTGCCAATGAGGTAATTCCTGAAATATTGAAATATTTATAAATACTATTTCGTATTTTAATTTTTCCTTTCGATGAATCTTGTTACGGCATCTTCCCATGTTGGAATTGATGTGTTAAGAGCTTGAGAAATATTTTCATTAGACATGGCCGTAAAGGGAGCCCGTTTTGCCTTGGTATTAAAGGTGCTCATGGCGACTGGTATTACGAGATTTTTCAGTCCTGCTGTCTTTAAGTAGAACCTGGCCAGTTCATATCTTGATGCATAACCAGTGTTGGTCAGGTGATATAGATCGGATAAGTCTTTTTCAAGACTCATGAGTGTGGCCAAAACCACGTCTTCGGTGTATGTGGGCACTGATACTTCATCAGCGCTGATTTTTAATATAGGATTTGCCTTTGCCCACTGCGAGAGCTTGTAAAGAAAATTCTGTGTCCCAAGACCGAAGACCCAGCTGAGCCGGAAAATCAGGCAGTTGCACCCTGTTTCTAATGCAGCCTTCTCTCCCTCCAGCTTGCTTCGTCCGTAAACACCGAGAGGATTAGGCTCATCTTTCTCTGTATAGAGATTTTCCTTTTTTCCATCGAAAACATAGTCACTGCTGTAGTGGATGAAGAAAATATTTAGATTTTTGCAGATTTCGGCTAGGTAGCCTGGTGCTGAACTGTTTACCTTATAAGCCATGTCGGCATCATCCTCGGCATTGTCCACGGCATTGTAGGCGGCGCAGTTGATGAGTAAGTCAGGTTTGGTAGATTTAATGAGGGCTGACATACGGTCCCTGTCGGTTATATTGCATTCCTTTTCGTCGGGTGCAGTAAAATCGATGCTTTTCTCGGTTAGGATTCGGACAAACTCGCGGCCTAACTGTCCGCCCGAACCGGTTATTAGGAATTTTTTCTTTTTCATGACATCTCTCTTAATAATAATCAAGAATGCCACAGGGGCGCGGAGAAACAGAGGTTGAGAGAGGGAGTTATTTTTAGCGTATCAAAAATTGATTCTATAAAAAAATGAACTCATCAAACTAATTTTCTTGACCAACTTTATCGACTGCTTTAGCCCTCTGTGACTCAGTGTCTCTGTGGCATGTTTTATTTATTTTCTTCATACATAAAATTATTTTCAGCATCCTTGAGCAAAGGCAGTGATGCATCCTTTGCTGACAGAATCGGATTCTCCACAGGCCATTGTATGCCAATCGCCGGATCGTTCCAGAGAATGCCCCGGTCATGCTGTGGGGAATACTCGCCGCCGAAGACAAGGTATTCAATTTCGGCAGTTTCGGAAATAACGCAGAATCCATGGGCGAAACCGGCAGGTATATAAAGCATATTTTTGATGTCGGAATTTATCAGCTCACCTGCCCATTTTCCGTAAGAAGGGGAATCCTTGCGGATATCCACTGCCACATCGAATATTTCCCCCGAGAGAACGCGCACCAACTTTGCCTGGGCCATTGGGCTCAGTTGATAGTGCAGTCCACGAAGCACATTTTTTGAGGACCGCGAATGGTTTATCTGAACGGGTAAACCATCTATATTGTTTTTAATGAAATCTGAGGCCTTGAAGGTTTCGAAAAAAAATCCCCGGTCGTCGGGAAAAATCCGTGGCTCGATGAGACATACGCCCGGAATGGATAATTCTTTGAACGAGAAGGGCATAGTGTCACCTTTCGTTAGCAATGTTTATGAGATATTTCCCATAATCAGTATTATATTCTTCAGCTATTGCAAGAAGCTGTTCCTTTGAGATAAAATGCATGCGAAAAGCCACCTCCTCGATGGCCCCTACTTTCAGACCCTGCCGCGCCTCAATGGTCTTTATAAACATCCCCGCGTCCATGAGTGAATCATAGGTGCCGGTGTCGAGCCATGCGTACCCTCGTCCCAGTTTAAATACCGACAGTTCGCCCAATTCCAGATATGTGTTGTTCACATCGGTTATTTCAATTTCACCACGCGCAGAGGGTTTTATACTTTTAGCAATGTCGATGACGCGATTATCGTAAAAATAGAGACCGGTCACGGCCCAGTTAGAGCGAGGTTTTAGTGGTTTTTCTTCAAGGGAGATTGCTTTGCTCTGCTCATCAAATTCAACAACACCATAGCGTTCCGGGTCTTGTACATAATAGCCAAATACTGATGCCCCTTTCTGCTTTATTGCCGCTTTTTGTAAAATAGAACTGAGGTTCTGGCCATAGAAGAGATTGTCACCCAATATAAGACACACACTGTCGTTGCCGATAAATTTTTCACCAACGATAAAGGCGTCGGCCAATCCCCGGGGTACGGGCTGCTCAGCATAGTTGATGGATAGACCAAGTTTATCTCCATCTTCAAAGAGATTTTTAAATAAAGGAAGGACGTCGGGTGTTGATATTATAAGTATTTCCCGAATGCCCGCCAGCATGAGTATGGACAGGGGATAATAGATCATAGGTTTGTCGTAGACTGGTAATAGCTGTTTGCTCACTGCTTTTGTTATAGGGTAAAGACGGGTAGCTTTGCCGCCAGCCAGGATGATTCCTTTCATGATGATTAACCTCATAATCTGTTAATAATACTGCTTGCAGATTATGAATTACTTATCTTTTATGTAAAGAAATTAATGGATTATGTAATGTAATTAATATTTATGTGACTAATTGCTGTCCCATCCAGCCAGTCGTGCCCAGAGATGCCAGGCAGCCTCGCCTTTAAGGACACAGTTTAAAGTAGCCTCCCTATAAACTTCTGAGTGAGCACATGATGTACATCCATTAAAAGATCCCCCATCACCCATTGTGAGTGTATTTACTAATTCTCCGGGGTGACGATTCAAATATTCTACAGCCCAGTTGTTGGATCCTCCGTTATAGTTCAAATTATCATCAACATAATTATCATCATAGTAATTGCCATCAGGATCATAACATTCCATGGAGTAAAAGTCATAATACCAGCGATTATTTGTTTCACAATGCTCTCGTATCTGGGCAGCAGCCCTCCCAGGGGCACCTGTTGGACCCCAGTTTCGGGTACATCCATTCATAAAAACAAATTGTACGGGATGTTCTATTGCACGTGGGTTGATTCCACCAGGACCATACTCGGAAATAAGACGTTCCATGTTTTCTATATATGTCGTAATATTATCGTCATCTGATATTCTACACCATCCCCACATTACTACGTTGATATGGAAGTTGTTTGGATTGTTAAGATAGTTTCGAGTGGCAGTCGACCAAATGGTGTTTCCTGTTTCATCTATATCCCTGTCGGTAATGAGGTCATGGTATCCTGGTATAATTGGATCATAGCTGTCTAAATGAAGACCGACACTACCATCTTCACTAAACGCATAAAAATTGTTAAATGATGGGAAAGCTTCAAGCGTTCTCATGCCCGATATTAGCTGGCTTCCATGCGAGGTGTGCTGATAGGCAATGTGAAGAGTGTTCTTGGCGGCAGTTATCCATTCTTCGGGTATCTGTGAGATGTCTCTGCAGGTGTGATCTATGATAGTCGTTCCAGTATATCCCGCAGTGTTGATGGAAAATGAAGATGCTGTAACGGAACTTGTATTGCAGTTGGGCTTCATCGCCATGGCCCTCACAGTCATCGTGCTTCCATCGCCGCTAAACGTAATGGCATTTTGATATACTGGTGAACCTGTTGTGGGAGTTGTTCCATCAATAGTATAATATATGGTTGCGCCTTCTTCGGCTGTTATGGTGATCGTAATATCGTAATCATAGGTTCCTGGTGCGGGAGAGATGATAGGCGCTGCCGTACTGAAGGAATAATTTGCTTGGGTTGTATTGGACGCAAGCCAATTATTTCGGTATGCCAGGGCTCTGATGACCGTGTTTTGGGAAACAGGGACCGGCGAGGAGTATAAAAGCGAAGTCGGTCCCGGCTGTGACCCATTCGTGGTAAAACGGATGGAGGTCTCGTTGACAGATGTGGAAAGAACTACATTTCGTTGAGACGAATAAGTACCTCCTGCCGGGCTGAACGTGACATTGGGGACCTGGAAGCTGTATGATGCTTCAGTTATATCGGAATCGTTCATGCTCTCTTTGAAGGCACGGGCTCTAACGATGATTTCTTCAATGATTGCGAGAGAACCTGTGTAGCGCAATCCATTGTCCCGAGAGGGTTCCGTTCCATCCAGGGTGTAGAAAATATCAGCGTCCACCGTGGAGCATGTTATTGTCACCTCAATTTCCGTGTTATATACATCCTCTTCCGGTGTTATTACAGGCGCGGCAACCTTAAGGGGATCATTATCAACCGGATCATTTCCTGTTGACTGGTAGTGTCTGCCTTTAGGGTCCTGGGGATTGAGCCGTTCACCTAAACAGCCCTGAAGAATGCCGAGGAAAAGTAAGAATATCACGCCCATCTTTGCTGTTTTTATCATGACATTGCCTCTAAATAAACCGGATTATTTGTAAGAAAAACAGGTCTGCTTTTTTATCATTGGACATGCTGACAGAGAAATGGATATCTTTATCATTTTGAAAAAACATGTTTGTTGTGTTTCGGTCTGTTGAAGTTTCCAGAGAGTCGTTATAAAGCAGGATATCGACCCAGTTGGCTATATAGATCAGCGATGTAAGGGCTGAAAATCCCCATAAAAAATAGGTGCTGCTCTTATAATCGTTCCATTTTTCATCAAAGCCCGATGTGGCCGTATTATATGTCTTTTTTTTATTGGAACGGTTTACTGCTGACCAGACAAGAGCAGAACTCGAAGCAGTAAAAAGACCCGAGTAGAGGAATCCCCGGAAGATATCATGACGGTAAAACTGTCCCCAGCCGGGGACGATGCCGCGCATGACCATGTCATCCCTGGTTCGCGTGTATTTGCCGGAAACCATGGGACTGGCATCACCCGGACCTGTTGCGGCCCAGGCGGTCACCTTGTAGAGGCAAACCGTGTTCCGATCAATTGACCTGTCGCTGTATAAGCTTTCTTTCGTTGTGGCAATAAGCGCGTATTCGTCCTTTTCATGCGAGTATCGATGAACCTGGTAATTATCAGCACCAGATACAGGGTCCCATGTGAGAACCAGTTTGTCGAGATATTCCTCGCTGGCAACAGGTTTCGGTGCGGATAATTTTCGGTAACCCCGCTTTATTGAGCTGTTATCTACAGGAAGGTCTGCGTTTTCAGTTGAAGGTATTGAATAGAAATATTCCCGGCCCGGGATTGCCGTAGTATCCATAAAGGAATTACTATTTGTTGAGCCAATGCGCTCAAAGGGACCTCTCTCGTTTTCTGCACGGAAGATGTTGTATGTATCTCTGCCGGGAATATGGTGCCATGTCAGTCCAATATTTTCTGTTGACATGCCGCCTTCAGCGGAAAGGCCCTGAACGGGCATGAGGCTGAATTTTTCATTGAGTATGCGAGTAATATCTTTAATGGATTCTCCTGCTAAAGGACCCTTGAAGAGATTGAATGTTTCAACAGATTCATTATTGACAGTGAGAACGTTGATTTCTGCTGTTGCTTTATTGTTTGTCTCATATAGGGAAACATGATATACTTGGTCAATCGATTTCTGCAGGAGTGTATCCCTGTTTTTCTCAAAGAAGGAGGAATAGTTTGAGGATAATATGATTTTATTATTCTGATCGGAAATAGAAAATCTGTCATCTCGTTGAATGATGTCGGTTAGTATTTTAACAGTGTTGTCTATTAGAGAATTAATTTTGCTGCTTGCTGGATCAGAGACAATTACAACGATGGTTTTTGTATCAACGGGCGATGAAGTATCCTTCTGTGCGCCTGCCATTCCAGGAATGAAACACAATATTAAAACTGTAATGATAGTGAGGGATGGAAGGGATGCTTTGGGCATATCAATTGCCGTCCCATCCTGCCAGTCCTGCAAAAAGCCACCATGCGGCTTGACCTTTAAGTACACAATTCAGGGTTGCGGCACGGGGGCTGTCTGAATGAGCACAGGAAGTACAGCCGCTGAAAGAACCGCCATCACCCATGGTTAGAATGTCCATCAGCCCACCGTCGTGACGATTAAGATATTCAACCGCCCAGTTGTTAGCTCCTGAATTGTAATTTAAATTGTCAGCTATATTTAAATTACCAAAATAATTTCCATCGGGATCATAGCATTCCATGTCATAATAGTCGATGAGCCAGCGGTTGTTGGCAATACAATGGGAGCGAATCTGCTCAGCTGCAAGGGCAGCAGCACCTGTCTCTCCAGTGCCCTCGCTGTGACCGGTCATAAAGACAAATTCTACGGGATGCTCTACGGCACGGCTATTCGACCCGCCAGGTCCATACTCTTCAAGAAGCCTCTCCATATTTGTTATATACCGGTTAATATTGTGGCCGCTGATTTTGCACCATGACCATATCACCACATTGATATCATAGTTGCTGGGATTATCCAGATATGTCCGGGTAGCATTCGCCCAGGGAGTGTTTCCTGATGCATCCTCTGAATCTTCGGTGCTGAGATCGTGGTATCCGGACATGATGGGATCGTAAGAATCAAGATCCAGGCCCGCACTGCCGTCCTCACTCCACTGGTAGAGATTTCCATAAGAGGGATAATTTTCCAGGGCATCCATTCCCGATGTAATCTGACTCCCGTGCGAGGTATGCTGGTAAGCGATATGAAGTGTATTCTTGGCAGCAATGACCCATTCTTCCGGTACCAGAGAAAAATTAGTACAGGCATGATCTATGATAAAGCCATTTTCCGGATATAGATTCCGATTACCATCTCTTGCTATTGAGTAAAAACATGATGTGGAGAACATTAATAAAAATAAAAAAAGAAGGAACAATGTTGTTTTTATACAATTATTGATTGCTGGCATAGTCTTACTCCCTGTGTGAAAAAAATAGATATTCAATTGAGACTGGAAACCCCTTGCTGGGAAGAAAAATCCTTAGAATATACTAAAGATTTACAGAGAGTCAAATCAAAATGCGCTTTTAATGACATTTTTTTAATTCAGATATATTAATTACTCCGATATCCTCCACTTTTTATCCTGCCAATCCATTCCTGATTGTTTACGTACCACTGAATGGTTTTTTTAATCCCCTCAGGAAACTGAATCGCCGGTTCCCATCCAAACTCATTTTTCATCTTCGTGGCATCAATGGCATAACGACGGTCGTGGCCGGGGCGGTCCTTCACGTAGGTGATGAGGGACTCGGGCTTGCCCAGCTCTTTCAGGATCAGCTTGACGATATCGATATTATACCATTCATTATTGCCGCCGATATTGTAAACTTCACCGGGCTCACCTTTATGAAGGACTGTGTCGATGGCCGAACAATGGTCCTCTACATAGAGCCAGTCTCGAATATTTTTGCCGTCGCCATATACCGGCAGGGGTTTGTTTTCCAGGGCATTGCTGATGATAAGAGGAATGAGTTTTTCCGGGAACTGGTATGGCCCGTAGTTATTGGAGCAGCGTGTGATGATGCCGGGAAACCCGAAGGTATGAAAATAGGCCCGCACAAGGAGATCACTGCCGGTCTTACTGGCCGAGTAGGGGCTGTTAGGGGCCAGGGGCGTTTCCTCGGTAAAGAAACCCGTTTCGCCCAGGCTGCCGTATACCTCGTCGGTGGAGACGTGGAGAAAACGCTTGATATTGTGTTTCCGTGCCTGCTCAAGGAGTATCTGGGTACCCAGAACATTTGTTTTGATGAATACCTCGGGCCCTTCAATGCTTCTGTCTACATGTGATTCGGCTGCAAAATGGACCACATGATCGGCTTTTTGCATAGCTGCTTCCACATCGGAGTTGGAGGTAATATCACCCTGTATGAATGAGTATCTTTTATCTTTTTCAATAGATTTCAGGTTGTCAAGATTGCCCGCATAGGTGAGGGTGTCGAAATTGATGATTTCATAATCGGGATATTTTTTCAACATATAATGGATGAAATTGGATCCAATGAATCCCGCGCCGCCCGTAACCAGTATTTTTTTCATAGTGTTATTCCTCGAATGTGTGATTTGTTTAGTGACTCGATTCTGATAAAAAATGAATTAACAATTCGCGCAGAGACGCTGGCTGATGCGGTTAATCTTTAACCTCGGACCCCGGCGAATCGACTTTCTTGCTACAAGTATTCACGGCCGCCACCCCTGGAAGGGGTTTTAAAATCCACCTTTTTAAGTCCCCCTCTATCTAGACATTAAGGAGGCCGTTTTAACCCCCTATGGGGGTGGCGACATCGATTTTAAAAAAATGCATCGCCTCTATCCGCCGGGGGCACTTCAGACTGTGGCTATATTGTCCTGTTTAATTCATTCTCGATATGCCCATAAAGGTGTCAACGAAAAAAGAGCCTGACCGGGATGAAATTTTCTAAAATAGAGATTGATTTGTTCCGTTGATTATCGATAAATTGTCACAAATTTGTATAATTTCCAAAGAGGAGTGTTTTCCATGTCATTCAATCTCGATATCCTTAAAATTGATCCTGTAAAAGAAGTAAAAAAAATATCCGATTTCCTGATAGATCAGGTCCAAAATGTATATAAAAGAACCGGAATCGTTGTAGGTCTTTCCGGCGGCATCGATTCGGCCGTCATGGCAGCCCTTTCCGTGGAAGCCCTAGGAAAGGATAAGGTCGTGGGGCTTATACTTCCGGAAAAGGAATCGAATCCTATAAGCAGCCAGTTTGCAGAAAAACATGCGAAGCAGCTGGGTATAGAATACCGGATTGTGGACATATCGAAGACCGTGGACAGCGTGGTAGGATACACCTGGCGCGATGAATATATCAAAAAACTGGTGCCGGAATTCCAGCCCGGGTACAAATTCAATATTACCCTTCCTACGGATCTCCTGGAGCGTGACGCCTTTAATTTCTATAAGCTGCAAGTGCAGCTTCCCGATGGGACCCTGAAGACGAAACGGCTCAATGCTGAGGCCTTTCACACCGTAACGGCCTTCGCCAGCATTAAAATCAGGGCCAGGATGATTAATCTATACTGGGAGGCGGAGCGGCGCAGTATGGTGGTAGCCGGGACTACCAATCGTACCGAGATGATCCTGGGTGACTTCTGTAAGTTCGGTGACGGCGGCAATGACATGGAAGCCCTGTCATACCTGTATAAAAACCAGATATATCAAATTTCCCGGTATCTCAATGTGATATCCGAAATCATAGACCGGGCACCCAGTCCCGACACCTTCAGTCTTCCTGTCACCGACCAGGAGTTCTTCTTTAGAATCGATTTTGACAAGCTGGACCATCTTCTCTACGCCTGGGAACACGGCATCGATGCTCACGAGGCGGCGAAGGTGCTGGATCTCTCAAGCGATGCTGTTGAACGGGCCTACCGGGACTTCCGGGCAAAGAACCGCGCTACAGCCCATCTGCGGGAAATGCCTCATGAATTGAAGGTTTGATATCTGAATGAGAATGTTTGTTTTTTAAGTTGATTTTACACAAAGAGCGCGAAGGCCGCGAACAAGGGAAAGGATGAGGTTTTTCTAAGCTATGGAACAACCCCTCGGTTTTTTTTAAATTCAAATGCATATTTCTGAATATATTCTGATTTATCAAACTGTTTAGCCAGCAACTTCGTGTCCTTCCTGTTTTCTTCTTTATAACCGTCATCGCTCACCCCAACATTCTGTGCCCCTGTGTCTCTGTGGCATATTTATTTTATCTAAGTTTAGTCCTACTAAATATTTAACCACCGCCAATTTAACATTCCCGTAATCCTGCCGGTACAAATTTGTATTGAACCGTTTGTTTTTTTACTATTTTATCAGCAACAGCTATGAAAATTCATTTCATGGTTAATCCTGTTTATGAGAGAAAAAGAGAATATGTGCGGTATAGTCGGCATTTACAACAGACGATCCAATACGTCAGCCTCACAAAAAGTGATTGCGGACATGATAAAGACCCTGCATCACCGGGGACCCGATGAAACGGGCTTTTATTGCAACGGTCCCGTGGCTCTGGGACACAGCAGGCTCAGTATTATTGACCTTTCGGGAGGCTCTCAGCCCATCTATAACGAAGACCGGTCAATCGTGGTAGTATTCAATGGTGAAATATTTAATTATATTGAGCTTCGCGAAACACTGGTGAAGCAAGGACACTCCTTTTATACCCACAGTGATACCGAGGTAATAGTTCACCTTTACGAGCAGTATGGCCTGGACTTTGTGCATCACATGAATGGTCAGTTCGCTATCGCCCTGCGGGATGAGAAGAAGAAGAGTCTTGTCCTGGTGCGGGACCGGCTAGGAATTCGTCCCGTCTTCTATACCGTTACAGGTGATGGAAGCCTGATCTTCGGCTCTGAGATGAAGGCCATTTTTCAGCATCCTATGGTGAACCCTGAATTCGATCCGGCCGGTCTGAATGAGGTCTTTTCTCTCTGGGGAAATATCCCACCCCGCACCGTGTTTAAAAATATCAGTGAGCTGGCGCCTGGCTGCATGCTCATGGTATCGGGTGACCGCATGGAAACACGGCAGTATTGGGACCTGGATTATCCGGAAGAAAACGAATACGATGATAAGCCAATTCAGTATTACGTGGATGGCCTGCGGGAACTTATCTATGACGCCACGACTATACGGCTTCGCGCCGATGTTCCGGTGGCGGCCTATCTCAGTGGCGGTCTTGACTCATCGGTGATTGCCGGAATGGTGAAGAAACATCATAATAACGACCTCATAACTTTTTCTGTGGCCTTTGATGAAAAGGACTATGATGAATCGGATTACCAGATGCAGATGGTAGAACACATCGGCACAGACCACCACATAATCAGGGCATGTAACGAGGATATTGGTGAAGTCTTCTCCGATGTAGTGCGTTATTCGGAAAAGCCTCTTATACGTACAGCGCCCGGGCCCCTTTTCCTTCTATCTCGATTGGTGAGAAGCCAGAATATTAAAGTGGTACTCACCGGTGAAGGGGCTGATGAGGTCTTCGGCGGCTACAATATCTTCAAGGAAGACAAAATCCGACGGTTTTGGGCCCGTAATCCTTTGTCGGTTAAGCGGCCAAAACTTTTGCAGTCTCTCTATCCCTATATCAAGAGGGACCCCAGGACCTTCCGTTTCTGGCAGGCTTTTTTCAAAAAGGGACTAACTGATACCGGCAATCCCTGGTATTCCCACATGATTCGCTGGGACAACACTGCCCAGGTTAAGTCATATTTCTCCGATGCCTATCGTGAATACTTTAACGGTGAGGCGGTGCTGCGTGGAGTTGAGCAGTATCTCAATCCAGCCATGATGAAGTGGCATCCGTTGTGCAGGGCACAGTATATTGAGTCCAAACTTTTCCTGCCGGGGTATCTCCTTTCTTCCCAGGGTGATCGCATGATGATGGGTAACAGCGTTGAGGGGCGGTTCCCCTTCCTGGATTACCGTGTTGTGGAGTTTGCTGCCAAAATTCCGCCGAAGTATAAGATATATGGTCTCAATGAGAAATATGTATTGAAAAAAGCATACCAGGATATGCTTCCACCGTCGATTGTGAACCGTCCAAAACAGCCCTACCGTGCACCCATAAGTCATTGTTTCAAAAAAGGGAGTTCTCTTTCAGCACAGATGCTTGAAGATGATTCCATAGATTCATACGGCATATTTGATGCTGCATCGGTGCGTTCTTTGAAGAAAAAGGTTTTTAATGATAATGGCTCCGCAGTCAGCGCCCGGGATGATATGGCCGTGGCCGGGATAATCTCCACGCAATTGCTGCATCATCATTTTGTTGCAAGCCCCCGGCACAAGGGCTGATACAATTTAAGAATCTTCTGGTGCCACCCCCGAAGGGGGTTAATGACTTGTTCTTTTTTTAAATATTGAATTTTTCTCAGCCCCTTAGGAGGCGGTGAAAGTGGATTTGTATGTGCAATTAATATATTCATGGGGGCTGGATTTCAAGGGGTTCCAAATATCCGCCTGATCATATTAATCTTGACATTTTTTTTGACAAACTCTTTATTGTCCTTGCATTAAGGTTATTACTGCTTATTAATAGTGTTTTTTTAATACTATACTCATTGAAAGTAATTCCACATTAGGCTCACTATATTGCCAAATAATTTAAGGAAGGTACATATCATGGTTGCAGTACAGGATCAGATTATAAATTTTATTAAGGAGAACTTTGTCGCTGGCCGGAAGGATGTTTCCCTGGGTCCCGAGGAGTCTCTTATCGAGAGCGGCGTAATCGATTCCACAGGGGTTCTTGAACTGGTCATGTTTCTTGAGGAGACATTCGGCATCGAGATCGATGATGAGGAACTGGTTCCTGAAAACCTCGATAGCATTAATAATCTGGTTAATTTTTTGAAGAAAAAAGGCGTGGCCTAGAGGAGTTGTCATGAAACATTGTTCCAAGTGTGTACTTCCCGATACCTTCCCCGGTATAGAATTTGATAAGGACGGTGTATGCAATTACTGTCATAATGCCCAGGTTACCGACGATGAGAAAAAAGATATATATGTAAAAAAGTTTGAAGAGCTCATTGAAACGGTGCGCGGCAGACATGCCTATGACGTGATAATGGGATTCAGCGGCGGCAAGGACTCGACTTATACTATGCATTATCTTGCCAAAACATATAAAATGAATGTCCTCGCCCTTACCTTCGACAATGGCTTCATCTCGGAAAAGGCCATGGACAACATAACGCGCATGACGGATTACTGCGGTGCAACAAGCATGATAGTTCGTCCGCCGTTTAAAAAGCTGAAGGCGGCCTTTACCATGGCGGCTACTCAGGACCTGTATAATACCAAGACCCTGGACCGTGCCAGTTCAATATGTACCACCTGCATTGGCTTTGTTAAATCACTTGTACTGAAGACAGCTCTGCGCATGGACATACCCCTCGTGGCCTACGGCTGGTCACCGGGACAGGCTCCCATAAACTCGGCTATCATGCAGACCAGTCCGCGGCTCCAAGTTTTTTCGAATAAAACAGTCCGCGATCCTATAATAAAGAATTGTAAAGAAGATGTATCCTCATATTTTCTCACTGATGAGGAAATGCATATTCCGGCTGAAAAGTGGCCAGTTAATATTCACCCCTTGGCCTACATTGAATATCATGAAGCAACCATCCTGAAGGAGATCACTTCCTGGGGGTGGGAAAAGCCTTTGGACACGGACCCCAACTCCAGCAACTGTACGCTGAATGCTCTGGCCAATCACCTGCACAGGGAACGATTCCATTTTCATCCCTACGCCTGGGAGATGGCGGGAATTGTTCGTGCCGGAGGTGTCACGAGGGAAGAGGGAGTCAAAAAAACCACAGAGCCGGAAGAAATAAAAATGGTGAAATACGCTGCCGACCTGCTGGGGATTGATGTGAAGTAGTGTGATTCTGGATCACCACGGCCCTCGGCGGAAGAATCGGTTGTTTTAATAGAGACTGGCCTTCGCCGCCCCCAGTTGGGGCTGGTACGTATTTAATCGTTAAATTGAATGAAAAATTGATATACCCCCTCCGGGGGTGACGACTGGTGGTGCATGGAGGGAATATATTCATCCGTCGGGGGAGGGGCAATATGATCACTGAGAATCCAGACTCCGTTATTCTCGTCGATGAAGATGACAATCCCGCGGGCAGTTGCGAAAAGCTTCGGGCCCATGAGGAAGGGCTGCTCCACCGTGCCTTCTCCATATTTATATTCAACAATAAACAGGAATTGCTGCTTCAAAAACGTCACGCCGACAAGTATCATTCGCCGGGGCTCTGGTCCAACACCTGCTGCTCCCATCCCCGGCCGGGGGAATCAACGGAGACCGCATCGCTGCGCCGTCTGCGTGAAGAGGTGGGAATTGATTGCCCTGTCACTGAAGCCTTTGTCTTTCACTACCGGGCCAGGCTGGAAGGAAGCGATCTTGTCGAGAATGAGATCGATCATGTCTTCACGGGATTTTACGACGGCCCCATATCCTATGATAATGAAGAAATTGAAGAGGTCAAATGGATCGGTAGAGATGACCTCATGGGCGATCTCCGGGAGAATCCCGGGAACTATACGATATGGTTTAAGATTATTATCGATAAGGTCCTGGCATATATGGAAAGTCTGCCAGTCCGGGGGAATAGGTAGCGCTGAAGATACCTGGATCAAACCTGGAATATATGATTACACAGATTCGGCGCCTGTCTTCTGCAGCCGCAGATTTTTGACATAGAGCAGTGTATCAACGGCCACCATGGTGAAGTTGATCATGTACAGGTACACGACCCCGTCGAAATTGTACAGATACTTGTGCAGAATTCCCGACAAATATCCCGCCATGACAATGAGAAGAAAGACCGGGCTTTTACCGTTCACCGAACGTGATGTCCATGATTTATGTATGGAAAAGGGCCAGGCTGCACCGAAGCAGACCAGCATGATGATTTCGAAGACGCTCATTTATTTGCTCCCGCTTTTTGTATCAATCAAAGAATATCATCAAACACGGACAGGAAGATACGGCAATTATCCATTGTCAATCCAAGTTTGAATCTCCCTCTCCGTGTACCCTATTTTTAATGGGCTCACTGTCAGGAATTCTGCCCTGGCTTTAGTAATGAGCCGTACCCCGGAGGGGTAAGCCCCCTAAATCCCCCAGAGGGGGACTTTTAAAAGGTGGTTTTAAACCCCTTTCAGGGGTGGCGAGCGTGGGTACCTGTAGTAAGACAGTTGGTCCGCCGGGGTCAGAGGATCAATTTCATTCGTCGGGAATGAGACTATTTTAAAAATTAGGGTTGCAACAATGATGTAGTCCGTGATACAAATAAATAGTATAAGCATGCCATGATACGAGACCATTCAATAAAACGAGAAACCATTATCGGTGCCTTTATACTGGCGGCCCTGGCCCTGGTGGCAGTGGCTATTCTACTGAAGCAGGCTCACTATAACCTGTCGGAATACGGTCTTGAATACAAGGAAATTAGTACCGGTGGAAAAACCGTCGGTACTGGAAAGAAACACGGTGATACATTTGATACGGCAACTCTTGTACCTGCCGGATTTCGTGTTTATACAGATGCAGAAATATATGATGCCGTTACACTCTATGAAAAGATAGACGGAAAAGCACCTCTTTACCTCTCCTCAGGTTTCAGGGAACTGGTGACGCGGAGATATATGCATACTGTTCAGAAGGGGCTCTGGATTGAGATCTTCCTGTATGATATGGGCTCTTTCAATAACGCTTTTTCCGTGTACAGTCAGCAGAAGCGTGCCGATGGGGTCAGCAGACCCGATGTTCAGTACTGCTATACCACTGAAAATTCCGAGGTAATGGCAGCTGGGGCCTATTATATTGAAATTAATGGTTCCCAGGGCGGTGCCATCATAAAGGACGCGGCAGCAGAGATTTCCCGTAAGATACGAGATACGCTTGGAGCAGCCAGGAGTATCAATGTTCTCGATTATTTAAAATGTGCTGAGCTTGTTCCGCAGAGTGAAATTTATTATTTAAATGACGCTTTCGGCATGGAAGGATTTTCCCGTGTCTACAGCGCGAAATTTCTTGTGGATGGCGTCACGACTACGGTTTTTATATCGGGCCCAAATGATTATAACAAAAGGCAGGCGGTAATAAAAAACTATACGGGCTTTCTTGTGAACGAGGGCGCTGTTGCTGAAAAGAACGGGAGTTCGGTTAAGGATATGACTCTCCTGAATTTTGATGAGTCATATGAGACGATATTTCACGCCGGGGATTTTGTTGCCGGTGTCCATGAAGCTGATACAAAAGATAGGGCGATAAAAGTTTCTGAAATTTTATACAATGCAATCAGGAAAAATTCGGGCGGTGAGTAAATTGTCTGATGATACAATAAACATAACAAGAAGGGAATTCATAAAGCGGTCCGCCGCAGCAGGGAGCGCCGTTGCTGCTACGGGAGGCATTTCCTACCTTCTGTATGATAGAACCGGCCCGGTTACCGGCCCCGATGGTAAAAAGGCGAATTTTCCCGATTTTACCGTTCCCGCCATTTCCGGTAAATCCATGTCAGTGGTCAGGGGGGCGGGCAGGGAAGCATGTCTTAAGAAGGCGATAGAACTCCTGGGCGGCATGGACCGGTTCATCACCCGGGGCGACAGGGTCATCATCAAACCCAACATCGCCTTCGCGTCATCGCCTTCACTCGGTGCAACGAGCCACCCGGAGATTGTGACGGGTATTGCCCGCATGTGCTTTGAGGCGGGAGCTGAATCCGTTTCGATTATGGATAATCCCATCAATGATCCTGCGGGGTGTTATCTTCTCAGCGGGATTGAGGAGGCCGCGGCACAAATAAAGGCGAAACTCATTTATCCCGGGGAAAATCTTTTTGAGAAGCTTACTCTGGAAGGAGGGAGGCTGATACGGAATTGGCCGGTCTTCTCGAAGCCTCTCATGGGTGCGACTAAGCTTATCGGCACTGCTCCGGTAAAGAGCCACCACCGGAGCGGCGCTTCCATGACCATGAAAAACTGGTACGGTCTCCTGGGCGGCAGGAGAAACATTTTTCATCAGGATATTCATGTTATAATAACCGAGCTTACCATGATGTTCAAGCCGACGCTTGTTGTGCTCGACGGCTTTGATGTTATGATGCAGAACGGTCCGACCGGGGGTTCCCTTTCCGATCTCACGAAAAAAAACACGATTATCGCAAGTACCGACCAGGTGGCTGCCGACAGTTTTGGAGCCGGTCTTCTGGGAATGGCGGTTCGGGACCTGCCCTATCTTTCCATGGCTGAAAAAGCCGGGGCCGGCACAACCGATTATGCATCATTGAAACCGGTGAAGATCGAGGTCTGAGAACGATGAAGATTACGTCAGTACGCCGCATCAGCCAGATATTCTTTTTCACTTTGTTCATATGGCTCTGTATCGTCAATACCCTGGGCGAGTCATTCTGGCAGCTCAGGGGATGGCCCGTTAATATTTTTCTCCAGCTTGATGCTCTCTCCGCTATTGGCACGGTTCTGTCGACACACCGCCTTTATCATAATTTCATTTGGGCAGTCCTTGTAATTGCTCTTACGTTTGTCATCGGAAGATTTTTTTGCGGATGGATATGTCCCTTCGGCGCCCTTCATCAATTCGCGGGATATATCGCCCACGGTAAAAAGCCGAAAAGGGAGAAGATACGGCTCAACAGCTACAGAAAAATATATGTCATAAAATATTATATCCTGATTCTTTTTCTTGTCATGGCCGTCTTTCCGGTTGTCGGCGGGAGCCTCATGACGGGCCTTCTTGATCCCCTGCCGCTGTTCACCAGGAGCATGAATCTTATCCTCCTTCCCGTGCTTGACGGCTCATCGCATGTCTCATCCGCTGCGGGGCGGTTGTATGAAGGGGGTCTGGTCATACTCATCGTATTCGCGGCGCTTGTGCTGCTGAACATAGTCATACCGAGATTTTTCTGCAGGGTTCTCTGTCCTCTTGGGGCGCTCATGGGGATATTCAGTCGCCTGGCAATATGGAAAATAGGCCAGAATAAAAATGCATGCACGGAATGCGGCCTTTGCAACAGCTCATGCGAAGGAGGGTGTGAGCCGGCGGGTCAGATACGGCAGGCGGAGTGTGTGCTGTGCTTTAACTGCCTGCACGATTGTCAGCATGGCACGATCAGTTACCAGGCTTCAGCTTCGACGGCCGGCGAGATCAAAGGCCCCGGCGTTTCCAGAAAATCTTTTCTGACAACGCTGGGTAGCGGGATATTTCTCCTCCCGGCAATGAGGCTATCCGGGCAGACCGATAACAACTGGCAGTATGATTGTATCAGGCCGCCGGGATCTATCGGCGAAGAGGAATTTCTCGCCAGGTGCCTGCGGTGCGGGCAGTGCATGAGGATATGCCCGACAAATATCATACAGCCCGCGGGATTAGATCGTGGTATGGAAAGCCTGTGGACGCCGGTGCTGAACTTTCGAATCGGGACGAGCGGATGCCAGCATGCCTGCGTAGCTTGCGGAAAATCGTGTCCCTCCGCTGCCATCAGGCCCATCACGCTTGAAGAAAAGCATGGAAAAGGTGATTACCGCAAGAGCGGACCCGTGCGAATCGGAACTGCCTTCTTTGACCGGTCTCGCTGCCTTCCCTGGGCCATGAATATGCCGTGCATTGTCTGTCAGGAGAACTGTCCCGTGAGCCCCAAGGCGATCTATACCGATGACTTTTATTCGCCCGTAAGAGATGGCGTTTTACAGGTGAAAAAAATTATGGGCAGCCGTATTGAACTTCAGTCTGATAAACTGATAGAAGGCATGTATTCGTCGGGCGACTATTTTCTCCTGCTCGGCGGCAGAAAATACAGGATCAAGGGAAACGGTACAGGGGAAATCGAAACCACGGAAAAAATTTCCCGCAGTAACTATTCCTCGGCCGAGGTACTCGTACATCTGCAGAGGCCGTATATGGACATTGAAAAATGCGTGGGTTGCGGGATATGCGAACACGAGTGCCCCGTGCACGGGCTGAAGGCCGTAAGGATTTCTGCGGAAGGAGAAACCAGGAATCCCGAAAGGAATATGACAATCAGAAAAGGAAAATATGTAACGAGGGAGGTACATAATGGAAAATAACCGTATGAGCAGAAAGGATTTTTTGAAAATCACCGGTACCATAACAGTGGGAACAGCCATGGGTCTTGCCGGAGGTCATAAGGAATTGGACGCTGCCATGGCGAATGCTGGAAATTTACCCAGCATCCCGAGGCGAAAGCTCGGCAAAACGGGAGTCATGGTGTCGGTCATTTCTAACGGCGTCATGTACAATGTTGTCGACAAGCAGATACTGCTTAAAAAGACCCTCGACTGGGGCATAGCCCACTGGGATACATCACATGGTTATGCACAGGGAAACAGTGAGATCGGCATGGGAATTTATTTAAAGAAGCATCCCGAGAAGAGAAAAGATATATTTCTTGTATCGAAGGCTTCCGGGGCAAGAACACCGGATCAAGTGGAGGACTGCCTGCAAACCTCCCTGAAAAGACTGAATACTTCCTACATCGATCTTTTTTATGGCGTACACGGCTGCAGCAGCCCTGATCAGCTCTCTCCGGAGCTCAGGAAATGGGCCGAGGGTGCAAAGAAGCGTAAGCTGATTAAATACTTTGGATTCAGTACTCACAAGAACATGCCCAATTGCCTTATGGCCGCTTCAAAGCTCGACTGGATCGATGCTGTTATGACGTCGTATAACTTCAGACTTATGCAGGAACCGGACATGCAGAAGGCCGTTGACGCCTGCGCAAAAGCCAATATCGGTCTCATTGCCATGAAGGTCATGGGTCTGTCCATCAGCTCCGACGGCGATAAAAAGCTCACAGACCATTTTGTTAAAAAGGGATTTTCCGAGGGACAGGCAAAGCTGAAAGCCGTGCTTGCCGACACCAGGATAGCTGCTGCCTGTATCACCATGGAAAATACCGCGTTGATCGCGACAAACGCCGAGGCGGCCCTGGATAAAGTAAAACTTACCAGGGCCGATATGAAGGTGTTCAGGGAGTATGCCCTCTCGACCTGTTCCGGCTACTGCGCGGGCTGCGCTGATCTCTGTGACGCGGCCATGCCCGAAGCCCCGGTAGTCAGCGATATCATGCGGGGCCTCATGTACTATAACAGCTACGGCAACGAGGAAATGGCCCGGAACCTGTACAGTGGAATATCTCCGGAAATCAGGAATAACCTTCTTGCCCTTGATTACGCAAAGGCAGAATCGGCATGCCCGAGAAATATCCCCATCGGTGCCCTGATCAGGGAAGCCGTGGAGAAGCTGTCCTAGACCTCATCCCCCCTGCCCCCTTCTCCGCACGGAGAAGGGGGAGATCTTGTATGTAAATTGTTTATTGAAAATCTGTGATATCACTCTGGACATTGTATTTTATATGTTATTTCTATAACATCTGTCAAAACATTATCGCTCAATCAAGCCCTCTGTGTCTCCGTGGTGATCTTTGCCTATAACTTAGCGGCCTTTCTGTACAATAGTATTTTATCCATTTATCAGCCCCCTCCGGGGGCGGCGATGGTGAGTTCATGTCGAACCTTACCCTTTATCCGCCGGGGGACCTTCGCGATCTTCCTGTGCAATATTTAAAAATATATTTCAGTACTTATTTGTTGTAATCAGGATTAAGGGGACACCCCGTATTGACACACTTTGAACACCCTGTTATGCGAAGGTGCAGAAACCAGTACAGTATAAAAATGCCAAGATAGACGGCGCCGAAGAAAACCATGGCGTGCACCACCAGGATATATGCTGGAACAATGACGCGCAGCAGATACGATACGGAAGCCCAGAACAGGGCCATGAAGGTGAAAGGTTTACCTGAGGATTTGAAAAAATAATGGACGCACTGTCCTTCCAGGGGAACAGGGCAGTTTTTCCCGTAATAGGCGCAGTGCCGGCATGTTCCGGCGTAGATGACGATGTAGGATAGTACCCAGAGGAGTATATACAGGGCCGCATGATACGGCCCGCCTTTCCAGCTGAGATACAGTCCCATTAAAAAGAGGGACGCCAGCAGAAACGCGGCTCCCGTCGTGTCTCTTGATGAAAATTCAGTGCGATGTGCTTTGCGTTTAACTCTGAACATTTTTGTGCACCCTGACCGTTTCCATGAGGGTCTCCAGGGAATTGTATTTCGGACTGAATCCCAATTCTTTCTTCGCCTTTTCATTGCCTGCCACAAAGGGGAAGCGGATGTATTCCAGGTATCCCCGGTTCACCTCGATGCCGGGAACACGGAGTCGCCACAGGAGTTCCAGGAGCGGCGCCATGATGAAGAAAGGAACCGGTACTGTTTTAGTTCCCATGATCCGGGCGATTTCGCTCGTCGCCAGGGTGCCGTCGCCGGTAATATTGTAGGCGCCGCCTTTCATTTTGTTCATGGCCAGCAGGCATGCATCAACAAAATCGTCTTCATGGACGAACTGGACCGGGGCATCATGATTCATGATGCTCACCGTGACGGGCTTGAAAAGCATGCGCGACACATAATTGTTTACCGAGGGCCCGAAGACCGTGCAGGGCCGGAGTATGGTCACAGTCATTTTTGGGTTCCGTGCGGCAAAGTCCTGTATCAGCATATCGGTCTGTGCCTTGTTGTATCCGTATGGATATGATTTGTTGCCGCGGAGAAGATGGGCCTCGGTGAGCACAGGTGGATTATCACGGTGCGCGCCGTATCCCAGGGTGCTGGTGATGGCGATGATATTCCGGACACCTGCCTCGGCCGATGCGGTAAGGACATTGGCAGTACCGTTCAGATCTACATCGTGCATGAGCGCTTCGTCATGAATGGGAGTAACGACAAAGGCGAGGTGAAAGACCGTATCAACGCCGTGCTTTTTAAAAATGTCAGTCATGGACCGGTCGCGGATATCCATGCGGTAAAAGGAGAGTTTTTTATCGTTCATATCCAGCGGCCTGACGTCGAGGCCTGTGATAAATTCAACATTTTTATCGGCCAGGAGTTTTTCCATGAGGCGCATGCCCAGGTATCCCGACGCGCCGGTGATTGCTATTCGTTTCTTTTTTGTTTTTACTGCCATGGGTTTCCCTTCCTCGATGGTATATAAATTATTATAAATTCAGGAAGATATTTATATAGTTCATATTTTAAAGAAAGGAAAAAATAAATTTTATGATGAACCGTGTTTATTGTGATGAAAGATAATCATGCAATATTCATCATTTTGTATAGAGTCTGCAATAGGTCAGTGTGTGGTATACGCCCCGGCGAATTAATTAAAGATGTATCTAAATCAGAAGTCGCCACCCCTGTAAGGGGTTAATAAACCATCATTCCATTTCGCAAATATGTGTTGCACCAAAGCTTTCGCGGCAGTTTTTAAAAGTTAAAAGCCCCCCGTGGGGGCGGCAACGATTAATTCGTGACGAACATGATGTTCAATTGCCGGGGGCATTATTGTTTTGACGTTTTAAGAGGCATGCATCGAAAAAAATAATGCTTGTCACATCAGGATATACATGTATGGTATTGCAACCTGTTTTGCAAAGGTAAATTTATACAATGGTGTGGTACTGCAATGCACGAAATGGCCGTCATGGAACGGATACTGGACGTTGTTATCAAACATGCCCAGACCAACAATGTGAAAAAGGTTGTGTCGATCTCGCTCAGTGTGGGTGAAATGACAGACCTTATTGATGAATGGATGCAGAAATATTTCGATTACCTGAGTAAGGGCACCGTGGCGGAGAATTCAAAGCTGAAGATCACCCGTGTTCCCGTGGTGCTCCAATGCGGGAAATGCAGCAATAAGTTCGAAGTATCGGTGAAAGACCTGGACAAGGCCCACTGTCCCCAGTGTGATGAAAAGGATAATTTTTCCCTCATCTCGGGCCGTGAGTATTTTATCAACAACATGGAGGCATACTGATGGACCAGATACGGCTGATAGAGGTGAAAGAAGATGTAATGCAGGATAACGTAAAGCTGGCAGACAGTGTTCGGGCGCGGATGAAATCGGAGAAGACCTTCCTGCTGAACCTCATGTCGTCGCCCGGCGCGGGCAAGACCACGCTTCTCGTAAAAACCATTGAAATGATGAAGCAGAAATACCGTATGGCCGTCATCGAGGCCGACATCGATTCCATTGTCGATGCCGAGACCATTCAGTCAAAAGGAGTAACGGCCGTGCAGCTCCGAACAGGGGGCTTCTGCCATCTCGACGCTACCATGACCCTTCAGGGCGTGGACGCCCTTTCCCTGAAGGACCTTGACCTGGTCATCATCGAAAACGTGGGCAATCTGGTCTGTCCTGCCGAGTTTGATACGGGCGCCGTGAAGAACGCCATGATTCTCAGCGTACCCGAGGGTGATGACAAACCGCTGAAATATCCTCTCATGTTTTCAATTTGCGACATTCTTATCATCAGTAAAATCGATTATCTTTCCATTTCCGATTTCAATGTCCAGGCCGTGCACGAGCGTGTCAAAAGGCTTAATCCCGACATCAGGATCGTGGAGGTTTGCGCCAAGACCGGCCAGGGCATGGAGGGGTGGACTGAGTGGCTGGCCGGACAGGTGGATGCGTTTATTAAATAAGTTGAAAGAGGGCTCACTGGAAGTACGCGAAGGCCGCGAAGATGGAAATGAAAAATAATAAAATGCTTGAGAAGATTAAATTGTATTTTTATGCAGTTCTGTTTGGTCTTTGTTTAATTCTACTACTCTGCAATCAAGGCGTGCAGTCCATATAATCAGAAGTCCGAAAAGAGTTGGAATGCCAAAAAGTAATTGTCTTTGCAATGAGCATATAGTACCTTTGTTAGTGCAGTATAAAGAGGTGAAGTGTATGGGTAAAACGATGATCAAAAAGGAGGCAAAATCTTTAATAGATAAATTGCCTGAAGGTGCTACTTGGGATGATTTGATGCGTGAAATTTATATACGTCAGGCCATTGAATCGGGTATGGAAGATAGTCAAGCCGGCAAAATAAAAGATGTGCATGAACTGAGAAAAAAATACGGTTTTGACGATTGAAAGTATACTGGACGGACACTGCGGAAAAACATCTTGATTCGATTTACAACTACATAGTGCAACATTCCGAATTATATGCCAAAAAGACCGTTGACAGGTTAACAAAAAAATCCATACAAATAGCTGACTTCCCATTATCCGGGAGAATTGTACCTGAGTTTGAAATGGATCAGATTCGGGAAGTTTTTGATGGACCGTATCGTATAATCTATCATCTTAAACCTGATCAGATCGATGTAATTGCCGTTCTTCATGGCTATCGGAATGTCAAAAATTAAAAAATTTTAAATTAACACACATAAATATGCTAAACATTAGTTGACATATATCCGTTAAGTAGTATAGTCGTACCCATGGTGTTTCATATGTTGCAGAGGTGAACTATGGCGGATATAAAGAATTTCCTGCAGGCACGTTTTGAAAAGGATACGCGTGCTCATCTGAAGATCAATAAAAGAAAGGGTGAATTCGAACCCTTTCCCGGCGTACTGCATGAAAAACTGAAGTCGGTCCTGGTGAGCCAGGGAATCACCCGGCTCTATTCCCATCAGAAGGATGCCTTTGAATCCATCAGTGCCGGTGAGAACACCCTGCTGGTATCCCATACGGCCAGCGGAAAGACCCTGTCCTTTTTTCTTCCCATACTCAATGAATATATCAGTGCGGAACAGCCCTTTTCGGTTCTGCTCCTGTATCCCACCAAGGCATTGTCGCGGGACCAGGAAAGCACCTTCGGCGCCCTCATGGATGTGGTGCAGAAAAGCGGGCGCCTGGGCACCTTTGACGGTGATACGCCCCAGGATGAACGGTCCCGCATCCAGAACAGCGCTGACTTCATCATTACCAATCCCGATATGCTCCACAACGGTATTCTTCCCAATCATAACCGGAAATGGAAATCCTTCCTGTCGCGCCTGCGGTACATTGTCGTTGACGAGGTGCATATCTATCGCGGTGCTTTCGGTTCCCATGTATCCAATGTGTTTCGCCGGCTCCGGCGGGTCTGTGAAATCCACGGCAGCTCCCCGGTTTTCATCTGCTCGTCGGCCACGGTGGGGAATCCCCATGATCATGTAAAGGCCCTCTTTCACCGCGATTTCAATGTTATAGAAAAAGACGGGGCGCCGAGGCCCGATCGCGAGTTCTTTTTCATCAATCCTTCCCTGGTACAGAGCCAGGGCCATGCCATGTACCGCAAGGGCACGGCCTCGGTTTCCATTCCCCTCATACGCGAGGCGGCAAAGAGGGGAGTGCGGACCATCTGTTTCTGCCGGGCCCGCCAGGAGGTGGAGCGGCTCTACCGGGCCGTCTGTGACGGGAACCCGGAGCTTCGGTCGAAAGTCAAGCCTTACCGCGGTGGGCTTCTTCCCGGAGAGCGGCGGCAGCTGGAGCGGGACCTGGTGAGCGGCAAAATAACCGTGATTATCACCACCAACGCCCTTGAACTGGGCATCGATATCGGCGACCTGGAGCTGTGCATACTCTCGGGACATCCCGGAACCGTGGCCAGCTTCCGGCAGCAGTCGGGCCGCGTTGGCCGTAAGGAAAACGATGCCGTCATCGTGTACATCGCCAAGGACAGTCCCATTGACCAGTACCTGGTTCATCACCCTGAATTCATCACCAGCGCTCCCGTGGAACAGGCCCTGCTGAACGCCGACAATCCCTATATCATGCTCCAGCATCTGCCCTGTGCCGCCCATGAACATCCCCTGCGTGCCAGCGAGCCCGGCTTCGATGCCCTTGTCTATTCCAGCGCCCTGGATATACTGAAAAACGAAAAAACAGTGGTTCCTTATCATGATTCCTTCCGGTATGCGTTGCAGGATTATCCTTCGCGGGGCGTGAATCTCCGGGGCCTCACTGATTACAACATTGAGATAATTCACGGCTCTGAGGTGATCGGCGAGATAGATCCTATCGGCGCCCGGGGGACCCTGTACAAGGACGCCATTTATCAGCACCTGGGACGGAAATACATGTCCCTGGACCTGGATCTCGAAAAGAAGCTCTGCTACGTGGAGCCCGTGGAGGCCGATTATTTTACCGAGGCCGTATGGGAAGGGCGCATTGAAATGATTGAGTCACAGGAAAAGAAATACAGCCGGGGCGCCAGGATGGAATTCGGTTTTATAAATGTGAACAAACAGCCCAAGCTTTACAAAAAGATCCGGGAGCGCAGTTACGAGAATATCGGGTACGGCCCCATCACCCTGGCGGCTTTTGAATACGATACAACGGGCTTTAGCCTCATGGCGCCGAAGAAATGGACCGGGGCACTGGAGGCCGTAGACAAACGAATGGTAGGCGCAGCTTTCCACGGCCTGGCCTATATCCTGCGCCACGCCGCTCCCCTTATATGTATGGCCGATGTTTCCGATATCTCTACGGATGTTTCTCTCGTGGAGGTAGAGGACGATCAGTGGAAGAGCGCCCTTTACCTGTACGACACCATCGAGGGCGGTGTCGGCTATGCCGAAAAAATATTCGAGAAGCATGAGCTTTGCCTGGACCTGTGCAGGACCATCATAGATGAGTGTGACTGCAAGGGTGGATGCCCTTCCTGCGTGCCGCCCCTGCCGCCGGGCGTCGATTCCCGGGAGCTGGAAATATTCCTGGTGGAATCAAACGCCTCGACGAAGTGCACCCTGTCGCTCATACAGGCCCTGCTGTCGGGGGAAACCGTGGTGCCGGAAGTGCAGTATTTTACGACACCTGTTGAATTTCCCATTGAAGCTCCGCCCGTTGATCTGGAAAAAAAGCTCATCAATGAAAAGCTGGACCGGGCGGCCAGAATACTACAGAGAAAGAGGGAGCGTCTCCATTGATATCGGAATGTCTGTTACACTGTCCCGGCATCGGTCCACGGACTGAAACACGCTTCAGGGAACTGGGTCTCTCCAACTGGGACGATTGCCTTGAGGAGACCGGGAGAATTCCCATGAAGGGAGCGCGTCTCCGGAGAGTCATCGATACGCTGGAGCGGAGCAGGGAGGCCCTGGCCACGGGGGATATAGCTTATTTTGTCAATGCCTATCCTGCCAGGGAACACTGGCGTATACTGGCCCAGTATTTTGACCGGGCTACCTGGTTTGATATCGAGACTACGGGATTGTCATGGCACTACAATCACGCATCGGTCATAGCCGCCTGGCATCGGGGGAAGATGTATTCTTTTGTACATGGTGAGAACCTCGACGATTTTCTTATGCTCGTCGATGATTCCGAGCTCCTGGTGACCTTCAACGGCAACTGCTTTGATATTCCCTTCATTGAAAAGACCTTTAATATTCCGGAAATATCGTGTCCCCATGTTGACCTGCGCTGGGTGGCGTATCACGAAGGGTACCGCGGCGGCCTCAAATCGATTGAGAAAGAAATAAATATCAGGCGTCCCGGGGAAATTAAGGACGTGGACGGATTTGAAGCCGTTGATCTTTACTACCGGTGGCAGGCCGGGGACAGGAGCGCCCGGGATAAGCTTGTCGCCTATTGCAGGGCCGACGCCCTGTCGGTGTACATGGTGGCGGCACGGATCCTGGCGCGTCGCGGTGTGAAGTTCGATATACCCGGCGATGCGGAGCTTTTTGATGCTATTAGAGAATAATCTTTCATGGATGAGAGTTCTACAGGAGGTTACAGGTGAAAAAAATTGACACGATAAACAGAATTAGTGAGGCCTTCTACCGGGTGTATAATACTTTGGGATACGGCTTTGCACGGGATATCTATCTTCGGGCCTTCATGGTGGAGCTGGACTGTATGCATATTGAATACAGAATCGATCATGCCCTGAACGTTTACTATGAAGGGATTATAGTCGGAACCTATGATACGGACCTGGTGATAAATAACAGGATCATTGTATCAATAAAAGCCGATCCCTTTTTGGCCGATGCCGATGAATATGGAATAGAAAATGCTGTTCTGGCCACGTGCTGCGAGGCGGGGATACTGCTTAATTTCGGCACAGCGCCGGAGATGTGCCGAAAGATGGGTGAGGGGAGAGATATGCGGCACGGTGAGGAAGTACCGTATTCGGTTTGTGCATAGCCCCCTAAATCCCCCAGAGGGGGACTTGCCCCCCTAAATCCCCCAGAGGGGGACTTACCCCCCTAAATCCCCCAGAGGGGGACTTAAATAAGGATAGGATATAAAGATTGCTGATGACTCAAAAGTTAAAAACACCAGGATATGTGATTCAACTTGCCAGGGGAATGAGGATCAGTTTAACCTATGCTGAGAATTTATTATGGGAACAAATAAGAAAAAGAAAACTTGGTGGATATCGGTTTAGGTGTCAGCATCCTGTCTATCGCTATATTTTGGATTTTTATTGTCATGAGAAAAAACTGGCTGTGGAAGTTGATGGGGAAATCCACAACAGAAGGAAGGACTATGATGAATATAGAGATATGTTTCTCCAGGGTGTCGATATAAAAACTCTTCGTATTAGCAATAGAGAAATAGAAAATTCTATTGATAATGTATTAAAGAAAATATATCACGAACTTGAAACCAGATAGTGTTAAACCCCTCTCAGGGGTGGCGACACCTGATTCTTAAAAAGGGAATGTGAATTCGCCGGGGTTGTTGGATTAAATTATGAAAAAAATTATCCACATCGACATGGATGCCTTCTTCGCTGCCGTCGAGCAGCGTGATAACCGGGCGTTGCGGGGAAGGCCTGTCATTGTAGGAGGACCGCCTGACAGCAGGGGAGTAGTTGCCGCCTGTTCCTATGAAGCCCGGAGATTCGGCATTCATTCGGCCATGCCGTCCAGTATGGCGTACCGGCTCTGTCCGCAGGCTGTTTTTGTGCGCGGAAGATTTGATGCATATCATGAAGTTTCGGAACAGATACAGGAGATATTTCATGAGTATACCGATCTGGTGGAGCCCCTTTCTCTCGATGAAGCATACCTCGATGTGACGGAGAACAGGCCCAACATACCTTCCGCGACATGGATAGCCGACGAAATCAGGAAGAAGATTTATAATGTAACGCATCTTACGGCTTCAGCCGGTGTCTCGTATAATAAGTTCCTGGCAAAGGTGGCATCGGATTTCAACAAACCCAATGGCATCACCGTGGTGACTCCCGATCGTGCCGATGATTTTATCAGCTCTCTTCCCATCGGTAAATTTCACGGCATCGGCAAGGCAACGGAAAAACGGATGAAGGATATGGGAGTCCATACCGGTGCTGACCTGAGGAGAATGGACCGCCATACGCTTGTACGGTTTTTCGGCAAGTCCGGTGAATGGTATTACGAAATAGCCCATGGCCGGGATTGTCGTGATGTTGAACCATGCCATGAGAGAAAATCTATCGGGAAAGAAACGACTTTTCAGAAGGATATGAGCGACCGGGAAGCCATGCTGGGTATAGTCGAAGATCTTGCCCGCCAGGTCGGCGGCATGATGGAGGAGATGCAAATCCGGGGAAGAACCGTTACACTTAAAGTTAAATACCATGATTTTGTATCCTGCACGAGAAGCCTGACCCTTGCTGAAAGCATCACAACGGCGGAAGACATTATACGACATATACCACTTCTCCTCGACAGAACAGAGGCCGGGGACAGGCTTGTAAGGCTTCTGGGAATTTCCGTTTCCGGTTTCGACAGGGAGATTGAAAAGGGCTCCGTCGATATCCAGCTCCTTTTGCCCTTCAGGGAAAACCTGAGTTTTGCCCGCATGTACGCACAGTAGATAAAGCAGCCACGACGGAGACACAGAGAGCGTGGCCTGACGATAAAGGTACAAAATTGAAATATAAAGTGTCATTTATTAATATTTCCCAATATATTCTTAATTGTATACGATTGTAAATTATTTCTTGACAGACATTTCCATACGGGCAATGAATCATACATTTAATTAATTTTCCTCATTCTCCGTGGCTCTGTGTCTCTGCGGCAGCCTTTTCCTTGGTAATAAGAACCGTCTGAAGTGACTTGATGAGGAGAATATATATATTGCCATAAAAAACTAACAAATGGATAAAATCCTATGAAACGTCTCGTTGCCTATTTTGCTGAAAGATCACTGCTGGTTAATATCTTTACTGTAGGACTCCTCATCGCGGGCCTCGTTTTTATTTTTTCCGCCAAAAGGGAGGCCTTTCCCAATGTTGATTTTGACTGGGTCCTTATCACAACGGTCTATCCCGGAGCAACACCTGCGGATGTGGAGAAGCACATCACCAAGCCTGTAGAGGATGAATTGCGCGAAGTGGATGGTATCAAGCAGATTCATGCCAGTTCTCTGGAGTCACGGTCCGTTATCGCTATCCAGCTGGACCCCGACCTGGACAACAAGGATAAGACGATCAATGATATAAAGAATGCCGTAGACAAGGTTGATGATATGCCCGATGATGCCGAGGACCCCGATGTACGGGAACTCAATACGAAGCAGCAGCCTATCATTGAAATTTCTATTTTCAGCAAAAACGGTGTAAACAATGATGCGCAGGAATTTGAGCTGCGCCGGTACGCCAAAATGCTGGAGGATAAAATTGTCGATGTAAGCGGCGTGGCCAAGGTGGACAAAAAAGGATACCGCGACAGGGAGATGATTATAGATGTAAAACCCGGATTGCTTGATTCATATCACGTAGCCATCAATGAGGTTATACTTGCCCTGTCCAGGAAGAGCCTGGATTTTCCCGGAGGTGTTATTAAGGAGGATGGCCGGGAGGTTCTGATCCGCACTGTGGGTGAGGTTAAGAACGTTGATGAAATAAGGAAAGTCCTCATCAGGGCTAACGATATGGGAAACTGGGTCACCATAGGTGATGTTGCCCAGGTTCGTGACTCCTTCGAAGAGGAAACCGTTATCAATAAGACCCGGGGGGAAAAATCCATCGCTCTTACCGTGGTGAAAAAAGAATCGGCCGACATTATAACGCTGGTGGACAGTGTCATGGTGGAGGTTGATAAATTCAAGAAGATACTGCCTAAAGAGTATAACATCTCAATATACAGGGACTTCTCATATTATGTAAAGCGCAGGCTGAATGTTCTGGTGACCAACGGAATTATCGGTTTCACCCTGGTAGTCCTTTCGCTTCTTATCACACTGGGATGGCGTATATCAATTGTTACGGCCCTTGGCATACCAACGGCCTTTTTTGCCACCTTTATCTGGATGGCCTGGTATGGTATCAGTATCAATCTTATGTCCATGTTCGGTCTCATCATGGTGCTGGGTATGCTCGTCGATGATGCTATTGTCGTGGCGGAAAATATCTACCGGCACATGGAGGAAGGAGAGTCCGTGAAACAGGCCGTGGTTAACGGTACCAGTGAGGTTATTATTCCCGTCATGGGTACAATTCTCACCACTGTCGTGGCCTTTTCGCCTCTTATTCTAATGAAGGGTATCATGGGCAAGTTCATGTGGACTCTGCCTGCCGTGGTTATTGTAGCTCTATTGGCCTCATGGATCGAGTGCATGTTCATTTTGCCCTCCCATATCAAGGACATCGAAAAGGACAGGAGTAATCACAAGGCCCTGAAGGACGAGGAAGGAGGTCTTCATGTTTTTTTCATGAACAAATACAAGGCCTTTATCTCAGTTATTCTTACGAACCGGTATAAGTCACTGTTTCTGATCAGCGTGTTTTTTATCGCGTCCATTATTTTTGCCGTGACGCATATAAAGTTTATACTGTTTCCCCAGGGCGGTGTCGAAATAGCCGTGGTAAAGGCCGAAGCAACCTCGGGGACGCTTGTTCAGGATATGAGCCGAAAACTGGGCCTTGTGGAGAAGGTCGTGGGAGAGTTGCCTGCAATCGATCTTGATACCTATACGGCCAGCGCCGGGATTCTTCAGGAGCAGCCTAATGATCCCAACACAAAGCGCGGTTCCAACTATGGTATCGTTATGATTTATTTAACGCCTGAACAAAACCGAAAACGTAAGGCCGATGAAATAATCGACGAGGTGCGGAAAAAATGTGCTCCTTTTAAAAAAGAGTTTACCAAGCTGGAATTTGCTTATATAGCCAATGGTCCTCCCGTGGGGAAGCCCGTGCAGGTCACCATCAAAGGTGATGATTTTGATGTACTCAGGAAAATATCCGGTGATTTTAAAACCTACCTGCATACGATAAAAGGTTTGAAGGATATCAAGGACGACTTTGAAGACAAGAAGGACGAAATACGCGTAGTGGTTGATGAGAGAACAGCGGCCATCGCCGGTATCACGGTGTACGATGTGGCCTCAACCGTCCGCTCCTGTTACGAGGGTACCGTTGCCACAAGTATCAGAAAGACCGACGAGGTTATCGATGTGAGGGTCAATTTTCCCGAAGGCATTAAAAACAGGGTGGCAAGTCTCCAGAATATCAAGATCGCGAACCGCATGGGGAACCTCATACCCCTGTCGCGGATTGCCCATTTTGAAACAACCCAGGGCATGTCCCTTATTACCCGTAAGGATTACCGGCGTGTCGTCAATGTCACGGCTGACATCGACGAGCATGCCAAGGGTGTAACATCGGTTACGGTGAACCGTATGTTAACGAAAAAATTTGAAGGAATTGAACAACGTTATCCCGGATATGCCGTGAGCTATGAAGGTGAATTCAAGGACACACAGGAATCCGTTGAGGACCTTATGAAGTCCTTTGTCATTGCCTTTGTGGCTATATATATCATTCTCGTTGCCCTTTTCAGGTCGCTGGTGCATCCCCTCATTATCGTCATGGTTATTCCCATGACACTGATAGGTGTTATCTGGACTTTCTTTTTTCATGGTCTCCCCATTTCCTTTCTCGCCCTTATGGGAGTGGTAGGACTGGCCGGTGTCGTTGTCAATGATTCCATCGTGCTAGTTGATTTTATACAGAAGAAACGTGTTGAAGGCCTGCATCCCGTAGAGGCCTGTGTTGAGGCGGGGGCCACGAGGCTGCGTCCCATATTTCTTACCACCATTACCACGGTACTGGGGCTCATGCCAACGGCTTATGGTATTGGCGGATATGACCCTTTCCTGAAGCCCATGGCTCTTTCCCTCTCCTATGGTCTTGTCTTCGGGACCCTGATTACGCTTATAGGCACGCCCATACTCTATGTCATGTTGTCGGATATTCGCCAGCTTATATTTAAGGAAGAATATCAGGAGAAACCCCGCGAGGAGCTTTCCGAAACGGCCAAACTGGAACTGGAGAAAGAAATTGAGAGTAAGGTTGAAGCGGACCTGGTGGCCCGGCTGAAAAATGAAATTACTCACGATTTGGTCGACGCAATCCAGCGTGGTAAGCCGTCAAAGAAGGGGAAGCCCCCGGTTAAAAAGAAGTAAAAAAGAAGATATTTTCTGACCTCTCACTGTTTCCCCGGCATTACACGCCATGTATTCCCCATGGAGAGCACATGGCGTGTAATGAACATATACCATTCTGCATGTACCGCAAAAATATAATCCAAACAGGCCGCTTCAGGTTATTCTTCACGCCCTTTTATACGATAATTAAAACAGATTGAGGATCAGGAGGCGCGGTCATGAAACAGAGTCAGCAGTCCCTGTTCGGAAATGATACTATAGCTGGTCTTGATGCACTGACCGGGTGTAATGCCGATTCAGGAAAGGTCCCGGCTGGGGAAATGGGGAAGCACGATATTGAGGTCAATGGAAGACTCACGGAATATCTGGAAAAGTATATTCGCAGCTATAAAAATATTAATGATCAGATTGAGCTCAAAGGTAAACTGATTGATCTTATAAGAAAGCTGTAGCCCGTAAGTATCCAGGCATGGCGAAATAACTAAAGGCGAATAATTACCTGCCGGAAATATCCTGCACAGCTCTTAAAATAAAAGTTGAAATAATTCTTGCTATTTCAGCCTTAACAAGCTATGAGAAAATGCTGCTGCCCATTTGTCGCGGTTAATGTAATCTGAAAGTTCAACGGGGTTGCCATAATGGATAGTACCTTGCTATTTATCGTTTTTGTCTGCATTTTTTTCCTCTGGCTTCGGAGCCGGAACCTGGATAAAAGAATAGGTGGTCTTGAAGATAAGATCAGGATTCTGGAGAAGGGAGGCAGTAAGACTGCCGAAATGGAACAAGGTGTTGTGGTGCATAAACCTGAAGCAGCGGCTGCTGAAACCGGGAAAGCGCCGGAAAAATTGACAGAGAAGAAAACGCCTATTCCACCCGCACCGGAAGTGCTGCCCCTTCCCGAGGCTGCTTTCAGGGCGGTGAGTCAGGGTGGCGAAGCACTGAAAGATTCTGATTCAGTGAGCAAAAAGAAAACGCAATCCGTAAGTGTGCCGCCTGTTGAGCACATGAAGGTTAAGACTTCCCCGTCGGCAGCAGGAACACGGGCCGGTTTTATCCCGCGGCGTTTAAAAGAAGCATATCCGGAGCTGTGGAGCAAATTTGAAAAACAACTGGTGGAAAACTGGACGGGTATCCTGGGCGCCGCCATCCTTGTGATGGGTGTTGGCTTTCTCGGCATATACGCTTTGCTGACACTGTCGGCCCTTTTCCGTTTTGGTATGATAATACTCGTGGCACTGGCGCTATTTGCCTCATATGTACTTCTAAGGAAAAAGGATTCATGGATGAAACTGGCCCGGTGGTTGAGAAGCGCCGGCAGCGCCGTGCTCCTCTTCGCCGTTATCGGCGCTGGAGGAATTCCCGGCCTGAAGTTCATTGATAATGAGGGTGTGGCCCTGGTCCTTGTCATTATGGGTATCGCGGTGAATCTCTATTCCGGTTATGCCGGTGGCACGCAGTACTTTGCCTCCCTTCATGCCCTTATCAGCCTGGCCGGTATGGCAGTTGTTCCCCAGAGCAGTCTTACTTTTATAATCGCCGGCATAATCGTGTTTTTCAGTATTGCCATCGCCTTTCGGTCCCGATGGGAGTACCATCTCCTGGTGACCATTACGGCATTTTTTGCCTATCATCTCTACTGGCATTATATCAGCGGTTATACGGCGGAACTAATGCCCGTGAATATGAGAATTGCCGGTATAGCCACAACACTGGCTGTGGGTATCATCGCCGTTTTTTCGCACTATCGGCAGATATATAAAACGGAGCGTTTCGAAACTCTGCCCTTTGTCGTGCATATCCTGAACTGGACCTTTCTCGGGGTAGGGCTGCTCTTTTATTCAACGGGAGCAAAATGGAATTCCCTTGTATTGGCCTTTGCAACGGTGATTATATTTTTTCTGGCTAAACATGCGCGGACTCTGGGCATTCGCTGGCTGTATGTGACGGATATTCTCATATCCCAGTCGCTGGCGCTTTTCACGGTTATATCTCTGTCCCGGTGGGGTTTTGACACGCTCATGATTTCGGCAACGGCCTATATTGAGATTATCATATTCCTGCTCATAGTCGACAGGGAGGGTGACTGGATTCTGCAAAAAATCGGGATGGCGCTGCATCACCTGTCCCTGCTGTTTCTCATGGGATGGTCGGCGTCTATATTTGATCCTGCCGATGCTCCCATGGCGGTTAAAAATTCAGCGGTGATCCTGGCGGCTTTGCTGGTAGAAACGGCCTTTCATCTCTACGCCGTGGGAAAAAACGGAGAGTCCTTTGACTCGCCCCGGGCTTACCTGTCCAGGGAGCCCGTCGGCAGGTTCTCCATAAGCGGCTTTATTATTCCTGTCATGGCGCTTCTTTTCTGGCGTTACACTTTTACCTATACATGGGCCGCCGCCGTCATATCGGCAATATGCATATTCCTGCTTGTTGTGCGGCAGTTGCGGCAGTCAAATGGAATCGGTATGGGGCTTATTCTCCTTGTTCCCCTGATATTTATCATGGCATGGCGGCATATCCTGGGAACCGAAGATATATCAAAGAGTGCTGTCATGCTCTATGCTGCACCTGTTTTCCTTCTTGCCGCAGTTGTTATACGGGCTTCATTTGTTAAAACGCTGGACAGATATGTCAAATGGCCCGGGGTCTACCTCTTCTCCATAAGTCTTGCCGTTGTACTGTATGCAGTCCTTGAACCGGTTTCACCAATGATCCCGGGGCCGGTCTGGCTCACTGTGTCGGTCATATATCTTGAAGTTGCACGCTTCCTGCGCCGGAAATACGCTCTTGTCCTGACAGGAAAAGGGGAGACGGACAGGTACATACTCCATGCAGCCTATGCCTTTATCGGCCTTTTTGTCGCACGATATTTCATGGTCGATATGCAGTCGGAACTGACCATAGCGGGACTGCAGGTGCGACTCATGGTGGAAATTTTCTCCGTGGCGGTTTTTTTATACTGGGCCACGGTCAAGCCTTCCGCCGTTGATTTGCTGAGTTGGAAATATCTTCACCCTCTCATGTGGGAAATGGTGCTGATATTTTCGGTGATAACACTGACCATTGAAACTCCCGATGTGTATCACTCGCTTATCTGGGTTTCCATGGCGGTTTTTCTCCTTGTCATTGGAAACAGGTTCGGGGCCATATCGAGAATGAGACTCTATTCGGTGTTCCTTTTCTGGGCCTCCATGTTCAATGTGACATTCCTTCTCAGTGTTCAATCGGTTCCATCGGAAAACTGGTTTGATCAGGCATGGCTTTTCGGCATGATCACCCTTGTCATGCAGTTCATATTTGCCGCTGCTCTGTACAAATACAGCAGGTTGAAGGATATTACACTGCCGGCTCCTGTCAAATTTATGGAAAGTGCGGCAGTTTTTATTGTGAAACAAAGAAATATCGTTATTTATTATACATTCAGCGCATCCATACTGTACGCGATCTATAAGTTTTTCAATCCCGTATCCCCTTTCATTCCGGGCATACTGTGGCTCATATTTTCAGTTATGTTTCTTGAGCTTGCCCGGTGGATGGAAGCGAGGTACGGTGAGGCCCTCATGCAGGGTGATTATATCGACAACTGCCTTATCAATTCGGGATATGCATTCATTGCCGCCTTTCTCATAAGGCATTTTCTCGTTCACATTCAGTCTGAAATCCATGTGGGAGTCTTTCCGGTCAGATTGATGATTGAAATTTTCGCATTGGCGGTTTTCACCTATTGGGCCCTTACAAGGAAGCCGGAGCGGGAAAAGAATTATTTCGGATGGGATATTCTACATCCGCTTTTCTGGGAGCTTATCATACTATTTTCAATGACGGTACTTATCATGGAGATACCATCACGGTATCATCCTCTGTTATGGATATCGGCAGCCATAGTTCTGCTTCTATCGGGAAGGATATTCCAGGTGAAGGTTTCCCGCTTTCGTTTTTATTCTCTCATCTTTCACTGGATTGCCCTTTTTACCATAGCCTTTGTACTGGTATCACAGGCTGTTCCTTCAACGTATTTCCTGGACCAGGTATGGTTCTGGGGAAGCGCTGCCATTGCTCTCCAGTTTCTGTACATCATGCTTTTCCATCGTTTTGGCGAACTTGAATCCCTGGAGCTTCCCGTGGCAGTTGCTTTTATGAAGTCTCCCATATCACTGGTGTCGCGGCACAGGAACCTGATTATCTATTATCCTTTCTTTGTCAGCATTGCCCTTTTTATCCGGAAGTCCTTTGATGAAACGCTGCACACGCTGCTGTGGGTTGTGGAATCTTTTGCAATTTTTGTCGTGAGTGTTATTCTGAAGGAAAATCATTTCCGGTATCTTGCCATGGGAGTTCTCGCTCTCTGCCTGATCAGGCTTTTGATCTATGATCTTGCGAGATCGGGAACCGTGATTAAAGGCATTGTGTTTGTATGTGTAGGCCTGCTCATGCTGGCGATGAACATTATTTATAATAAATACAGGGACAGGTTCTGATTATGGGAAAAGGCAGGTGGATATTTTTCGTGTTGATCATCACCGCAGGTGCCGGGCTGGCTGCCCTGTTTTATCTGCATAAACCGCAACCGAAGCTGGATTCAACGCTCGCACCGGCATATATGCTTCTCGGTCATGCCACGCGGGGAATAAGCCGTGCGTTGACTGAAATAATAGCGGTCGATTCCCTGGATGAAAAGGAATATGGCGAGGCCATAAAGGCCCGGTGCGACGACCATAACGATTCAGGCGATAAAGATTATGTGTATGTGAACGCCGTCATGTCACAGATATCCCGGTTTGCCCGTAAACCATTTCCTTACCGCGTCTATATGCATGAAAGCTCGTCGCCAAATGCCTTCGCACTTCCAGGGGGTGTCATATTCGTTACCCGCGGGCTTATAAAAACACTGAAAAGTGAGGCAGAGCTCGCGGCAATTCTCTCACACGAGATGGGGCATATCGAGTTATCGCATTGTCTTGATGTCGTTCGTTTCCAGCTCCTCGCCGGGAAAACCGGCAATGAAACGCTTGGTAAAGTGGCCGATTTTGCCATGAACCTGCTTCTGCGTCATTCCTTCAGCAAGACGCAGGAGAATGATGCCGATAACTATGCGTTTGAACTTCTGATAAACAGCAAATATGATCCAGGGGCTGAAGGAAGGGCCTTCGCACGGTTTCTCCAGTACATGAAACAGAACGGGATGCGGGATGAAAGAGAGGCCAATATAATACGTGATTATTTCATGTCTCACCCGCCCATGGTCCTGCGCGAGGAAAAATTCAGCGAGAAGGCCGGGATATGGTGGAGAAAACACGATAAGGAAATTCGTTACGTGGGCACAAAAAATCTTAAAAAGAGGACCATAGAAGCGATTGACAGTGAGTATATCGGGCCGCCTCGGCTGTAATGTTGGAGGAGGGGTGCAGGGAGATAGGGCAAGAAAGGATTGTACCGGCGAAATGGTTCGCCCCTATTATTAATAGGGCGCAACATTTCTCAGCGTATACTCCATCTCCTTCCACTGTTCCTCGTAAATTTTCATATAAGCCAGGAGACTCACAATGATCACACGTTTTTTATTGCGGAAAGATACCACTATCATTTTATTTTCTTTTTTATCGCGGTCAAGAACCTCGCTTTCAAACCAGTAGCCGGCGGGAAGATATTTGATTCTTACGACGGTATGCTTCCTGGTCTCCAGTATCTTTTGAACAAAACGGTATCCTTCTTCCAGCGCCGGTGATCCTGTTTTAACGGCCATGACCTGTAGCGCGGCATCGTGCTCTGTAAGACCGGATACGTAGTAGGCGATCATGGTATCATACTGTCTTTTTTTATTAAATGACGAATACATGGGCAGGGTGATTTTTAACTGGGGGATATCTTCCTCGCGCCAGTCTTCGTCCTTTCCCGGTTTCGTCGTTGCGGGCAATTCGAGCTGGGCGTTGAAGCCCGATATGGCGGCGATATACCAGATGCCGTTATCGGTGCTTTTTTTAAATAGCAGGGTGCCCCGGGATTTTTCGTTTTTACGTGTATAGACAAGATCTGATATGGTGAGTATGGAACGATTGTCAAAAACCCTGTACATGCCCAGGGCGTTATTTTTTATACCGGTGTCAGCTTCGCAGTCATCAAAGGTGTATGCGCGGATATTGTCGAAGCGGATCTCCCCCCTTTCCCTGAGTGTTCCCATGAAATACAGGAATTTCGGCGATGACATCCATATCTGGCCGTCAAAGTTCATTTCCACAGGATCGATCATCTTCCTGATCTCATGGTACTTATTCTCATTGAAAGCCTGGAAGAAATGCAGTGTCATGGACTTTACCATTCGTTTGTCCTGGTATGTACAGGCGGACCACCGCGTTTCTTCAGCAGCGAAGAGTCCCGCTGACAGGACAATGATGGATAGGAAAAGAATATTTTTCATATAAACCATTTTCCTCTTTCCACGTTGGAGATCATGGTTCTGCCATCGGCGGTGAAGAGGGTGACGGTTCTGCTGATATCGCCCGCAGTATCCTCGCTCCTGATTTTTAGTCCCAGGGATCGGATCAGTTTTCTTGCCGTTTCAATATTCTTGCCGCCTATATCGAAAAAACGTTCATCCCTGATGACCCGGGCGCCTCCAATGAGTTTAACCTCCAGGCCCGACAGGTCCAGTGATCCCATTTTTTTTCGCATGGACGCTAATAGTTCAGGTATCCCCGTATCGGCGAAATATCCCGGTTTGATCCTGCTTTTCTCCTCGTTGATGTTGGAATCGGCCAGGGCAATATGGACCATGCCGCCTGTTTTGAATGCGGCATTGTAAAATACCACGGCAATACATGAACCCAGGGCATAGGTCTTGATGTTGACCCCGGGGTCATTTGAAACGCCCATGTCACCTATTCCCAGAACGAGATCAGGCATATATCCCCTCAGCAGTACAGGGTGTTGATGCCTCCCCTGTAATATTTATTTCTATCAAACTCATGTGGTTAGTTGTTCCTTGCATTATTTTTATATGCGGTTGTCGGCTTCACGGATTATTTTAGCTGCCAGATCCTGTACGTCTTTATCGTTCGGCAGGTTCTCCTTTAGCTGTTCCGCCAGGGGTATAATATTGGCAAGCGCTTCACGCTGCATGATGATAACTTTTTCCCAGTCTTTCTGTGTTTTGAAAAAGTGATCTATTTTCTGGTCCAGGGATTTGAGGATGGCATGTGTATCCTCGTCATCATTGATGCTGAGTCTTTCCATGAGTTTCAGGATTTCATTGTGGATGTTTTTATAGATATTGATAGCAGTCCCGGGGTTGAGGAAGGCCTTGTATCCCAGCAATCTCTTAATGCAGTCCAGAAGTTCATTCTGGGTGAAGGGTTTTATCAGGTAGTCAAAGGCCCCCAGTTTCATGGCCTCAATGGCCGTTTCAATGGAGGCAAAACCGGTCATCATTATAACTTCAGTGTTGGGCAGGTTTTTTTGAGCATACCTAAGAAGTTCCATGCCACCTTCATCGGTATTGTCGTATAGGCCCGGCATATTTTTATCGGTTATAATGATATCGTAATCGTTGCTTTTAAGTCTTTCAATGGCGGACTGGGCATGGTCCGCCAGGTGGATGGTATAATCAGTCTTTTTAAGGTATTTATCCACCTGTTTCAATGAAAGTTCGGAATCATCGACCACCAGAATTTTTGCTTTCATGGCATACCCCTTATAAGGATGATGGATTCATCACCCGTTTGAATCTTTGATAAAGCATAGGGGCAGGGAGTACATTAATCAAGCAAAATATCTCAATACAGGTTCTTTCTTCGTTGACCTTTTGCGGGTAATACCTATACATAGTATATGCATAAATTACGCTCCGATGTACAGTCATGGGGCACTGTGCAGAAATAATCAGAAAGCAATCAAAATAATATATAGAAATAATCCGACGGGAACCACAGCTGAAAAGCATCATGGGAGGTGATTATGGATAAAGAAACTTTTAAAGCAATGATTGTCAGGGAAAAATCCGACGGCACCTTTGAGCGGGAGATCGGCCGGGTAACGACGGACGATCTGCCTCCGGGAGACGTCCTGGTGCGCGTAGATTATTCATCGCTGAATTATAAGGACGCTCTTTCGTGCACGGGGAACCGGGGCGTGACGAGGAAATATCCCCATACTCCCGGCATCGACGCGGCCGGGATCGTGACGGAAAGCGGCAATGAAAGTTTCAAACCCGGTGACAAGGTCGTCGTTACGAGCTATGATCTGGGAATGAATACTTGGGGAGGCTTTTCTCAGTACATACGTGTTCCTGCGGGGTGGGTGGTTCCACTGCCGGGAGGGCTTACGCTGCGCGAGTCCATGGTGTATGGCACGGCCGGTTTTACCGCCGGACTTTCCGTATACCGTCTTATCGAGCACGGTAAAATTAGGCCCGGTGACGGGACGGTCCTTGTGACCGGGGCCATGGGAGGCGTGGGGAGCCATGCCGTGGCGATTCTCAGCCGTGCTGGATATCATGTAACGGCCGTGACCGGGATAATGAACGATCCGGGTAAGGAATTTGATCCGGATCAGGAATATCTGAAAAAACTTGGGGCCGCTGAAGTGCTTCCCAGGGAAAAAGTCGATGATACAACGGGTAAAGCAATGCTGCGGCCGCAATGGGCCGGTGTCATCGATACGGTGGGAGGAAATGTGCTTTCCACGGCCGTGAAGCAGACCGCGTACGGTGGGGCCGTTACCAGCTGCGGCAATGCCGGCGGCCAGGACCTGAGTCTCACCGTATTTCCCTTTATCCTGCGGGGAGTGGCCCTCCTGGGTATTGATTCGGCCGATTGTCCCAGGGAGCACCGGGTGGCCATATGGAAACGGCTGGCCGCTGAATGGAAGGATGCCGGTCTTGACAGCCGGGCATCGGACTGTTCCCTGGAGGAGCTCAGTGGTTTCGTGGATATAATTCTTCAGGGAAAGCTGAAAGGGCGGAAGGTCGTTAATCTTTCCCTGTAGCCGGTTAGTCAGCCTTTCTTATCCTTTCCAGTGATTCCTTCTTTTCCAGGGTGATTGCACTGAGCCGTTTTCTGTACTGGTCCAGAAGAAAGGCATGCTTTTCCCGGTCCTTTTCAGAAAGTGTATTGCCGTACCGGTCCAAGATAAACTCCAGCAGTTCCACCGTATCTGCCGTGATCTCTGACTGTTCATTGTAATACCGATGTACTTCATTTTCCGAGGCCCGATTCGATATAATTCTGCCATAAACCCGGTTCCGTCTTTCCCGATCCTCATTTTTCCTGGATTGCTCTTCAGAGTTCATTGCCGGCAGTGCCCTGTTGCGGGGGAATTCCCGGCGAAGAATATACGGATCGAGGCCATACATACCCTTCATGTCTTCTTCGTCTTTTACCTCGTCGTCATGAAAAGTATTTGCCCTTTCATATCCGGGCTTCGTGTCAGCAGAAATTATTATTTGGAAAAAACCTTTTTTTACGGAAGCGTCCGTATTCTGCCGGGGAATGAATATATAGAATAACACGGAGCATATAACAACGATGAGAAGTATGCCTGTCCTTATAGTACGACTCTTTTCCATAAAACACCTTTTCGAATAAAAATAATAATACATTTGTTGGGCAATTGTAATGAACCGGGAATAAAGTTGTCCATTAAAAAAAAAATACTTTTTTGAAACATGTATTGCTTTTTACATTATCCCGGTATAAAATAATTCCGGAGTCGGTTGCAATGGAAGTGAAGTCTCTTTGATGCTTTTAAATTTGGTTCTACCGGAGGTATTATGAAGCGAAAAGGAATTATACTATTTCTTTCGGCATTTCTTATGTGTGCGTCCATGTTGTATGCCCAGGATGATCCTGCCGCGGAAGGCGGTGGGAATGTCAATGTTCCGGGCTGGTATCTCAATACTAATTTTGGTTCATCAATTAATTATCTGGGCCTTGCGGTTAAAGGTGAAATTTATTACCGCATGCCGCTTATCAATGATTCCGGGATGCTCTGGAAATCGACAAAACTCGATCTTGGTGTCCAGGAATATCTGAGTCCCACCTACACAAGAACATCGGCCTTCGTGAAGATCGAACCCATCGCCTTTTTTGATCTTGCGGCCTATGCCGGTTATGATTATATGTATAAAATCGGCGACAGCGATCTCATCGCTACGGGTTTCATTCCCATGGCATCGCCATCTGCGGAATACGATTCCGATGCACGTAAACTTATTGAAGGTAAATCAAAGGGAGGTTTCCGGGGATCGGTTATCCCCACTCTGAAAATTGCACTGGGGCCCGTTGCCGCCCTCTATTCCTTTGAATTGGAATATCATGATTATAACTATAGTGGTTATTATTATGATCCCAGCACTTTCATAATCCACAAAGGAAGCGACATTCTTTACCGAAATGATGTAAAAGTCCTGTATAAACTGGGGCCCTATGGAACCATAGGAACATTCCGTGTGGGTGTTAACTGGAATGATTGCTGGATTGACAGTTCTGAGAAACACAGCATGAAACTGGCTGCCATGGCCCTGTACACACCGGCCTGGGCATCGCTGGATTCCACAACGCAGCCTTATTTTGTTCTCCTGGCGGGATCGCATCTCCAGGACAAATATAATGAAGGCAAACCCTACATTGCTCTCCTGGCTGGTGTAAATTTCAAACTTTTCTAAGGAAAAGGGGCGCAGGGAAAAGGATTTTTCAATACTTGAAAAATTACAAGACCGGGGTTTGCCCCGGTTTTTTTTGAATGTGGCTTGACGAAGAAGCAGTGATGATCTATGTACTATCAGTAAAATAATTGCAGTGCTTCCCGAAAAATCTTATAATCTCGGGAATCGTGCGGTAGAAGGATCGGGCAAGATACGATGAAAGCACCACTGGATACTCTTAAGATACTGGATTTTACGTACCTGCTGCCGGGCCCTTTCGGCTCCATGCTGCTGGCGGATCTGGGGGCGCAGATCATCAAGGTGGAAAATCTCCGGCAACCCGACCTCATGCGCTATGCTCCTCCCCTGGTTGACGGTGTGTCCGTTCTCTATGCCCATGTCAACCGGGGTAAAAAATCCCTGGCCCTTGACCTGAAACAGGAGGAGGCGCGCGGGATAGTGCTGAACCTGGTCAGGGAATACGATATCGTCATTGAGCAGTTCCGTCCCGGCGTCATGCAGCGCCTGGGCCTGGGATACGAAGATCTGAAAAAAGTAAATGATTCCATCATATATTGCTCGCTTACCGGGTATGGACAGACCGGCACTTACGCGGCTCGTGCCGGCCATGATATCAACTACCTGGCCCTCTCGGGCCTTGATTCCTTCTCGGGCCGAAGGGAATCGGGGCCGGGACTCTCGGGGATACAGATAGCCGATATAGCCGGAGGATCAAAGAATACGGCCATGGCCGTAATGGCTGCCGTAATCCGGAGAATGACCACGGGGAAGGGTGATCGCATCGACATATCCATTACCGACAGTGCCTTTTCCATGACGGTAATGAGCACGGCTCCCTTTCTTGAAGGGGGACCCGAGCCGGGACCGGAATCGGAGATGCTCAACGGCGGTCTGCTCTATGATTATTATCGGACTGCCGACGGCCGTTATCTCTCCGTTGGGCCCATCGAGGGAAAGTTTTTTGACGAGTTCTGTTCGGTCATAGGACACCCCGAACTGGCGGAAAGGGGAATCGGGAACCGTGAGGCAAAAGGGCTCATAGCCGGCATCATAGGCGGGGATGACCTGGAGCACTGGATTGCGAAGTTCGACGGCCGGGATGCCTGCGTGGAGCCGGTACGGCTTTTGTCTGAGGCTATTGTCTCGCCACCTATTGTCGAGCGTGATATGATTGTTTCCGTCAGGAATGAAAAAGGAAATACTTTGAGGCAGATGGGTAATCCCATCAAGTTCGGTTCCGGTCATTATTTCGGGCGTGCCGCCGGAACCTCTATGGGATATCATACGCGTGATATTCTGCGCGGCCTTGGATACAGCGAGATGGAGCTTGATACTATGCTGCAAAAAAACATTATCGGCGTTTCATAAATCGCCGGTCTGCAGTCGTTCCTCGATGGTATACACGTTGATGCGCTTGCCGTATCTTCCCAGCGCCATGAATTCCTTGTCGATCAGTTTTTTAATACAGTCGGGAATGTTCTGGTAGTTTCCCCAGATGTGTATTTCCTTTGTTATGAACTCTTCAAGCTCCACCCTCTTTTCCCTGTAGATGGCGTATTGCACCATGGATTCAGTGTTTTTATTTAGTACTGACTTTTTTATCATAGCAGACACCTGGATTAGAATATGCGGTCAATCCCACTGCACGCGGGATGACCAGTAAATACCGAGAAGAAAACATGTAATGCCGATCATTACCAGTGATATCGTCATGGTGTAACCTCCTGGTTTCCCCCTTTTGTTTATCGGCAGAAAGCCGTGAAATACCGCGATAAGGAGACATAAGCTGGAAAAAAAATTGATGGAAAAAACAAATTTTTTGAAAATACTATTTGTGCCCCATCCAGGGCATCTGGGGGTATTTTGATTTGAAAGGAAAAATCTGAAAATTTACTATTTGAGTGAGGTGCCCAAAAATAAAAGTTCAGTTTCTCTGAAAACCGTAGCGTTTATACAGCGCAGATAAATCCTCGGATGTCGGGGGATTCTTTACGATATCAGACAGATCATATAATAAATCGGACATATCCCGCCAGAGAAGGGCGTTTTCTCCATGAGTTATTTCGCAGGTTGAAAAATCATACAGGTCCTTAAATATCTGTTCACTGGAGTAGCTGGTATGCATACTCTTTACCGCGTAATGCAAAAGGCTCGAATCGTTTTCAAGGAGCAGGAGCATATTATCAATGAGGTTGACATAATTTTTGCCGCTGTCCGTGTCTCTTAATATCTCATGAATCACCGGTAGAAAAGATATCAATTTGTACATCGCATCGTAATCAGAATTTTCTCCGTGAAACTGCCATTCATTGCCGGTATATCGCCCGAACAATTTTCCTATTGTATACATAACGCCTTCAATCTCTGATTCGGATAATTGATTGCCCAGCACTGCTTCCATGATGTTGATAATGTTGGCGGTAATATCTTTTTCACCATTAAGAAACTCATGCAGCGTCTCAATTGATGAATCAAAATCTTCCCACCGCTGATCATCGGAAAATATTGGTCCATCATACTCCAGGATGTCATCAAGCAAGAGGTCTTCTTCCCGAGGCGTGAACATCCATGTATATGGAGTGGAGTCGATAAGGGAGAGGTTTTTCTCCGATATTTCACTTTTTGTGGTTCCAATCGATGTCATACATTGTTCAAGACCCAGGAATAAATTTTTCCGTGCGGCAGTCATCTGAGAATTTCCGCATTTCTGCAGGATGGAAATGATCCGGGACAGAAGGTTCGTTTCATCGGTGATAAGGGGGATCAATCCATCAGAACCCGAAGTAGTATTTCCCGAAAGGACGCTCAGTATGCTCCGAAGATTGTTATTGGGCAGAAAAAAATCCGCACTCGTTTTCTCTACTATATTGGGAGTGAAATAGGAGAAAACGCCAAGGCTTTCGTCCTCCACTCGCTGAATCCAGCGTTTGCCCCAATAGGCGTCATCTCCGGGAGAATGTTCCAGGTCTTCCATGTAGCGCAGATGAGGTTTTGTCAAAGGAAAGATTATTCCCTCCAGCAATTCCGATATGGGCAGTTTGTGTTTTTTAGAGTAATTGTAATTATAGCCCGATGCTGGTACATTGTATTGACTCATGTCACGAAGAGTTCCGGTTAACGCGACAATGATGGGGAGTAGCCTGTTTCTATTGTCCCATGTCGGGCTTGATAAATTGCCTATATCGGAAGAATCAGCTTCCACCATTTCTTCCTGAAGAAAGGCGAGACGAAGTACCGTCGGTATGCTGCAGGCAATTGCGCCAGGGAATGCGAATCCCTTTCCTATCAGATTATCAAACATTAAATCGGGGGTGAATATTCCGCCATACGGATTTTCCTGTGTGAGCAGGAGAATCAATCTGCCGTCGCCGGGTATATGCGATTCCATATAATCGGGGTTGTTTCCCGTGGGAATGTTGCCGATTCCGATATTTGAATTTGAATATTTAGCGATTGGAAAATCCGATTCATTGGAAAGCCAGTATGCGTTTTTCGGGCCTTTGCGGGAATTAACAAGACCCAAAAAGCCGTTTCCCTCGGTAAACATGAATCCTGCAATTTGTATTACTGACGACATATTGATATAGAGCGGAATGATGAAAGTCAATTTTTTGTCAAAACAGAGCCACTGGTAATTGCGGAATATTGCCTCTTCCTGGGATTTGCATTCCCTTATTGGATTATTCTGCTTTATTTTTTCTTCCAGAATAAAATTTGAAGCATTGCAGCTTGTTTGTCCTTTTAATATGAACTTGTTGCCGGATTTGACGAGACAGGATCCATCGGGATTAACCGGAGGTGCGGCATAATATGTTGTTCCCAACTGTTTATATTTGACCAGGTAGTAATCCGATTCAATCTTATCCCTGTATCTGTTTGAACGCTGGCCCGTATCATCGCTGATATCGTTACCCGATACGGGATAGTAATATTCCCATGTTTCCGCATTCGATGAGGGCTTGTATACATACGCGTATATTTCTTTATTCGGTTTGTAATATATTTTGACAGTACGTAATCCTTTACCGGGCCAGTTGAAAGAAGTTGTGCCTGTGCTGTCAGGCGCATGGTAAAACGGTCCTTCGCCATCCCAGCAGGCACGGGGAATTAATGAGAGAAGAAATTCGGCGGTATTTACCGCTCCGAGGCCGTCGGCAACTTTGGGGAAGTAGGTCCGGAAATCATTGTTTGAGATATTGTCTTTTGTTGAAATGGTCGTTGTGTTTGACGTCGGTGTTATGGATGTTTCGCCACCATTGGGAAGTCCGGCGTCTCCGGCGCAGAGTGATGGAACCAGAAGCGCTATCGGGTAATCGGCTCCCATGTAAAACTTATGCTGTGCCATTGCCGAATGCGAAAAGATTTTTGAACTTCTGGATATATTTTCCGCCTGGCCGATTCTATCGTCGAGCGCCATATCATATAAATTCAGACCCGGGCATAAAGCATTCGACGGCATATCCAGGGAGTAAATGATATCGTTGATCGTCAGTATGCCGTTTGTGGAAATACCGTGTCCATGATTGGAGTTTACAGAAGGCTCGCCATCACTGCTTTTGCGTGAAAGAAAACCGAACTTATATGCTGTTGAGATTGAATATAAAAAGTGGTCAAAATATGATAGCCTTGTTGTTCCGTAATCAGTTCTCCTTTTTCCCCATGCGTTATAGTCGATCATCCTGCGCAGTGAAGGTTCTAATTCGATTCGTGAATAATCAATCCCCGCCTGATTTAATTTATCAAGAGAACAGGTAAAGGCCTCGAGGGGAGATTGACCGGTTGCATTATAGGCAATGGAATAATCGGGAACTGCCGATGCCGTGTCGTCGGTGCGGATAAAGAGTTTGACCAATGAGGGAAACATTTCCCTGATCGTCTCTTTAAGCTCGGCGTTGACATACATGCCGCCACTGTCGCAGTAATAATCGCTTGTATTGTACCCATCTCCGTCCGCTGAAAAATAATATGCCAGATTATAAACGGTATTTTTAGCGACCTGGGTTATCACATCAGGCTTTATTAATGATTTAACATCTTCGCGAATTATATCATAAATAGTTTCCCGTAACGTTTGATCATTTGATGCGAGTCCATACAGACCGGTAAAAACTTTAATGGTGCCTTTGACTAAATTGCCCATATCGGTATTCGTATGATTAACCGGGTCAATTGATTTTCGGCTGGTTATAACGTTGCCTTCCGTATCAAGCCAGATGGGATAGTCATTGGTGATCAGGAATTTGCTCAGTTCTGTACTGAAATCTATGAAATCATTTTTGAAATCAGGATCGGATATATCCTCAATGAAATCTTCAATCGATTGTTCTATGTCGCCGGGGTTCTTCTCCCTGTTATATTTCAATACCTGTTCGATAATTTCCAATGCGTCATGACTAATATCGCTATTATCCAAAATTACATCTATGGCACGATAAAAATTCTTTTCGTGTTCGATGTCGCTGTTTGCGTAAAATCCCAGGTCGGAAGGATTGTTGTAATAGCAGATATCTTTTTCGATTATCATGCCGAGAATTTTTGCTATTTCTTCGGTAAAAGATACGGACTGATCGCTTAAGATGCTGCTGATATTAATACAGAACAAATCGAGTTCCGTTCCGTTCTGGATGAAATCGCCGAGCTTTTTATTGGCAGGGACGGAGTCTAAATTGTAAATGGCTTCATTTATGGCAGGGTAATTGTCAAATATATGCAAGAGATCATAAGGCGGGTCCGGATTGTTTTTCTGAAATGATCCGAGGTCGGTTCCGGAACATGAAAAGAAAATCAGACATAAAAATAGGATTGTGAAATATGAGATTTTGTAATAAAGAAACTTCATATCACTCCTCCTGCTATACTTTTCAAAACTTGAAAACACAAGTCCTATTTCAGTAACCGACCGGTCGGAAGCGTTATTAAAGTGTTAAAAATTTTTTGGAAAAATTACCCCTCTATGTGATTTACACTTTTTGTTAATTATGATTAGTTCAGGAACAAGAAGGCTTTAGAGTGCAATTCAATGAATATATAATATAAAATTGCCTGGAGAATTATCGGAATCTATGCTAGTTTATTGTACATGCCATCAGTAATAATGCAAGCATAATTCTCAACAAAGAGCATAAAATGTAAAAAAAATTGAAAAGACAGCCAATAAAAGTATATATAAGCACATAACGTATATAAAAATTAATAATAGGATCTTCGCAATATTGAACATTATGTCATTTAATTTCAATGCGGAAATATCCTCGTGCTATGCTTATTCGTTTGACACCGTACCCGTAATTCTATAATAATCGTTGAGATGAAAATGAAGAAAAAATCCTTGCAGGCACAGCCTCCAGCCCTGATGAAAGACGTACTGCTTGACGCGGCTGCTGCGGAATTTAATCAAAACGGATATTTCAATACGAGTGTTGACTCCATTACTAAAAGGGCCGGGGTAAGTCACGGTGCTTTCTATTTGTATTTTAAAAATAAGCAGAATATACTGGCCTATCTTATAGACCGGATTGCAGAAACACTCTCCTCGATTGTGCGTGATAAGAATGATGATGCGGGGTTTTTGAATCCGGAAGATTACCCGGCCTTTGAACGGGATATAAGGCTTATTGTTTCCGTTATGCTTGAATCATCGGGTTTGTTTAAAACCTTTGTTCAGGGGATGGTTCAGAATAAAGAGACATTTGACCTGTTTGCCGGAATATCATCGGATATCGGAAATATTTTTTCAGCAAGGATAAAGCAGAAACAGATTAAAGGAGTGGATTCCCGCATTGATGCCCTGATATTCTCCCAGATAATGTCGATATTGTTTTTTCTATCGATTTTTATTTTCTCACTCGGAATCATACGATGCGATCCTGATGTTCTCGCACGGCATATTTCCATTATACTCTATTCTGTTCTTAATTATGATGAGAAATTAACAAAAGTAAGGAAAAAGAAATCCGAAAACAGGAAAGCGGCTCTTTTAACGAAGAAGAAACTTCTCGATGTGGCGAAAGAAGAATTTTCGCAGCATGGTTATTTTGATACCAAAATACTGGATATTGCACAAAAGGCAGGTTATAGCAGGGGTACCTTCTATCAGCATTTTAACGATAAAGATGATTTAATCCAGGCCATCATGCTTGATATGTTTTATCAAAACCGGGATCAGACCAGTGTGATCGATCTCATGGTTTCTAGTCTGGATGCGACTTCCCTGGATGAATTGATCCGAATCAGTTCTATTGTGATAAACCTTTTTGATAAGTATTCATCTTTTAACTGGACCCTTCTGCAGGGCGCTTTTTACAGTGAAAAACTTGGCGGTTTTTACGGACAGATGTTTATTCAATTCAGCAAGCCCATCCAGGTTAAAATCAAGGAATTGCAGGATGACGGTGCCTGCCAGGAGCTGGATTCGTTGATTGCCGCGGAAATTATTATTACCACGATCAGTTATTCAATATTCATGTTTTTTGGTGGATTTATACATTGTTCCCGGGAAATTCTTGCCGAGAACCTTGGTATTTTCCTGCACAGTCTTCTTAACTATATGAATACACAGGAAAAATAAGCATTCTCTTTCTGCTGTGATTACTCCCCCGTCTTTTTAACATTTTTCCCTTCCTTGTCTTTTCCGGTGATTGATAATCAAGTTTTACCATCTTGTCTCTTTTGAGTGACGGTATGTATAATGAATAATTATGCTAAAATGACTTAAAAAGAGCAAAAATTGTATAAAAATAGAATAAATTCATTTTTTATGGGATAAATCCTTGACAATGTCGGCATAATGCGCTTATATAATAATTAATTACGATAATAAAATGACGGTATGTATAATTATTATCCGTGTTTATTGTTGCTGGATTCTTAAAAAGAACCCATTGACCCTGGCGATGAATACAATCCTGTAGATATATTTCTTGCGGTAATTATTTACTAAAAACTAAAGCGGTTCGTACGACATACGGCAGAAGACTCTGACATAATACTCATCCGGCCGGCATTGGATGATGTTGAGATGTCCTCTAATTTTAATATTAAGGATATGGTTATGGATCAGAATGCGTTGATAGTATGGAACTTTTTATTTCTCGCCTACAAAAACGGTTTACTGGAAAAAAATCTTCAGGTTCTCCAGGGCATACTGGACCCCCACATTGATTTAAGCCTCGTTCTGGGGTCGATGGAAGACAATCTCAGTGTGGCTGATCGCACGAACATAGATGTCGCTGTTCGGGACAAGGCCCTGCCGTTACTTCAGTTTTTTTCCGATGAAAATTTTATCCGTGGTGTCGGCCTTCTTTTAGATATCTTTCAGCCCGTCCTGGAGAAGTCCGTCAGGGAAGCCGGGTATGATCTCGGCAAGGTGATGGAAAAGGCAAACATTGCGATGCGATTTGCGTCCTCACTCAAGCCATTGACCGTATTTATGGCTCCGGTCATTATCGATTATGCCATTGCTCAAAAACCCTCCTGGACCACCCGACTTGTGCTTCGGCGGATGAAGAAAAAAATACTAAAAGCCAAGGGAGATATAATCTCATGATAACCCAGGATAATCTATTAACAACTATTGTCGGAGATAAAAACGTCATTGGCAATAATGATATCTGCGAAAGTTATTCCCGTGACAACGGCTTTTCTCTCGGCGAAAATCCATCACGCGTAGTGAAACCCCGGACAGCGGAACAGATCAGAGAAATAGTAAAGCTGGCCAACCGGGAGGGATTTCCCCTGGTGCCCGTTTCCTCCCGCGGGCCGCGTTTCCGGGGTGATACTGTGCCGGAACGAAAGGGGGCGGTCATTGTTGATATGAGCGATATGAAGTCCATCGTGCGAATCGACAGGAGAAGCAAGACGGCCCTTGTAGAGCCCGGGGTCACTTTCGATGAACTCATTGACGCGGCAGGGGCCAGCGGGCTTCGGGTCTCGGCGCCTCTTCTTCCGAGACAAACGAAGTCGGTGGTCGGGAGCCTCCTCGAACGGGAACCGACAACACTGCCGAAATATCACTGGGACATGCAGGATCCCCTCTGCTGCATTGAGGTAATATTCGGCTCGGGGGATCTCTTCCGGACCGGTTCAGCCGCAGGGCCGGGAAGTCTCGAGGCGCAATGGGCGTCGGGACAGGCCCAGAAAAGTCCCATGGGACCATCCCAGACCGACTGGGCAAAAATAATTCAAGGAGCTCAGGGAACTATGGGGATTGTTACCTGGGCCTCCATAAAACTGGAACTCATGCCGCGGGTTGAAAAAGCCTTTGTTATGAGCGCCTCCAATCTGAATGATCTCGTCGATATTACCTATGCTCTGACGGGGAAACGCTATGCCGATCATTGTTTTATTCTCAATAATGTAAATTTTTCTTCTATTGTGAATCATGCATCGGAAGGCGAGATTCCCCGATGGATATTGTTCTACACGATTTCTGGTTATGAACGTTTCCCCGAAGAACGGATTAGTTATATCGAAAAGGACATCGCCGATCTGGCTCTGAAAATGAATGTAAAGCCTTCAGCTAATACCGGCCCGGTGAACGCCGATGAGGTCCTTAAGCTTATTCGCCGGTCAAGCGCCGATCCATACTGGAAACTGAGGAAGACAGGTTCCTTTGAAGACATCATATTCCTCGGGACCCTGGACAAGTCTCCAGAATTTATCAATGAAATCAATCGTGAGATGAAAACACATGGAATCGACGGCGAAAAGCTTGGCGTGTATCTCCAGCCCGTACAACAGGGAAGGGTATGTCATTTTGAATTTTCTGTCATGTATGATGCCAGTGATAAAAATGAGTCCGAGAGAGTGCAGGCATTCTGTACAGGTGTTACGAAAAAGATCATGGAGATGGGTGGATTTTTCTCACGGCCCTACGGGAAGACCGCTCATATGGTTTACGATCGGTGCGCCGATACCGTGGCTGCTTTATTAAAGGTGAAGAGCATTCTTGATCCGAAAGGAGTCATGAATCCCGGTAAATTGTGTTTCAATAACAATCAAAAAACTAAATGACAGGTGTTATTATGAGTTTGCAGGAATTGAAAAGAGATATGGAAGGTTGTTCACGGTGTTCCAACTGTAAATGGGTTCCCCATCTGCAGATAAAGAGCTGGCGATTCGCAAAGGTCTGTCCTTCTGTCGACCGGTACAATTTTCATGCTTATTCCGGCGGCGGAAAAATGATCATGGCAAATTCGTTATTGGAGAATAGGACCGATATGACCGATGCGCTGTCGGAGATAGTATACCGCTGCCAGTTATGCGGTGCATGCCAGGTTTCCTGCCAGGCCTATCGTGATGATATTGATCTTTCCGATGTCCTTCTTGAGATGCGCTCTCACTGCGTTGAAGGAGGGTATGTGCAGGCGGAACATCTTGATATCATTGAAAGCATGAAGCGGGAAGACAACACCATGAATATGCTCAAGTCCGACAGGGGAAACTGGGCTGAGGGACTTGATATTCCCGATATCAATAAGCAGAAAGTGGATGTTCTGTTCCACGCCGGATGCAGGTATTCCTATGATGAAGATCTCCGGGACACCCTGCGGTTTTCCATCAGCCTTCTTCTGCAGAACGGGATTAAGGTGGGCATAGCGGGCCGTGATGAGTCATGCTGCGGCGGCAGGGCCTATGAAATTGGATACCAGGGGGAGATGAAAAATTACAGTGAGGATATGGCAAGCAGGGTGAAGGCCTCAGGAGCGAAAATACTGGTGACGCCATGTTCTGATTGTTATTATACGTTTAAATATCTCTATCCTAAAAATGGGAGAAAACTCGGGGTTGAGGTTCTCCATATAACGGAATATATAGATTCCCTGATAAAGAAAGGCGATATACGCCCCGGGAAGAAGGTTCCCATGAGGGTGACCTATCATGATCCCTGTCATCTTGGGCGTCGCGGAGAAATTTATAAAGAATGGCATGGTGATGATAAACTGATGCGGCCCGTGAAATATAAGCAAAGCGGTAAATATGGTATTTTCGACCCGCCCCGGGATATATTGAAATCGATACCGGGAGTGGACCTGGTAGAGATGGAACGTATCCGCGAGTACAGCTGGTGCTGCGGTTCGGGTGGCGGCGTCTATGAATTCGATCCCGATTTCGCGCGATGGACGGCCAACGACAGACTTGCGGAAGCCTTGGCAACAGGTGCGGAAGCCCTGGTGACGGCCTGTCCCTGGTGCGAGCGTCTTTTCAAAGACGCGGCCGCGGAAAGCAACAGTGATATTCTTGTTTATGACGTATGCGACCTTTTAGCTCAATCGTTAGGAGAGTTATGACATGCTGGAATGTAAAATAATTTCCGATCAGGCGTACCGTGAGATGGAAGAAGTCCTGGGGAAAGAGAATATTTCCCGGGAACCGGCCCTGCTGGATTCATACGCGTGGCAGCCGGCGATTAATCTTAACACCGAAGCCTGGATACCGAGACCCGCGGCAGTGGTGCTTCCAAAAACATCCGAAGAGGTTCAGCATATTGTCAGGACCTGCAATAAGCATGGAATAAAATTCAAGGCCCATTCAACGGGATGGGCTGCATGGGGCGGTCCCGGTGAAGAGGGAGTGGTGCAGATCGATCTGAGGCGGATGAACAGGATCATAGAGATCGATGAGAAGAATATGTTTGCAGTTATCGAGCCTTACGTCTGCTGCTCGCAGCTGCAGGCCGAAGCCATGAAGCGCGGTCTTAATTGCCATATTATCGGCGCCGGGCCCAACACGTCCCAGCTGGCCAGCGTCACGTCAGCCTGGGGATACGGCTGGACCGGTCTCTATACGGGGTTTGGCGGCAGGAATCCCCTGGGCGTCGAGTGGGTGCTTCCCGACGGAGAAATGTTGCATATCGGAACACCCGGATCTGGCGCGGGGTGGTTTTGTGGCGACGGGCCTGGACCGAGTCTGCGTGGTATCATGCGCGGATGGGGTGGAACAACCGGCGGTCTGGGCGTATTTACAAAGTGCGCGGTAAAACTTTACTCATGGCCCGATGGTCCGCGGGAGCCGCGTTTCAAAGGAGTACTCAGCGATATAATTCCGGAATTTGAATTGCCGAAAACGCACAAGGTCTTTTTTATATTTTCTCCCAGTTATGACGCATTTACGAATGTGGCATATGCTATCGGGGATTCCGAGATCGGCTACATTCACTGCAAGGGTTCCGTCGGGGCCTTGTTCGGATTGCTGGCACCCCGGGCCATGCGAATTCTTCTGGATACCCAGGGGCTGCGTTCCATCATGAAGACTTTTCAGTTCATGACACTTTTTGCCATCGCTGCCCAGAGCGAGGGGGAGGCCCAATACCAGGAAAAGGTGATCAAAGATATCGTCGGGGAAAACGACAGCATCATGATTGATACGAGTCATCTGCCATTTCACTCAAACTTCTGGTGGGGATTGCACCGGTCCATTTATCCAGCCATGGCATTCCGGCCCGGCGGCGCTTTTATCACCAGTATGGGAAGCAGCGAGATGTATGCGTGCTGCGTCAAACAGGCTAAAATAGGCGAGCGGATAAAAGAGAAATATATCGCCAACGGAACATTTATCGACGATATGGCCGATTGCACCTGGGGCGGCATATATGAAGGAACGAGCAACTGGGGCCACCTGGAAGAGATAGCCATGTTCGATCGCCGACAACCCCAAACGGAGAAGAATAGAATTGAATTTCTCTTTGCCACGACACACGCTACGATCAAGGAGACACTGGGATTCGGACTGTCGTCCATGGAGCATAAAATGTATAAATGGCTCGGCCCTATGATGAATGATTATCATCTCTGGCAGTCAAAGGTAAAGCAGGCCTTTGATCCCAACAATGTTTCAGACGGGTCGCACTACATTCCGCCTTTTGATGAGCTGCAAAAGGACATGGAGGATTACGTCCCGCCCGTCATGGAGGATGTCTTTGAGGGATTCAGTGAGAAATGAGGAGGCCGTCATGGACAGCAGGAATGATATCATTGTCTATGCCGAATATAATGAAAAAAAGGAAATTGACCGGCTGACCCTGGAGTGCCTCGGCGCAGGAAGAAGGCTCGCCGATGACTGGGGATGCGGTCTGGGAGCCGTTATAATCGGCGAAAATATGAGCGGCCCTGTCAATGAACTCATTAATTATTCCGTTGATCATGTTTACGTGGCCGATTCACCGGGTTTAAAGGAATTTCATCCCGAGCTGTATTGCGGTGTCATGGCAAGGCTCTGCCGGAAGATAGAACCGCGGGCCGTTCTTTTTGGCAATACATTGCCGGGGCTTGATCTCGCGCCGCGTGTTTCCTTCAGTCTCGATACCGGACTGGTGACGGATTGCGTCGCGATGTGGATTGAGGAGGGCCGTGTTGTTTTATCGAAACCGGTCTATAGCGGCAATGTTATTGCCGAGTACAATATCGAATCGAAACCGGCTGTTATAACCGTCAGAGCGAAGACGCAGGAAAAGGCACAGCGTTGCGATGCGTATAATGGAAAGATAATACCCATAGCGGAAATGATCGATGAAAAAGATGTAACTGTCCGGGTGATGGAGCGGGTACTGGAACTTGAGGAAGGCCCCCAGCTGGACGATGCGGATATCATTGTGGCCGGGGGACGCGGTATCGGAAGCAAGGAGGGGTTCGGCCTTCTTGCTGAACTGGCGAAGACCCTGGGAGCGGCCCTGGGAGCAAGCAGGCCGCCCTGCGACCTGGGATGGATCAATGCGAAGGCGCAGGTGGGGCAAACCGGAGAAATCGTCGGGCCCTCGGTTTATATCGCCGTGGGAATATCGGGATCCACACAGCACATCGTGGGTATGTATACCTCCCGAACCATTATCGCTATTAACAAAGACGCACAGGCCCCGATTTTCGATATAGCCGATTATGGTATCGTGGGGAATTACGAGGAGATCATCCCCTCGTTCAGTAACGCTCTCGTGGCAGAGTGTGTATGAGGATGGCGCTTATGAGGATAATTGTCTGCATTAAACAGGTTCCGGACCCGGAAGGTCCCCCGTCATCCTTTGTCGTCGATCCCATATTAAAGAGGGTCGAGCCCCGGGGCATACCGCCGGTGCTCAGTATTTTCGACGAAAATGCCCTTGAAGCGGCCCTGAGAATGAAAGATGAAATGAAAGGTGAGTGTACGGTTACCGTTCTTACCATGGGAAGAAAAATATCCGACGCGGTGATGTTGAAGTCATTGGCGGTTGGGGCAGATGAGCTTGTCAAAGTTGAAGACGAAGATCTGGATTCCGCGAATCTCGATAGCTTCCGCACGTCCGAGGCCCTCTCCTGTGCAATTAAGACAATAGGTCGTTATGACCTGATACTTGTGGGCCGACAGGCTGCGGATTGGAACGCCGGTCAGACCGGGATCGGTGTTGCAATGATGCTGGGAATACCCGTTATCACCATGGCCAGGAAAATTTCGAAACGGGACAATGAACTCTATGTGGAAAGGCTCATACCCGGGGGATACGAGGTTCTTAAATCACCGTTACCGGCTGTCGTAATGGTAAGCAATGAAATCGGCCAGCTGAGATATCCCACGGTCATACAGAGGAGGGAGGCGAAAAACAAACCGAACACCGCCCTCAATGCGGCAAAGATCAACTATAGCGTCAGTGGAGGCAATAAAGTTGTTATTAAAAAACTATACGCCCCTGATGTCAAAAAAAGAAATTGTACTATTATTGCCGGTACCACGTTCGAGGAAGCAGGGAAAAAACTTGCCGAGAGATTGAGAGCCGATAGTGTTTTATGAATAAATGATTGGGAAATAAACAGCATTCTTTGATCCTGTAAGGATGCACGCAACAGTTCAAAAAATTAGGTAGGGATAAAAACAATGGAAAAATTTGATGTTGCTATTGTAGGTGGGGGCCCGGGGGGATCATATGCCGCGAAAACAGCCGCGGAGAAAGGATTGAAAACGATATTTTTTGAAAGAGCGGAAGTACCCGGCAATAAGAATGCTTCAGGGTGCGGGCTGGGGCAGCGGTGGTGGAGAGATTTTCCCGAAATGATGGAGAAGATCACGCAGCTGCCGTCCTACCGTGAGATCAATCGCTGTTCCTTCATTATAACCGATGTTGACGATCGGCATATCACCACCATCCAGACGGGGAGAAATTCTCTCCCGGAGAAGAGGATCATGTACAAGGGACAGAATCGGGGATGGACTGGTGCCAGCATATACCGAAGTGATCTTGACAAACTGCTCGCCGATACGGCCTGTTCCGCCGGCGCCGAGCTGCGCACATCGACGCTCATAAAGGATCTTATCCAGGAGGACGGAAGGGTCAAGGGTGTGATAACCGACAGCGGGGAACGGATCAAGGCCGATGTGGTGATAGGGGCTGACGGCGCCCATTCGGCTGTCGCCATTAAATCGGGAATACGGAAACGGTGGAAGAAAAACGAGGTTACGCTGGTCCCGCAGATTGATTTTTCCTGTAATGAATCAAAAATGGATGATGTTATCGGCAACGCGGAATGGGTATGGTTTGGACCGTACTGCGGCGCGTACCAGGTAAACTTCAGGGATGGATTCCATCTTGGCGCGGGTCAGTGGCTCGATGTCTGGGACGGAAAGCCCGTAGATCTTTTGAAGCAGGTTATGAAAATACCCCTGTTTCAGTCCATGTGCCGATCTATCGACGCGAAGATACGCGAATTTCAGATACACCTGCTTCCATGGATGCCTGAACCTGGCAGCAAGACCTATGGAAACGGTGTACTGCTCATAGGCGATGCCGGAGGGTTCCCCTGTCCTCTCGAGGGGGAAGGAGTCTGGCATGCCTGCTGGACTGCACAGCTGGCCATCGAAACGGCTGCCAATGCCATAGGCAAAGGAGATGTTTCGGAAAAGTCGCTTTCGGTCTATGAAAAAATGTGGAAGGAGTCACCCGTAGGAAAGGAATTCGAGTATGGCCACGAGTACGTCAATTTCTGGCGCAACAGTGCGTTCAATCCCGAGTTTATGAAAAAGATTGTCGTTCTGCTTGGACAATTGCAGGCCTTTAACGGGCCGAGCCTGGTTTTTGACTGGAGCGACGATCACATGACCACCTTCAATGAGCACCTGGGATATTTACTCGATGTTCTCGCCGATCCGGAGATAAAAGAATTTGGAAGTAAGTACCTCGCTCCCATGGGAAGAGGAATAAGCAGGGAGAACATGGAAAAAATCGCCGATATGATTGTTCCCTCAATTGCATCAAAGATAAAGGTGCTGCCGCAGAGCCTCATCAAGAAAATATTTATGAAACAATACGGGAAAAATAAAGTGTCCCTTCAGGGCAGGCTTTCCAATTGATCAGGGAGGAAATACTATGGATGGTTTCGTAATACAGGATTATGTGCACAGGGCTAAAAACGTCGATACTGGGGAGTTTATAAAATTTAATGAAGAGAAATGCGATGGATGCGGTATGTGTAATTCAGTGTGCATGGCAAATCTCTGGGCTGTTCCGAAAAACAATAAAACCAGGTTGTCGCCAAAATATCGCGAACTTTGCCTGGAGTGTGCGGCATGTTATGCCGTATGCAATCATGATGCCATTGATTTCAACTATCCGAAGGGCGGCTCCGGTATCATTATTAAATACGGATGATACGGCCGGCAGTTTTCATGTATGTCCGATCGGCGGTGAACAGGAAATGTGTCGCGGTTTTATTTAAAAATGGTCTCCATTGTCGGGAGAAAGCTCATTAAAGTTCATGCAAGGGAGATCTTGCCACGGCGATAATTGTTTACAGAGTATAAGCAGCAGGTGGGGAGAGATGAATTTTAAAAGAAATCTGTTATTTCTATTATTGGCTGGATTATTTTTGCCTGTTTCACTTTCTCCCCATGCCGCATGGGAAGTGAAAAAAAATGAAAAGGGGATTAAGGTGGCAACCAGGAAAGCGGATGGCTATGCCGTTGAGGAGTTTAAGGCTGAAACGACTATTGATATCCCCCTGCCCGAAGCGGTAAAAATATTGAAGGATGTGCCTCGCTATAAGAAATGGATGTACAGATTGCTGAAGGCCGAAATAGTCAAAGAGCTTTCTCCCGATTCAAAAATTATTTATATGAAGATTGATCTGCCATGGCCTGCTGAAGACCGGGATATGTATATTCAAATGTCGGATAAAGTGGATCTGGAAAAAGGAATATACGAAAGTACTAATACCGGGATTGACGGCTATCCGAAAACAGACTGCATACGTATGACAAATGTAACATTCTCATGGATTCTTAAAAGTAGCGAGGCTGATAAAAACAAGACGCGGGTTATATATACGAGTAAAGGTGATCCTGCAGGTAAACTCCCCTCGTGGATTTGTAATCTGGGCAATGTTGAAAACCCTTATCAATGCCTGTATAATCTCAGGTTTAAATATAAGAAGAATTAATTTCATTTTATGCTCATTCCTTATTTTCCCGGATAATTAAAGCTTACATTTAAAATTAATTGCTATTATGCGACATAATACTATAAATTAATGCAAAAAAGCCCGCCTGTGCGGGCTTTTTTGCTTGACTTCATGGGCCATTTCATTACATTTGATTACAGATTGATAATGAAAAGAGAATGAGGTAATCATTATGAAATACAAAATAGTAACTTTAATGATCAGTGTGCTGACAATTTTTTATATTGGATGCTCCGGATCAGGAAAATCCCTTACTGTCGCTGACGCTGAAGAACAGGTTCTCAGCAGTGACACATCAGTGATTCCCTCTCTGGGAAGTATTGATGGTACAATAATCAGTGATATTCCCTTTGGAACAACACTGGATTCCTTTATAGAAGGCCTGAATGTTGCCGAAACTGCCCGGGTTGCCCTTCTTGAATCCGATGGCATTACCGAGGCCACGGACCTCCAGGACGGATACCAGCTTGTAGTGACTGCCGAGGACGGAACAACTGTCACCTATACCATTTCCGTTAATCCCGATCCGCGGCTTGTGGCATCGTGGAGTGATTTCGATCCCGAGTCGGGAGATTATGAGATTGTAGGTGCTACAGTGGTTGAAGGTATAACCGAAGGGAGTTCGGCACTGAAGTTTGACGGGGATCCATCGGTACTCAACTATGTGCTGGCTCCTGACAGTGATGCTCTGACCCTGCGCGACAAGGGGACTATTGAAGTGCTGATCAATGCTGAAAGTATTGTACCCTATGCCGGTATCGTTTCCAAGGGACAGAGCAAAACCTATTCCGACGAGGCCTATGGTATTCAGCTCTATAATTATGAAGGATCGGCTGCGCGCCTGTTGTTTTTCCTCTATAGCGATGACGGCAACTGGATAGGCGTACATGGTACATTTGATATCATACCCGGAACATGGTATCATATCATTGCAACCTGGAATGAAACGGAGATGAATCTCTATGTTAATGGCGAGATCGATGCGGCCGGTCAGAATACTACGGGCGGCGTACGTGATACGAGCGGCGGACTCACCATCGGTTCGCAGCTGGCCGAGAAGTACAACAGCACCTATGGCAGCTATGCCTGGGACGGGATAATAGACGGTGTGATCATTTTGAACGATTACATCGAAGAAGCGGAAGTGCTGGCAAGATATAATGCCGCTGTAAACCAGTAACAGACGGTTTCTCAAGGGCGGGATGAAATCCGCCCTTTCCGCCAATTATCGAAAGTCCCTCCGGGGACTTTTTTATTTCTTATCGTACGGAAAAGGCATGGGGAAAAGTAAGATAACACTGCATATGAAAAAAATTATTTGAAATAGTAACGAATGTAATATACTGTATGATACATGCACCCTGTGCAACGCCGGGTCACTATCATGCCGTTTATATATTTACGTCCCGGCCGGTTCATGCATGTGCTGCAGTATGGAGAGGCGATGAAAACAATCCTGGCCATTGACGATGATAAGACACAACTCGAGCTCATCAAGATGCAGCTCGTCAACATGGGCTATACGGCCTATACCGCTTCATCGGGAGCCATGGGAATTGAACTGGCCCAGACAGGTAATCCGGACCTTATCATCCTCGATATTTCCATGCCCGCCATGAATGGATTTGAGGTAATCAAAAAACTGAAAGACGATGAGATCACGGGAGAAATCCCCATCATCATGCTCACGGCCAAAAGGGATAAGGATGATGTCATCAGGGCCATGAGGTACAATGTCGTGGATTACATGCTGAAGCCATATAATGCGGCGACCCTGAAGAAAAAACTCGAGGTCGCCAGGGTGCAGATGAACCGAGCGGAAGAAAATACAAAGGAAAAGCGGCGCAGGGAAAACATGGTAATCCACCGCAGCGGCGGACAGACCGTCCTTGTACTGCGCGGGAGCCTGAAGGATGCCGCCATGAGGACCGAGACCGCCCGGTCGCTGGGATCCTCTTTCAGGAATATGATCAAAATGGATTATTTCATAGTGGATATCCGATCCCTTCCCGATTTCGATACTGCCGATGTACGGGTCCTGGAAACGCTGATTAAGGATTTCAATCATGATAAAACATTCGTCATCGCCGGTCAGTTTTATGGGGTCCTGGTGGGCGGGTGTGATTTCATCGTTACTGACCGGATTTTCCTTACTCCCGGGGACCTGGAGATTTTTATTGATAGCCTGCAATAATGAATCAGGGCTCTGAATCCCCGAAGCTGGTGAATATGTTCACGAAGGCGTCGATGTTTTTAATGAAATGATCCACCAGCATGGGATCGAAGTGAGTTGCCCTGCCGGTCTCAAAATATTCAATGACATGCTCGAGGCTCCAGGCGCTTTTGTAGGGGCGTTTTGTCATGAGGGCATCGAAGACGTCGCACATGGCGGTTATACGTCCCATGAGGGAAATATCAACACCCTTCAAACCGGCCGGATACCCGCTTCCGTCAAAGCGTTCATGGTGATGCAGGGAAATGACGGCTCCGCTGCGGAGATAGGAGCTGTCGGCCGACTTCAGTATGTTGTAACCGATGAGAGGGTGGGCCCGCATGAGGACCTGTTCTTCTTCCGACAGAGGGCCTTCCTTGCGGAGAATCGTGTCCGGTATGCCCACCTTCCCTATGTCGTGAAGGGGCGAGGCATTGAATATGACATCCCTGAATTCTTCCGTTTCACCGATTGAGACGGCCAGGATATTTGCGTAATGGGCAACCCGGGTGATATGGCTTCCCGTTTCCAGGTCATTGTAGTCGGCGACGCGGCCCAGGATTTCCAGGGTTTCGCGCTCGCGGCTTATTATTTTATCCGTCGCCTTCCTTACCTCTATCTTCAGGAGCATGGCCCTGTCCTTCAGAAGCATGTTCATCATGCGGAGATCCACCAGGTTGCTGACGCGCGCCCTGAATTCGGGCATGTTCAGGGGCTTGTTGAGAAACTCCGTGGCGCCGGCTTCGATGGCCCTGAGACGAAGGCTGTTGTCGGTATTCACGCTGGTGATCATGATGATGGGGGCCTCGGGATGCAGGTCCCGCATGTGGCGGATGAGGTCGATGCCGTTCATGCCGGGCATCTGGTAATCGATGAAGGCCAGGTCTATAGTATTCTCCTTCATGTACTGCAAAGATTCCAGGGGATCGGCGAAAGAGTGTATAGAAAGATCCATCTCTTTAGCCATGGCTTCAATGAGAAGGAGGTTGGATTCATCATCGTCCACTGATATGGTATGTATATGCTCGGTCATGACTGATCCCTTTATACTGCCTGTATTAAACGTATCATACTTTTATGAAAATGCAATACAATTGTTTCATCTGCGCATATATTTTTTTATTGATAATAGCGGGTTTCAGGCGTATAGTATATCATACAGAGTATGCAATTATGACGGAACAGGAACAGTATATCATACTACTGATAGGCCCAGTTGAAGACCGGGCGATATGGAAGCAGCTTCTGACGGGGAACCGGATCCGGTCCTTTATAATGAGGGAGGCCCATGATGCGGCCACGGCAATAGGATTATTTAAAGCTGGTGAAAGTGTATCGTGCATTATATCGCGTCCCGGACTTTACCCCGCTGTGGGAATCGACGATCCCGGCAGCTTCGATATCCCCCTCATCATGATCACGCGCCGGAGCGGCGATGCAACTTTAGAGCTGATTTCCATGGGAGCCGACGATATTCTTTACGACGACTGTCTTGACGAGGATGTTCTCGTGGAAGCGGTCATGAAGGCCTTGTTGCGTAAGACCCGCGGATACGGCACCAGTTGTGTCTCCGTCAGGGAGGATCTCACCGATCTTCAAAAGGTCACCGGCGAGCTTGTCCGGTCCGAGGAAAAGTTCCGGGCCATCTTTCAATCTATTGCCGACGGTGTGGCGCTCCTCGATCTCATCGGCGGGATCATCCAGGTTAACAGGGCCTTTCTCGATCTCCAGGCAGTCAGTGACGAGGATTCGCTTTATAACCATGCTGTGACTGATTTTATTTATGTTGATGACAGAGTCCTCTGGGAATCAACGCTTGCGCTTACATGGGAGTATGATCGGAGTCATGTATTTGAATACAGGAATATCACGGCCGATAACCGGATCATCGAAGTGGAAATGGAAGTGTCGCCCTTTATCCGCCGTGATGGAACTATTTCGGGATATGTGGCGGTGCTTGAGGACATCACGGAAAGAAAAAAAACGGAAAGTGAAATGCAAAAGAGCGAGGGCAGGAACAGGGCGCTCGTGGAAGCCGTACCCGACCTCATGTTCAGGCTCGATGATCGTGGTATGTACATAGACGACTATCTCAGGGACAAGATCAGAAAAGTATTTCCCGACAGTATCATGCCCGACATCATAAATGTTATCGGCAAGGCCTTTGCGACAAGAGAGATCCAGGTCTACGAATATCCCGTGTATCTCAGGGATGAGGTCCGTTATTATGAGGCGCGTATCATAATCAGCGGTCTTTCCGAGGTCCTGGTCATACTGCGTAATGTCACGGACCGGAAAACCGTTGAAGATGAAATGAAGAAGGCTCGGGACGAGGCTGAATCGGCCAACAGGGCGAAGAGCGAGTTCCTGGCTAATATGAGCCATGAAATCAGGACGCCCCTTCACAGCATACTGGGATTCATCGAGATACTGAAACAGACCGGCATGGACGTACTGCAGAAGGAATATCTGAATATTGTCAGTACCAGCGCCAGAAGCCTGTTGGGCATCATAAACGACATCCTGGATTTTTCAAAGATTGAAAGCAGAAAACTGGCAATCGACAGCGTTGCTTTCGATCCCAAGCGGGAATTTGAATCGGTGATAGATCTCTTCCATGTCAAGGCCGGAGAGAAGAAGATAGAACTTCTTCCCTTCATAGATCCGCTGCTTCCTGGCCTGGTCATGGGTGATCCTCTTCGAATAAAGCAGGTGCTCAGCAACCTGCTGAGTAATGCCGTCAAGTTCACGCCGGAACGGGGTATCATCATAATCACCGTTGAAAAAATCGGTGGGGATGCCGGCACCTGCCGGATTCTCTTCTCCGTGGCCGATACGGGCATTGGAATTCCCGACTACAAGAAAAAGCAGATATTCGAAGCCTTCCAGCAGCTTGATACGTCAATAACGCGGAAATACGGAGGTACGGGTCTTGGCCTTTCCATCAGCCTAAACCTCGTACGCCTCATGGGGAGCGATATTGATCTGGAGAGCGAGGCAGGGGAGGGAAGCACATTCAGATTCATCCTCAACCTGGAGGAGGCTGAATCGCCTGAGATGGGCGGGGCGATTCTGAAAGTAGGTGCGATAACGGCCAGGGCCGCTGTCTTTACTAATGAGACTACCGATTCTCTCCAGGAGGAACTGGTAATGCGTTATCTGCAATCCCTCCAGTGCCAGGTGACGGTGGTACTCGATTTCGAAGAGGAATATGAGCGCGATATAGATATACTTTTTTTCGTCTACTCGCCGAAAAAACGCGAGGCGCTCCGGTCGGTAATGATGAAAAAAAGCGGCATTCCCCTTGTCGTGGCCGCCCACGGTGATGAGCTTCCCGAGGTGCTGGATATTACCGGCAGGGACACCCATGTGATAACGCTGCCGGTGAATGGATCCAAGCTGTATAATGCCCTGGTAAATGTGCTGCATCCTGAATTGTTAAAAACGGTTTCGCTGGAACCCGATGGTGATGAAGGCCCCCGATCCTTCAGTGCACGGGTTCTCGTGGCCGAGGACAATGCCGTAAACAGGATGCTCATGAAGCTCATGCTGGGGCAGTACGGCATTGAAACCGTTATGGCCACAAATGGCCTGGAGGCCTTTGATCTTTTCCGGGAAAGCCGCTGTGACCTTATATTGATGGATGTCAATATGCCCGTATCGGACGGTATTGAAACAACGGAAATGATACTCAATTATGAGCGCGAGAAAAACCTGAAGCATACGCCTATTATCGCCCTGACTGCCAAGGCCATGAAGGGCGACCGGGAATACCTGCTTGCACGGGGTATGGACGATTATCTGCCCAAACCCCTGGAGGCCGCGGAACTGAGGAAAATGCTGTCACGGTACCTGGAACCCGTAGATTCCGTGACGGAGTCTTCCGGAACGACCGGTGAAAATGAAGCCGGCGTCAGACCCGGAGAGCCGGTGAATTATGATTTCAGGAAAGTGGCCGGCGAACTGGGAATTCCCATGCCGGCGCTGAAGACGCTGCTGGAGAATTTTATTAAAAATGCCGGCGAGTGCATAATAGCCCTGGAGAATTCCGTGGAGCGGGGGGATTTTGAAGGCATGTGCGGGAATGCTCATCGCCTGAAAGGAACCGCGGCAAATCTTCGTATCGAAGGTCTGGCTGCGCTCATGCTTGACATGGAGACAAGTGCCGGGAGCGAAGAGGAGAGGAACTATGATGACCTTCTGTGCGACATTAAAAAAGAGTACGAGAGGGTGACCGCATTCCTGAGGGCAAAAACCCGGTGAGAGCGGAACATATTTTTTTTAGAGGAGGTGCATCGGCAGAGCGGGAATTTGAACACTACTAGTCTGTATAGGCCTTCCCGTTTTCTCGATGATACCCCGGAAATAGTATGTTTTTTTTATGGGAAAAAACATTTTTGACTTGTCGTGCGCATCTGTTACAGTTAGTTGTTCTGTCTCTACCGTGCTGCCGTCAGGGGGCGTGCCGTATGCAGGTTCTCTGAATGTAACCGTTTATTTATACCTGCTTCTGAGGGACGCCCATGAACGAATTCCTGATCTTTGAGGGGATCTCAAAAAGTTTTGGAGACTTGAAGGTGCTGGATAATGTATCGCTCTCCATCGGAAAGGGGGAGATATTTTCCATCCTGGGTCCCAGCGGCTGCGGTAAAACAACGCTCCTGCGCATCTGTGCCGGATTTGAAACCCCCGATAGCGGCCGTGTCATCCTCAACGGAAAGGAAATCACCGATCAGGGTTCCAACAAGCGCCAGGTCAATACGGTATTTCAGAACTACGCCCTGTTCCCCCACATGACGGTCCGTGAAAATATATCATTCGGGCTCCAGATGGCAAAAGTCGCTAAAAACCAGATATCCCGTGAAGTGGACAAGTTTCTCGATCTTATCCAGATGACCGACCAGGCCGATAAAAAGGCCACGAAACTGAGCGGCGGTCAGATGCAGAGGGTGGCAATAGCCCGGGCTCTCATCAACAAGCCGCAGGTGCTGCTGCTTGATGAACCCCTGGCGGCCCTGGACCTTAAGCTGCGTCAGCGCATGCTCGTCGAGTTGGACTGGATTCATGACGAAGTGGGCATCACTTTTCTCTATGTGACGCATGACCAGGGCGAGGCCATGAGTATCAGCGATCACATCGCCATAATGAATATGGGTAAAATTGAACAGCACGGCACCCCTGCCGCCGTGTATGAAGCTCCCTCCAATAGTTTCGTGGCGGCCTTTATCGGCGATACGAATTTTTTTGAAACCGAGATCACCAAGAATGACGGCTCCTACAGCTATCTCCACATCGAGGAATTTACCGATATCATGGTCTACAATGACAAGAACTTTCACGAGGGAAGCAAGGTTTATCTCAGCATCCGCCCGGAAAAATTCAACATAACGCTGGACAAGCCCGAGGAGCACCGGCGTATCAACATGATCAGGGGCGTTGTCGAGGATATCATCTACCTGGGAACCCACACAACGTACTGGGTCAGGGCCAATGAGTACCTCATACAGATACGGAAGTCCCATGACCGTTTCCTTCTCGACCAGAAAATCATAGAACACGGCAATGACGTGTGGATATCATGGCATGCCGACAACTGTTACATGCTGGACAGGTATAACGTCAAGGATGAATCGCTGCTGACGCTTCCCGATGCTGACGCCATGGAAAGCGAATCTTCGGCCCCCGGTGAAGAATAGGAGATGAAGGAACGCATAAACAAACGTTTCGCGGAACTGCTGCTCACAATGCCCGCCATGGTGTGGCTCGTCATTTTCTTTGTTATTCCCACCATCGTCATATTCATTATCGCCTTCAAGGCAGGGGATAGTTTCGGCGGTATAGGCCGGGAGTGGACGTTGCGGAATTTTTCCGAGCTGGCAAATCCCTCATATCCCGTCATCATGTGGAGAACCATATGGCTGAGCCTCCTGACCACGGTCATCTGCCTGGTCCTTGCCGTTCCATCGGCATATTATCTGGCCAGGGCGGAAAAGAAATGGCGTGATATCCTTCTGCTGCTCATCATCGTCCCCTTCTGGAGCAATTTTCTCATCCGTATTTTCGCCTGGAAGGTTGTCCTGCATCCCGAAGGCCTGCTTAAACAGGTTCTTGTTTTTTTTCATCTCGCATCAGAAAATACTTTTCTTCTTTACCGCAGCGAGGCGGTGCTTCTGGTCCTGGTGTACACCTATCTCCCTTTCGCACTTCTCCCTATTTATGCGGCCGCGGAAAAATTTAACTTTTCCCTCATGGAAGCGGCCTATGACCTGGGCGCCGGAAGAATACAGGCTTTTATCCGCGTCTATCTTCCCGGCATTAAGCAGGGACTTATAACGGCAATAATGGTGGTCCTTATCCCGGCACTGGGGAGTTATGTCATTCCCGATATCGTTGGAGGTCCCGGCGGCGAAATGATAGGGAACAAGATCGCCCAGAGGACCTTTGTGGACAGGAACCTTCCCCAGGCCAGCGTTATCTCCACGCTTCTCATACTCATCGTCATGGTGCCACTCATAATACGCCTGGCAACCCGGGGCAGGAAGAACGATGAGGCCGATACGAGGGGAGGATTCATGTGAACAGGTCCAGAACTCCCTTCTACATAGTCATGGGTATCATCGTGTTTCTTTATGTTCCCCTGTTGATCGTTATAATTAATTCCTTCAATATGTCGCGCTTCGGCGGCGAATGGGGCGGATTCACTCTCAAGTGGTACGGCAAGCTTTTCAATGACAGGGACGTATGGCATGCCCTGAGCAACTCCCTCATCGTGGCCCTTTCTACAACATTCACCTCCATGGTCCTGGGTACTGTGGCCGCCATTGCCCTGTACCGCTTCAGGACTTTTCTGCAGTCGGTGAATAACGTATTCATCTACATGCCCCTTGTTGTTCCCGACATACTTATCGGCATAAGTCTCCTGCTCTTTTTTGTCGCGCTGAAGGTGCATCTGGGACTGTTCACCATATATCTCGCCCATGTGACCTTCTGCATCAGCTACGTTGCCATGGTGGTCATGGGCCGCCTCCAGGATTTCAACTACTCCGTGATGGAGGCCGCCATGGACCTGGGTGCGTCGTGGTTTACCGCCGTGCGCAGGATTATGATACCCATACTGGCGCCGGGTATCTTCGCCGGGGGCCTTTTAGCATTCACCCTTTCAATCGATGATTTCGTTATCACCTTTTTTGTTACCGGTCCGGGAGCGGCCACGCTCCCGCTTTACATATACAGCATGATGAAACACGGGTCTCCCATGGTGATAAACGCGTTGACGGGAATATTTTTAACGTTCACCTTTATAATTATTATTATCAGTAAAAAACTTCTGGAGGAGAAATAATGATGAAAAGAATCGTACTGTGTCTGCTGGCTGCACTGGTTGTTTTCGCGGGAACATCCTGCGGGAAAAAGGAAACGGAACTGCATGTATACAACTGGGCCGATTACGTGAATCCCGAAGTGATTACGCAGTTTGAAAAGGCGAACAATTGCCGTGTTATCATGGATTTTTTTGATTCCAACGAGGCTCTCTATGCAAAGGTTAAGGCCGGTGCCGTGGGCTATGATCTGTACATCTGCTCAAGTTATATGATAAACGTGATGCATCAACAGAACATGCTGAAATCCCTGGACCACGGGAAAATCGACAACCTGAGAAATGTGGATAAAGAATATCTCAAACTCGCCCTTGACAAAGACATGCAATACAGCGTCCCTTACATGATGAGCTTTGCCGGTATCGCGTATAACAAAGATAAAGTTAAAAACTTCAAGGCATCATGGTCCATGTTTGAAAGGGAGGACCTTAAGGGACGCATGACGCTTCTCAATGATGTACGGGAAACCGTGGGAGCCGCTCTGAAATACAATGGGTTCAGTTATAACACTCACAGCGAAACAGAACTGGCAAAAGCCGGGGATACGGTTATCAAGTGGAAGAAAAATATCGCCAAGTTTGAAGTGGACGAGGCAAAGCGCGGTCTTGATGCCGGGGAATTTTATCTTATCCATACCTATAATGGCGATGCCCTGCAGCTCATGGACCAGAACAAGAAACTGGCCTTTGCCGTTCCCGAGGAAGGCACCTCGCTGAGCTGTGATGACATGGTGATCCCGGAAACCGCCCAGAATATCAAACTTGCCTACGCCTTCATTAACTTCATGCTGGACCCGGCTGTGAGTGCGAAAAACATGGAGTACATAAACTACCTGGCACCCAATACGGCAGCACAGAAGCTCATGCCTGAAGATTTTCTGAAGAATCCGGCGGTAAACCTTCCCGCATCCATTGTAAAAAAATCCGATGTACTGAAGGATATGGGAGCGGAGAATGTTAAATACAGTAAAGTATGGGATGAAATAAAGATGGCTCAGTAATATACTATCAGCGGTAAAGAATAAACATTGAATGGCTCTGACACGCCTGTGTGGACAGAGCCGTTTTATTTATCAGGAAAAAATAAATTCCGGCTGGCCGGAAAAATGATTGCTAATGATGTAATTTCAGCCTATGATGACAGGAATATAAGGCATTGAAAAATCTTTTTCGGGAGGGTTTATGAAAAGATTTATTGAATGTACCGCTCTTATTCCTCTTTTTTTCATCATTGCTGTTATTATATTTCCCCGGTGCGACAATTCAACGGAAAACCCGGAACAGTCCTGTAATACCGGTGACCGGATTACCATGGGTTCCGGTTCTGTAGATACCGATGCTGACCTGGTGAAGCAGACCATGTACGGGGCAGTGCAGGGCTTTACCGATGTGGAGAATACCCTGGCATGGCTTGGCATTCCCTACGCGGAAACGCCCGCGGGCACTCTCCGCTGGAAGGCTCCCAGGCCGCCGCGCTCCTGGGAAGGCGTGCGTGAAGCCCGTGAATTCTGCGCCATGTGTCCCCAGGTGGGAAGCCTTCTGGGCTTCATGCTCGATGCCGACATATTCGGCGTTCCCATGGGCAGCGAGGATTGTCTGTCGCTTAATATATGGCGTCCCGCTGGAAGCCAGGACGGGCTTCCTGTGCTGGTGTGGATACATGGAGGCGGCAATACCACGGGGAATGCGGCTATCAGTATTTATAACGGGGCACATTTCGCTGCGAGGACCGGCACCGTGGTGGTGAGTATCAACTACCGCCTGGGGCTCATGGGATGGTTCCGGCACCCCTGCCTGGAAACCGGAGATCCCCTCGATGATTCGGGCAACTATGGAACTCTTGACATCATCATGGCATTGAAGTGGGTCCGGGATAATATCACGGCCTTCGGCGGTGATCCCGGAAATGTTACTATAGCCGGCGAGTCGGCCGGCGGTGCCAATGTCTATTCCATGCTGATTTCACCCAAGGCCGCGGGACTCTTCCACAGGGCCATATCGCAGAGCGGTTTTATCTCGACCAATACAGTTGCTTCGGGAGAGAGCGCCTCCGATGCTCTTATCGTGAGCCTGCTGGTGAAGGACGGGCTTGCCGAAACCCGTGAGGCGGCGGAGGCACTCATGGCGGAAAAGGGCAATGTCTGGCTGGCCGCCTACCTGCGGGCCAAAAGTCCTGGGGATCTTTACGGGATGCTGGCAGTCGGACCCGGGGGCCTTACCACGGGAGGTCCCGGGCAGATTTATGAGGACGGCGTGGTCATACCGAAAGGTGCCCTGGCCAGGCTGAAGTCGGGCCGGTATAACCGTGTTCCCTTTATTGCGGGCTGCAACCGCGAAGAGATGAAGATATTTTTGCCCCTGCTCATATCAAGGCTGACGGACCGGGAACTGGCAGAGCTCATTGCAACGATGGATCCCGATGATCCGGGATTGGAAGCCAGTGACATACTGTATCCCGCGCTGCTGCCCGTGTATGAGCCCCTGTCCCTGGCGGGGAGCGGGCTCTTCAGTATCATGGGCGTTGAGGTACCGGCCTTTGCCATGTCCCTGTACCAGGATGATGTGTATGCATACCGGTTTGACTGGGATAACGAGACAGGACCCATCGATTTTGTCATCGGTGCGTGTCACGGTCTGGAGATCAGTTTTCTTTTCGGCGTCTTTGACACGTCTCCAACAAGCCTTTTCCGTTTCGCCTGGAGCAGTAATACGGAGGCTGAACGGGAGTCCCTGTCCCGGACCATGATGGAGTACTGGTCGCAGTTTATGCGCAACGGCGATCCCAACAGCGGGGACCTGCCCCTGTGGGAACCTGTATCACTGCTGGAGGGAAAATATAAGAAAATGATTCTTGACGGGGATATTTCCCTGACGGAAACCGCTGCCGAAGATGCCGGTGAACTTGATGAGGTACATGTCTATGAGGATCTGTACCGTACGGTATTCACCATGATGGGAGTGTCGTATCAATAAGAGTCCACAGGTCATTTCCTGATTATCGGGAAAATGGTTTGATGTTTATCTTCATTTCTGATAGTTCTGATGAGAAACGGTTCCCTTGTCGCACCTGATGCGTCAGGGGATTTTCTCCGGGCGGCTGCCCATGGGGATAAGGAAGATTTTCTAAAGGAAGGGCTCCATGAACATAGTATCGCTGCCCGTGGCCTGCATGACGGCCGTATCATTCTATGTTGGATTATACTACTCCCTGTTCTATCTGCGGAGACAAACCGGGCGTGAAGACCTGTTCTTCGCCCTGACCTGCTTTTCAACGGCCCTGTATGATATCTTCTGTTTCATGCTCTACAATGCCGGCTCCGTGGAAGAGGGAATTGTATGGCAACGCCTGCAGTTCGCCAGCATTGCCCTTATGAGTATCTCCATAATATGGTTTATACGATATTATGCCAAGTATGAGAAAAAGCCCCTTTTTATTTTCTCGACGGTATGGTTCGGTGTTCTTTTCATCTTGGGACTCGTGGTTCGCAATGACCTGACCCTGTCGGCGGAAAACAGCATCAAGCGCTATGTGAAGCTGGGAAGCCTGACAAGCGTGACCTACTACGAGGCCAATCCTGGCCTCATTTATGTAGTGGAATATGCTTCTCTCCTGCTCGGTTTCGTATTTATCATTTATGTCATTGTCAGGCATTATGCCGGCGGGTTTCGTCGCCATGCCACGCCTCTTCTCGTGGCCATGGGACTTTTTTTCGCCGCAGCGGTTAACGACATCCTGGTGGGCATGGCACTTTATCCCTTCGTGTACCTGATCGAGTATGCTTTCATGCTTATTGTCCTGTCCATGGCCTATGTACTTCAGGGTGAATTCCTGGACCTGTATCACGAGGTTTCGGAACTCAACAGGGACCTGGAGAATAAAGTGAAGGCTCGCACCGAGGAACTGGAGAGCGCCATGGAAGAGCTGGAGTCAGTGAATGATCAGCTTATACATACGAATAAAAATATGGAAGAGGCGCAGCGCATAGCGAAAATAGACATGGACATGGCGGTCAATGTTCAGACCAGCATGCTTCCGCAGACGCCGCCGCTGCTTCCCGACTGGGATATAGCCCTGGCCTTTCTTCCCATGTCGGGAATATCGGGCGACTTTTATGACTTCTATATTAAGAATAATGTGCTCCACGGCCTGTCACTCTTCGATGTTTCGGGACACGGCATCGCTTCGGGCCTTATCACACTCCTTTCGAAATCCATACTGGTGCGGAATTTCTCCGCCTTCGAAGATGAAAAACTCGGAGCGCTCCTGGAAAAAGTAAATGCGGAGATAGAGGATGAGTTGGAAAATGTGGATAATTATCTCTGCGGCATCGTCCTCCGGTTTAGCGGGGGAACGGTGGAGTACGTCAATGCCGGGCATCCCGATCTCTTTGTCAGGCAGGAATCGTCGGGCAAGGTTGTGCGCGTTCGGCCCAATGACGGAGCCCTGCGGGGCATGCCCGTGGGAATAAAAGGATCAAAGCCAGTATATGATTCCATACGTTTCAACGTGAATCGGGGCGATATTCTGCTCCTCTTCACCGACGGCCTGCTGGAAGGTCTGAATGCCGATGGACAGGAGTTCGGCATGGACGGGATAAAAAATTCATTGAAGAACACGGCGGGCAATACGGCGCGGGAGATACTTGATGATATTATGCGCGATTTCAACAGGCATATACGGAACAGCGGCGCCGGAGATGACATCGCTGTCATGGTTCTCAGGAAAAAGTAATCCCTGCCCGCCTGATTACAGGCAGAGAATCTCATCGTCGGTGAGATCTTCAACGCGTACCGGGTCAATGCCCTTGATGCGCGCCACCAGTTCCCTGTTGGGCATCTCCGGCAGGGTCTGAACCATGCGGTATTTGTGATCCTGGAGCCAGACAAAAAACTTCCAAGCGTAGCAGCCCCCGCAGAGCTCTTTTTTCCGGTCCATGTAGGCATTGTCTTTCAGACCCTCCAGGGCCTTATGGTGTGCGCAGTTGATATCGATACAGAACATCCCCGATTGATAATCCTTTCTGCTCATAAAACTACCCCTTTTGTGTTGCAGTTGTCCTTATTACTGAACATTATTCAAGCTTTGTCCGGTAAATAATACTGCTTTTTTTTATGGCCTCATTATACGTCGGTACAGAAAAATTTCAAACATAATATTACCGGAGTGAATAATATTCATTGTAATAAACCATGATTATGATTGTGTCTTTATAGCGGAAATGAAGCAATCAATCCGTATTTGTTTTGACATACCGGCTGCATGTCATTAGGATACGATCGGCGTTTCGTGAAGATGCCGGGGCGCGGCTGGATTCATGGAGCCGATGACGGAAAATATAACCATATGCGGACGGGGATGATGGAAAAAGAAACGAAAGGAAAGACGCTGCTCGGCATTACGGGCTCATACAGGAAAAAGGGCAACAGTGAACTGGTGATCAGGGCCATGGCGCGGAGCCTGGGACGCGAGGACGATCTCGAACTCATCCGCCTTGCTTCACTGGACATACGTCCCTGCAAGGGATGCTATGCGTGCCTCCTTCCAGGCGTGTCCTGCAATATAAAAGATGATATGGAGTGGCTACTGGAACAGATGGCCCGGGCAGGGGCCCTCATTTTCGCCGTCCCCGATTATGTCCTGGGCCCCGTGGGAATTTTGAAGATGGCCGCTGACCGGGCGCTCCAGGCCGGACGCTATCACGCCGTCTTTAAAAAAATACCCGTTGTTGCGGCCCTGACGTTGGGGAGGGAGGACTACCGCGGCTATGCCGATACGGCCCTCATATCACAGGTGAGCGCCCTGGGTTTCAGGGTCTTGGGCCTGGGAATATTTCACGGAACACACCCCGGCGAGGCAGTCCTGGGTGACGGGTTTGCCGACAGGATCGAAGGGCTCGCGCGTCCTCTTGCCGACGGAATTGTAATGCCTCCGCAGCCGGGAAGATGTCCCCGGTGTCATTCGGACCTCTTTCGCGTCAGAAACGGGAAACTGGAGTGTGCCCTGTGCAAGGCCGAGGGAACCCTGGAGGGAGAGGATATTTCTTTCTCCCGGTTTCCCCGCGAGTTTTCACCCGAGGGCCTGATGGAACATATGAAGTGGCTCCTCATGAAAAAACAGGAATTTGCCGGCATGCGTGACAGGCTGCGAGCTGTGCAGGATGAATACGGTCCGGGACGCTGGCTGATGCCGGAGCGGGACTCGGTCGATGCGGATGCGGGCCGATGAAAAAGAAACGGATTTCATATGGGAGGTTCCTGTGAAAAAATATTTTATTGGCATGGCTCTGATCATAATTCTGGCTGTCGGCATATGGACGTATAAACTCTTTCTGGGCAGGCCCTGCAGTTTCAATCATGCCGTGGAGAGAATTACGCTGCAGAGTCTCATGGGGGACCCGGAGATGCTCACCTATCTGGGTTTTATCGACAACACCCTTCTGGATTTTCACAGCGGGAAACTCACCGATTCATCGCCTGCCCATGAAAGAGAGAGCCGTGAAATGGCGAAGAAGGGACTCGTGCTTTTACAGGGATATGACCGGTCCGGCCTGTCCCGTCAGGAACAGCTCACCGATGATATTTTCAGCCGGTACCTGCGGGATCAGGTTGAATCGGAAAGATTCCCTTACCACCTGAACAATGTCAACTGCCCGACACCCTATCCCGTCAATCAGCTTTTCGGCGTCCAGAGCGAGGTGCCGGCCTTTCTTGAATCCATGCACCGTATAACCGGAAAGAAGAGTGCCGACCGCTACATACAGCGTCTCCGGGCTTTCCGTGTTAAATTCGACCAGGTCCTGGAATCCCTGCGTATGCGTGAAGCGATGAAAGCCATACCGCCGCGTTTCGTCGTCACTAAAGTGATAAACCAGATGGAAAGTTTCATTGCCGCGCCGCCGTCGGAAAATATACTGTATACCTCCTTTGCTGCAAAGATTGATGCATGCAGGACCATTGACAGGGAAGAAAGGGAGAAATTAAAAAAGCAGGCCCTGCAGGATATATCTTCAACGGTATACCCGGCATACGGAAAACTCATCGCCTACATGAAGGATCTGAAGATGAAGACCGGAACCGATGACGGTGTCTGGAAGCTGCCCGATGGGGACGCTTACTACGCCTGGATTCTTCGCTGGCACATAACAACTGATATGACCCCTGAATCGGTCCACGAACTGGGCCTGGCCGAAGTGAAGCGCATAGAATCGGAAATGAGAGAAATACTTCAATCGCAGGGATATACCGGGGCTCCCGTGTCTGTGTTTATGAACAGACTCGCAAAAGAGAAAAGGTTTTTGTACCCCGATACAGCTCCGGGGAAAGAACAGGTTCTCCGGGACTACGAGGCCATTGTGCGCGAGATGGAGGCGGGAGTGAAAAGCTTTATTGCCACGGGTACGGACCGGAAGGTCGAGGTAAAACGGCTCCCCGTTTTCAAGGAGGCCACTTCGCCGACGGCATATTACAATCCGCCTTCCATGGACGGCGGCAGGCCCGGGATATTTTATGTTAACCTGAGAAATACCGGGGACCAGGTCAGGTTCGGCATGCGTACCCTGGCCTATCATGAAGCGGTCCCGGGCCATCATACGCAGCTGGCTATCGCCATGGACTTAAAGGGTGTGCCCATGTTCAGGAAGGTGTATCCCTTTACCGCCTATGTTGAGGGCTGGGCCCTCTATGCCGAAAGGCTCGCGTGGGAGCAGGGATATCAGGATGATCCTTTCAGCAACCTGGGCCGGCTCCAGGCCGAAATGTTCCGGGCCGTGAGACTCGTTGTTGATACGGGCATACACCGGAAAAAGTGGACCAGGGAGAGGGCCATAGCCTACATGCTGGAAAAAACCGGCATGTCCGTCACGGATGTAACGGCCGAGATCGAACGGTATATTGTCATGCCGGGACAGGCCTGTGCATATAAAATCGGTATGATTAAACTGCTGGAATACCGGGAAAGAATGAAAAGGGAGCTGGGAAGCCGTTTCGATATCAGGAAGTTTCATGATCTTATCCTCCTGAACGGGAGCATGCCACTGGACATCCTGGATCGTGTAATTTCCGGTTATATCGAAAAAGAAAAGGGGTTGTGATGAAAGTAGTTGCTTTTAACGGAAGTCCGCGTGCCGAAGGGAACACGAATATTCTCATCAATATTGTATTTGATGAGCTGAAGAAAGAAGGAATCGAATGTGAAACGGTCCACATAGGCCGAAGACTTATCAGGGGCTGTGCGGCCTGTTATAAATGTTTTGAGAAAAAGGACGGCCATTGCATATTCAATGATGATATAATCAACGAATGCATTGATAAAATGCGTGATGCCCAGGGGATCATTTTGGGATCACCCACCTATTTTTCCAATGTCACCACGGAGATGAAGGCCCTCATCGACCGGGCAGGCATGGTGGGCCGCGCCAATACCGATCTGTACCGGCGGAAGGTCGGGGCGTCCGTTGTGGCCGTCCGGCGGAGCGGGGCAAATCACGTGTTCAGTTCCCTTAATTATTTTTTTCTTATCGCCGAAATGATCATTCCCGGCTCGAATTACTGGAACAGCGGTGTTGGCAGGAATATCGGCGACGTCGAACAGGACGAGGAGGGGGTACAGGTGATGAGAACCCTGGGTCAGAATATGGCATGGCTGATGGAAAAGTTATATTAAGCGAATCAAAGGTTTTTAATGGATACCAGAGAACGTATAATCAAGACTTCGCTTGCTCTTTTTAACGAGCATGGATCACTGAATATAACGACGAACCATATAGCAAAGGAACTGTCAATCAGTCCCGGTAACCTCTATTACCACTTCAGAAATAAGGAGGAGATCATCCGTTTCATCTTTGACCGGTGGGTACTTTCCTTTGACCGATTATGGCAGAGAGAATCCTCCATTCCCGAACTGTCCGATCTCGTTGAGATAGTGGATAAATCGTGTCTTCTTTTTTATGATTACCGGTTTTTTTATCTGGACCTGCCCGCTCTTCTTTCCCGCGATAAGGTTCTCCGGGAGCGGTATGTGAAGAATAAAAATATCAGGTTCAGGGATGTGGCAAAAATAATTGATTTTATGAACAATGCCGGCCTTCTGGAACGGCCCCTGTCGGGCGTTGAAAGGGACGCCTTCATCAATGTGTTCTGGACCGGAACCGAGTTTCTCATCTCTTCCATGTACATCCACGGGGAAAAGATCACCGCCGGAAATATCCGCATCCGTCTTCTGCAGTTTCGTTTTCTTTTAAAGCCATATGTCAAGCCCGCTGTATGGACCGCCATAATGCAGCTTCTGGCAATTTCTGATTAAAATGAATTGACAAATAGAGTATATACTCTAGACATGTATTTGTGTAGAGTAATTACTCTAATAGTTGAAATTGTGAGGTTAGCCATGGAGAGAGTGACCGTGAAGGGATTGATTGGGAGGATCAATTCATATAATCTGAAGACGAGAGTAGTCATATATGCCGCACTGATTATTGAAGCCGGATTCGTCATTTCGGCAATTCAGGTTTTACTGGGTGGGCTCGGCTGCACAGGGATGAGCAATCATATGCCCTGGGCTTTGTGGATTGTGGGCGATCTGGGTCTCATTGCCCTGGGAGGAGGTGCATTTTTTACCGGTTTCATGTTTTACATTCTGCATATCGATGAATTAAAGCCCCTGGTGAATTCGGCCGTGCTAATTGGTCTCCTTTGTTATGTTTTTACGCCGGTTTTTATTATTTTCGATGTGGGCCAGCCTGTTCGGTCGTGGTTTCTCTATATCTATCCTAATTGGGGGAGAGGACTGATGCCTGTTTCCATGATGACCGAGGTGGCTTTCTGCGTCCTCATGTACCTGTGTATACTCTGCGTGGAATTTACACCGGTTGTTCTGAAAAACCGGATGCTGGCAAAATACCGGTTTCTGCGGGAGGCGGGACACTATCTCCATAAGATGATGTGGATAATGGCGGCAACGGGAACCTTTCTTTCCTTTTTCCACCAGGGATCCCTGGGAGGGCTTTTCGGCGTACTCTATGCGCGCCCGGCATGGTACGGACCCCATCTTTTTTTTCTGTCTATCATCGGGGCCATGGCGGCAGGATCATCTTTTACTGTTTTTGTCACACGCTTCTATGAAATAAAAGTCGGCAGGGAATCCATTCCGCGAGCCGCCTACGGGAAGCTTGCGGGAATATCAGGCAATGTCTTTTTAATATTTTTAATTTTGAGAATTGTGGATATCTGTATTCTGGCTTTCTATTATGTTCCGCTTGCAGATAGAAGCTTCCCGGAACTCTGGAGTGGTATCAATGGCATGTATCTGCTCGTGGTGGAGCTTGTTCTTCTGGCTGTTTCTGTCGTACTATTAAATGGTTTTAAAAAGAGGGATGTCTGCATGCTGGCAGGCGCCGCTTCAGGAGTGACGGCAATGATCATCAATAAACTGGTGCTTACCATAAGAGGATGCGCGGTTCCCTGCTTTCCCTGGCGCAGGTTTAATACATATATTCCTTCGGCGCAGGAAGTGTTTGTAACAGCGGGGATTTTTGTAAGCATGGTTTTTCTCTATATCCTTGCGGTAAAATATCTACCGGTTTTTCCCGAGAGAGATTTGAACGGGCCTCATTAAACGAATATATTAATCGGGGTGGATTCAGGCAACCGGCCCTTTTATTTTAATAATGAATGAAAGGGTTGCGGATATCAATCCTCTTCCGTCAGCCTGCGGTCCATGTCGCGGCGATCAATACTGCGGCGTTCATTGCTTCGTCGGTCGTGTTGTTTCCGCTCACAGAGGTTCATCGCCAGGCTGATGATGCTGGCTGTACTACGGCGATCGGAATATCGGCGCTGCTCCCCTCTCCTTTCAAGGCGGCGTCGGTCCTTTCCCTCCCGCCCGGTGATGTCGGCGGAAAAAGACCTTCCCCTGTTTTCAACACGCCGATCCGTGTCGCGCCGGTCATGAAGGCGCCGCTCCATCAGGCGGCGGTCGTTCGGGGAACGCTCTCTGAAGCTTCCTCTTCCGGCAATTCCCAGGTCTATACTCCTTCTACTCCGTGCTCTGCGCTCAGAATACCTTCGTTCTACCTGCCTTCTGGGATTGTTTCGCCGGTTGATAATTGTCATAATTGGAGTTCCGTGATATACATGGACGTTCTCAATAAAAGCATATATTATCAGGATAGCTACGATGGTAAAATATTTCAATAGACAGGCTGAATAAAAGAGGTAAAATATGACAGTAGGGATACTGCTTTTCCCGGAGTAAATTGTTTACAGATGGGGAATATCCCTGAAAATTGTTGCAACCTGGTTTGATTTCATGGTATCCAATTTATGATTAATCAGGTTGTGATAAGACAAGGGGCATTTTTATTGATACATACTATGTCAGGAAGAGCGGAATAACCGCACCCGTCGTCCATGAAACGGATATGACGGATAGGGGTAGTCACGGCACTTCATCATACTGTTAAAGTCCGGAAGACCGCCGATGAAAGGATTAGGAGGAACCAATGAAACAAACAAAGGGAAAAACAAAGAAAGAAACAATGCAAACCACGGGTTTTGCCATAAGTGAATACCCTGATACAAAAGAGGTTTACCGGCAGCTCTATAAACTGATCAGCAGTCCCATACGGACGCTGAAAAAGGAAACCCTGGAGTCCTATGAGCAGTGGTTTTACCGGGAATGTAAGAAGTCTAAAGCCATGATCGACGAGGCCGTGAAATATATCCCCGGGGGGGTGCAGCATAATCTGGCCTTCAACCACCCCTTTCCCCTTGTTTTTACAAAGGCAGATGGAGGATATCTCTACGACCTGGACGGGCATAAATACATCGATTTTCTCCAGGCAGGGGGACCTACGGTCCTGGGAAGCAACCCGAAAGTTGTCCGTGACAAGGTCATGGAGCTTCTGAAAACATGCGGTCCCGTTACCGGTCTTTTTCATGAGTACGAATACCTGCTGGCGAAAAAAGTAGCCGAACTCATGCCCGGTGTGGATATGCTCCGCATGCTGGGCAGCGGTACCGAGGCTGACATGGCCGCTATCCGCGTGGCCCGTTTGGCAACAAAGAAGAAATATATCATTAAGATGGGTGGTGCTTATCACGGCTGGAGCGATCAGCTGGCCTACGGCATCCGTTTACCGGGGACCATGCACCTGGAAGCCCACGGTGTTCCCCGAAACTGTTTCAAGTATACGCAGGAATTTTATCCCAATGACATCAAATCCCTCGAGCGGCGGCTGTGGCTGAACAAATTCCGTGGAGGCACGGCTGCCGTCATCATGGAACCCATCGGTCCTGAAAGCGGTACACGCCCACTCGATAAGGATTTCAACCAGCAGGTGCGCCAGCTTTGTGATAAATATGGGGCACTCCTCATTTTCGATGAAGTCGTCACGGCTTTCCGTATTGGTCTCAGCGGGGCACAGGGCTATTTCGGTGTGACACCGGACCTCACGGTTCTCGGCAAGGTCCTGGCTGGCGGCTATCCATCGGCTGGAGGACTCGCCGGCAAGAAAGAATACATGAAATTCCTTTCGGCCGGAATCGCCGGAGGCAAACAGAAGAAGGCCCTTGTGGGAGGAACCATGGCGGCCAATCCGCTCAGTTCGGCTGCGGGGTATTTCACCATCTGTGAAATGGAAAAGCAGAATGCAGCTGAAAAAGCAGGAAGGGCCGGGGACAGGCTGACCAGGGGGCTCCAGAGCCTCATCAATAAATACAATCTTCCCTTCGTGGCCTTCAATCAGGGATCCATCTGCCATCTGGAAACCGTAGGAACCATGCTCCTCGATGTGAACTGGAAAAAACCATGGACTATTTCCGCCACCATTAAGGGAGCCAAGGAGCGGAAAGTGATTATGGAACATATGGGCTGCGCCTATATGGCCGAGGGCGTGGTTACTCTGGCGGGGAGCCGTCTCTATACCAATGCCACGCAGAGTGATGCGGTCATCGATGACGCCCTGAAACGTTTCGAGCGCGTATTTAAAAATATCGAGGGCGTGAAATAACAGGGAGAGCGATCATGGATATACAACAGGCGAAAAAAACCGTGTGTGAAGCGGGCATTAAGCTTTTGAAGGAAGGACTCGTGGCCAGGACCTGGGGCAATATCAGCGTGCGGGTCGATGATGACAGTTTTGTCATAACCCCCAGCGGAAGGACCTATGAGGACCTCACGCCCGATGATATTGTTTTAGTGAAAATCGCTGATCTCAGCTATGACAGCCACATTAAGCCTTCATCGGAAAAGGGTCTCCATGCCGAGGTGTATAAACTGGACAGGGGTATCGGCGCTGTTGTTCATACGCACCAGATGAATGCCTCCACGGTGGCTGCGGCCCGGAAGGAGGTCCCGGCCATTGATGATGAGATGGCGCGCCTGGTCGGTTCTTCCGTCAGGGTGGCCCCCTATGCCCTGCCGGGAACGGGGAAACTTGCCCGGGGTACGGCAGCCGCGCTGCAGGGACGCAAGGCAGCTCTCATGGCAAACCACGGTGCCGTTTGCGCCGGGGCCGACATGAACGAGGCCTTCATGGTCTCAAAAAAACTTGAAGAGATGTGCGCGGCCTACATCGAGAAGCAGTACATGAAGGAAGCCGGAGAAAGCGGCGCCTTTGATGTGAAGCGCATGCATGAATATTATCTGAAAAAATATGCGAAGAGGTAATCCATGAATCTGGAAGAAACCAAAAAGCAGGTATGCCGGTGGATGGAAAAACTCGCCGAAGAGGGAGTTATCCAGGGAACCGGCTGCGTTATAAGCTGCCGATTCAGCGATTGTATGATCATCACACCGGAAAACGCCGACCCCGGTAAATGCCGCCCCGATGACATGGTTGCCGTGAGTCTCGAGGATTTCTCCTGGGGAGGCAAAACAAAGCCGTCGCCGGAGTATATTCTACATGCCGCTGTTTATCTGAAAAAGAAAAAAATGAATGCCCTGGTGCATGCGACGCAGCTTAACATAATGACGGCTTCAAAGGCGGGGCACGAGGTGCGGCCCATGCTCGATGACATGGCCCAGATAGTGGGCGCATCGGCTAAGGTGGCCGCATTCACTGTAACACCGGGTAAGAAAGAAATCCGGTCCGTCCTCAAGGGACTGCGCCGCCGCAGCGGCGTGCTCCTGGCAGATCACGGGGCCCTCTGCGGCGGCAGCAACTTCGATGAAGCCCATGCCGTGGCCCAGGTTATGGAAAAGGGATGCAAGTGTTTTATCGAATCGGCCTTTCTTGGCGGAGGTGTTATTATCAACGCCGTTGAAAGAAACCTTATGCGGTTCGTCTATGTTCTGAAATATTCAAAGGCTGCGGAAACGAATAAGTAAAGGCATTTTTTGAATTTAACGGTTTTGCGGCATGTAGCGAACGGTATTATGGTTAGTAGTGAACGGTTTCAAACCGTTCACTACTAACCGTGTCTGCACACCATGTTGTCATGCCAGAATCACCTTTTCAATCATCAGATAGAAGAAAGAGGCCGCTCCCAGGTACAGGAGCATGACGGCAAAGGCCGCCGGTATGATGGACCATCTGTTTTTTCCCTCCACGACCCTGTACATGAAATAGCCGAAGAGTCCCAGGAGCATTTCCGGAATGAGTATGTAAATAGCCGTGTGGCTCACCAGGGTGACATTTTTCGGGTACCACGATCCCAGTATCCACATGGTCTGCTCCGATCCGCCGAAGATGATGAGGGCCGCCAGGGCTGCTGTCAGGTATGATGCAGCATTGCCTTTACGGTTTTTTATTCTTTCAGCGGAATAGATCACCAAGAACATGGGAATGGTCCATAGGAAGGGCATGTATCCCGAGACCGTACCGATTTTAAAGAGCCCGTCCTCGGGAAATGCGAGAATATCCAGGGCCGCCGAAAGGAACCAGTCGGGGAAAACCTGGAACAGGCTCACGCAGAAGGAAAAGAGCCACGGCAGAAACCATTCTGTATGTCCCAGGCGCTTTGCCGCCAGGGGGAGGCTCAGGTTGTATAAAATTGTGAGTATCAGGAGCCGGGGCCCGACATTCAGATTAAAGGGTGCGGCGAGAATCATGATACTGAAAAGGGTGAATGTCAGGTGAAAAATCAGGGCATCCCGTTCGCCCTTTGTAAAAGTTAGTGTCATGCTTTGATTTCCTCCCTGGAAATTTTTAATACACCGCGCATACTGCAAAGGTGTCTGAGTCGGTAAAATGTGTGGTGATGGCATTTTTTTCGATATCAAAGATATACAGGCCGTTGTAGCCCGTATCTGCACTGTTTGCCGCGATAACCAGCCTGTTCCTGCCCAGGGGGGGCATGGTGAAGGACCCGCTCGTTCCCAGGGAGATAACCGTTATTATCGTATCAACGGCCGAAATCTGTCTTAATTCAAAGGCGCCGCCGGTATTGACGATTAAATAAATACCGCCCGCTTCGGTTACGGCTATGCTTGAAACACTGTTGCCGGACACAAAGGTCGGATTGAGAGAAGTGGCCACTCCGTTTTTAACGACGAATACGTTTTCAAGAGTGGTTATGGTGTTGCACAGATAAAAAGTATCCCCGTAACGGAATCCGGTCGTGAAAGATCCGGGCATGGTCGGGTAGGTATTGCTTGAAACAAGCGTGGAGCCGCTTTCGTATAGCCTGTAGATGTCGAGCGAGGTAGGAGCGTTGTTTACACAGAAATATGCTTCTTGTCCCTGACCCTGAAATATGTTCGTGATGGGAGAGCCCGCACCGGAAAAAGTATGTGCCAATGTCCAGGTGCCTGTGTCCATGTCGAATGTCATAAAGTCGGAATTGTCCGGTAATATGAAATTATCATTAAGACCAATCGGTGCTTCTAAGGGGGAGCCGGTCCACGAAGTCAGGCTGGAAAAACCGTCCTGGCTTACATAGGTGGTTGAGGCGTCCCATGCCATTATCTGACTGCGGCCGTTGACCGAAATGCCGCTCGGGGTGAAGGCTAAGGTTTGCTCAAAGGCGTAATGGCTCTCCTCGCTTGCTATATGGATGGTGAGGATGCCGCCGTCGGAGGAGAAGGCATAGACCAGGGGCACGCCTTTTGTTGCGTAGTCGTAGAATCCGGCACAGCCTGTAATTAAAAAAGCGCAGACCAGATAAACTATGCTGAATAAATTCCGCGCTCTTTTAAAAGGCATATATGCATCTCCCTGCTTTCTGACTCTGTGCTTGCCTCAAGGTACTGTCAATTTCGATTTCCGTCAACCGAAAAAGACACGGGCGTCCACAATGGAAAGGCCCTTTCCCGCGGGATGCACTATAACGGGGTTCAGATCCAGCTCGTGGATATCGCTCCGTGTATGGATGAGCCACGAGACGCGGCAGATGAGATCCGTCAGGGCATCCACATCCAGGGCGGGCCTGCCGCGTACACCCTTCAGGAGGGGCGCCATCTTCAGCTGGTTAAGCATCTCCCGCACCTCTAATTCCGTTACGGGAGCAATGCGGATGGCCCGGTCCTTCAGCACCTCGATAAATATGCCGCCGAATCCCGCCACCACAATGGGGCCGAACACGGGGTCCCGGCTGGCGCCCACAAAAAATTCCTCGCCCTTTGGCGCCATCTCCTGGACAAGAAATCCGTCCATGGCAGGGCTGCCTGGAAGTTTCGAAATGGAGGTTGTCATGTCCTTCACGGCCTTTTCAAGTTCTGCCGTCGAATTAATATCAAGCTGTACACCGCCCACGTCGCTTTTGTGTGAGGCGTCGCGCGAGAGGAGCTTTGCTGCAACGGGCCAGGTCAGGCTGCAGCCCCGTGCATCCTTTTCGTTTTGTATGACGCATTGCTTTACCGGTTCAATGCCGACGGCCCGGCATATCTCCAGGGCCTCGTTGGTAAGGGGAATCCGTTTCTCATGCAGACACAGTGACTTGATGGAATCGATCTGATTGTTTTTCACGGGATATTCCACTGGTTTGCCCCTGCCGTTCCGGTCCCTGAGGCGCGTGTAGTAGTAATACGAGCCCCAGAGTGACGTGGTGGCCTGCAGGGGTGTGGTGAAAGTGGGGAATGGATGATTTTTCTGGATGTCGAGAATTTCATCGGCATCGGAGATGAGGGTAACGGCCACGGGTTTCCCGTACTTCGCCGTCAGTTCCTGCACGCCGTTGAGAAAGGTGCGGGACATTTCGGCCTCGTAGCTTGACTGGTACACATGGTTGAATATAATACCGTCGACGTTGTCCAGTTTAAGGGTTTCCTCGAGAATCTTTATGAATATGGTGTAATCGAATATCTCGCCGAGATCCAGCGGGTTCTGGTGGGCGATGATATTTGTATCATATAACGTTTTTATTTTTTCAAGGTATTCGCCGGGAAAAGGGACGAGTTCGAAGCCGTACTTGTAGCAGGCATCCACGGTGATGACGGCATGGCCCCCTGACCGTGAAAGGACTGCGACACGTTTCCCTTTCATGAGGGGCAGGAGCAGAGTTTTTGCAGCGACGATAAGCTCTGATTCGTCCTTGACGCGTATAACGGCTGCCTGGTGCAGGGCCGATCCTACTACATCGTCAGCGGCCGAGAGGGCAGCGGTGTGTGATTGGGCGATGCCGGCACTCATGGCGGAGCGGTTGGACTTCTGCACCACGATGGGCTTTTCCGAGGTCATGGCCAGGTCGAAGAATTCACGGCCGCGGCTGAAACCCTCCAGGTACATGAAAATGGATTTTGTCTGCGGGTCCTGCATGAGGTAATCCAGGTAATCAACCTCGTCCAGGTCGAGCTTGTTTCCCGTGGCCACGAACTTGTTGAAGAAGACGTGATTCTCTATGGCTATGCGGAGATAGGTGTCTCCGACGCCGCCGCTCTGGGAGATGATGGATATGGGACCCGGATATATCATGCCCGATCCCTTGAAAATGGCAAAGGGCATGGCCAGGTGGTTTTCTATATTGATGGTCCCGATGCAGTTGGGCCCGATGATACGGATTCCGTAGCGGCGGGCTGCTTCCAGGACCTCCTGCTCAAGGCTGTGATCGCCGCGGGAATACTCACTGAAGCCTCCCGACTCGATGACAACATGTTTTATTCCCTTTTCACCGCACTGGGTCATGATGGCCGGTATGGTTTTGGCCGGGGTTATGATGATGGCCGCGTCGGGTATTTCAGGTATTTTCGACAGGTCATTATAAACCGGTACGCCGCTTACCTCTCCTTCATCCCTGCCGATGCCGTAAAGGCGTCCCGTATACCCGATGTTCTTATTGTTCATGACTATAATTTTACCCAGGTTGATGCGTTTCAGTGAAACACCTATAACGACAAGGCTTTCGGGATAGAAAAATTTGTGGAGATAATGCGGTGAGCCCGTTTGTGTGTTCATGGTATACTCACTCCCTGATGTTTATATATTTTCTTCAGTTTTTCATGAAAAAGGACCCCTGTCAATTAAATATTGACAGGTGGAAAAGCGCGCATTGAGAAATAACAATGATTGACAGGTTAGGAATGTATGCTAGATTTAAACAAATCCCATCGATGGAGTACTCATGTGAAGGGAACAGTGACATATCGAAATTATTACCTCCTGGGCGCGGTATCTTTTTTGATGCTCGTTCTCATGACTGCCTGCACAACCGAACATGATACAGGCATAAATGCGCTTAATCTGTCGGGATTATGGAAGATAATCATAACCGATTCACCGGAGTATGCCAGTCCGGATTTTGATGATAGCCGTTTCCCCGGCCAGGTTATACCGGGCGACTGGGGACGGACCATTGAAAAAAATGATGATTTGACCTCAACCATATGGCTGAGGAAAAAAGTTATCATCGGCAGTGAATGGCAGGGCAGGTTGCTTTCCCTGGTCATGGGCAGGATCGGTATAGCCGACGAGGCCTGGTTCAATGGCCAGCAAATAGGCGGCACCGGTGTTATTCCCGGGAAAGGCCTGGCCTATCACATGTCTTGGCAGAATCCCCGTGTGTATCATATTCCTTCATCCCTTATCCGGTACGGCGGGAATAACGTGGTGGCACTGAGAATATATTCCCATGTGCTGAACGGGATAAGCGGTTCCGTTGAACTTGCCGATGTTTCGTCAGACTATTTTTCTTATTACCTGAAGGCCTTCGGTCCCATGATTACCAATTTTGTATCTCTCTTTTTCAACATGCTTTTTTTTCTTGGTCTTCTCATACTGTATATGACCAGGAGGGAAAAAAGAGAATATCTTTATTTTTCTATTATTGTACTTTTAACCCTTCTCTGCAATCTTCTCACTCTTGAATCGCCTTTTTCCCTGGACGGCCTGGTCAGGTACAAGCTGTTCCTGTCCCTCTATGTCCTTGCTAACTTTTTTGTTTTTCTGGGCGTCGGTGAGTTTCTCAATTCGTGTAACAGGTATACCGTAACGATTTATTCCCTGCTGCTGGCGGTTGTAGAGGGACTGATCGCTTTTTCACCATCTACGGTAGTCCTGATCCGCTATGGCGGGTTTGCGGCCATTGTATTGATCAACATCTTCATATTCTCCTCGGCCTTTCTGTTCTTTAATTCGGCGAGAAAGGATCCCCGGGGCTACTGGTACTTTCTTTTCATAGCGATTCCCGTTCCAATCTCTGTTATGCGCAATTCCTGGTATCTAATATCATTCCGGTTCAACGAGCTTCCCCTGGTCATATTCATGCACGTGCCCCTGGTATTTACTCTTTTCAGCGTGTATTACATCTATGAATTCGAAAGGACGCGCAGGGAAAAGGATAATCTTTATTCGGCGCTGCTGAAGAAATCACAGCGTTTTCAGCGTATGATCAACGCCATGCAGAAAACCGACAGCAAACCTGAACCGCGTGACGTGATAAACGAGGTCATAGAATATCTCGACGACCATTACCGCGAAAGATATGACCGGAAGGAACTCTCGAAGAAGTTCGGCCTCAACGAGGACTACATGGGGCAGGTGTTCCGGAAGGTGGCGGGGACCAATATATCAAGCTATATCAATACCAGGAGAATCGAGGCGGCAAAGGACCTCCTCGCCGATACGGAGGCGAAGATAATTGACATCGCCTACCATGTGGGATTTGACAACCTGACTCACTTCCACCGCCAGTTCAAACGCCAGACGAACCTGACGCCCAGCGAGTACCGGGCGGTGATGAAGGAAGATGCATAATACCAGGTAGAGAATGATAGGTGGGGATACGATGTCCGGTCAATATTCTTCATGGGAAATTGTTTCTGCACTGTCATCGGTAAAAAAGCGCATAACTTCCCGCTTTAAGTCATTCATGCTGTATGGTTTTCTCAGATAAGCGTCGCACATACCTTTTATTTTATCCTCCTCAAGCGTCATGGCTGACGCTGTAACGGCAATGAGGGGAATCGATTTCAGGTTGTCATCATTCTTGATAATTTCCGCTGTTTTGTATCCATCCAGTCTGGGCATTTTCATGTCCAGAAGAATGAGGTCGGGATGGTGCCGGCGCGCCAGGTCTATCGTTTTATAACCGTCCTCCGCTTCAAGAAATGTAAAATTATAGGGATTAAGGAATTCCATTATGATTTCACGATTGATTTCAATATCATCGGCAATGAGAATTAATTTTTTTGACAGTATCCTATACTCAGGGTCGGTGCGGGCCGGTTTTTCATTCTGCACTGCGTCAACGGGAGCTGCTATTTCAACATTTTTTAACTCAATGGTGAATGTACTTCCTTTTCCTTCTTCGCTGGAAACCGTGATAGTTCCTCCCATCATTTCAATCAGCTTTTTTGAAATGGCAAGGCCCAGGCCTGCACCTCCCTGCTCCTTTGTCCGCTCAGTTCGGTGCTGTTCGAAGGACTCGAATATTTTTTTCAGCATATTTTCGGGTATTCCCGTACCCGTATCTTCAACGGAAATTGAAAGTCCGCATCTTTTTTCAACGGTCTCATCCGATGGCCGGCATAGGACTGTAAGTTTTATGTATCCCGACTCGGTGAATTTCAAAGCATTGCCCACGATATTGATCAGCACCTGGCGCAGGCGGATATTATCCAGCATGAGTGTGACAGGCGTATCGGGTGAAATTGTTCCTATAAACTGCAGTCCCGTGCCCTCAATTATTCCGCTGAAGAGCAGTTCTATTTCACCGATCAGGGATCTGATGTCGACTGCTTTAGGGAGGATTACAAGTTTTCCCGCTTCTACTTTTGAAAGATCGAGAATGTCATTTATGAGGTTGAGAAGCATGAGCCCGTTTGAATTAATGGACTCAAGGTGGCGGAGTGAATTGGCGTTTTCTTCATTATTTTTCAGAATTTCCGTGAGTCCAAGTATTGCGTTCATGGGTGTGCGTATTTCATGGGACATGTTGGCAAGAAATTCACTCTTTGCCTTGTTGGCGGTTTCCGCTCTGTCTCTGGCAGCAGCCAGATCCTGGTTGGCCTCATAGAGTTCCGATGTTCTTTTCATGACCACATCCTCCAGGTGATCGCGGTATTCCTTTAATTCTTCTTCTGTTTTTCGCCGTGTTCGTATTTCTTCCTGGAGGCTGTTAAAGGAGTCCTTTAACCGGTTGCTCATTCGATTAAAGGACTTTGCAAGTTCGCTGAGCTCATCATCGCCTATCAGAAGTGATTCCCCTTCGGTTATCACGATCGGGTCTCCCAGTTTTTCTTCCTGCATAGAATCTGTCCAGTTCATCAGGTGTTTCAGGGGATTTACGATCCCCTTTATAGTCATCAGGGAATTAAAAATTATAGTAATTATAACAATCAGTGAAACGATGATTATCGCCCTGTTGATGCCGGCCTGTATATTTTTTATAGTCATGTCAGTCTCTTTTTTCATTCGGAATACCGTCATGAGAATAGCCTGTGAATTTACCTGCATCTGATCCGAGAGCATGGTAATGGCGATATTTATTTTTTTTATTTCGAGCGGTTTTTCGTTTTTAGTTAAAAGCTTATCCCTCAAAGAATATTCGGAGATAAGCCTCTGAAAATATCCATGAAGGAGATTCATTTCATTGTTTATGGGGCTTAATGCAAATAATTCCCTGTTTTGCTCCAGTGTTTTATTTATGTTGTTATACACTATCTGCCATTGCTTGAGCGTTCTTTCATTATTATGCATCATGTAATCGTTGGTCAAAAGAATCAGGTTGGCTGATTCTTGAACCAGATTATTAGCAACTATGGATTTCTCCAGTTCTCTGTTCATGTTGTGAGAGGAATGGATGAGGAATATAAAAAAAGCGGAGATGAAAAGCAATGATAGTCCCGCGCTGATATTCAGCCGTGTGCTGATTTTCATTTTGCCTCCCTGAAAATAGTAACTGCCTCCGGTTTAACTTTCACAAGAGCGTCGTAATATATGAAATCCAGATAATTCGGTATCTGCTTATTGCTGTTTTCAATTTCCCACCGTGCTTCATTCTCCATTGTAATAATGAGGAGTTGATCGAGGGATATTTTAAAGCTGATGTCATTCCAGAAAATATCTATAGCATCCACATTCATGTCCAGAATCCGTCCCGCTGTTTCCTGTGCCTCGCGCCTGTTACTGTTAATAAATTGAATGGATCTCTCCAGAGCCCGGATCAATTTTTGGAGAATCTCGGGGTGTGTATTGATAAAATCGTTCATGGCCGCCAGGTTTATGGCAACGCGGTAAACCTTCGATGTGGGAATCTGAATTCCTATTCCGTGCAGCTTGGTGAGCGCTTGGTTCGCGTAAGGCTCCCATGTGGAAATAGCGTCAACGCGCCCCTTTGTCAGCGCCTCAATCATTTCCTGGGTGCTGGAATTGATGACCGTGACTTCATGAGGCAGGATTTTATGATACCCCAGTAGTGAATCGATAAGGATTTGCGAAATAGTTCCCCGGGTGAGGGCTATTTTTTTTCCTTTTAGATCTGAAGCTGTGGTTATTCCCCGGTCTTTCCGTGCGATTATCTTGATGCCTTCATAGGTAGTTGTATAGGTCACGAATATGGAATAATCATGTCGTTTAAAGCTGTTAAGGACCACCGGCGTCGTGGCCGGTGTGGAGATATCCGCCTCGCCTGCCAGCATGGCGTCAAAAGCCTGCTTGCCGCTTCTGTACCGGCCCGTGATGATCACGTTGAGCCCTTCATCCCTGAAAAAGCCTTTTTCATAGGCGATCAGGACGGGAGTGGTTATAACACCATAGGCCATGGCCAAACGCACAGTTTCATTGCTGCCTGTTCCATCACTCTCATGGTATTTAGCCGGAGAATAGTGCCATAACAACAGTACTGCCGTACACAGTAAGAGTATCGTTAGTAAAACCAGAATTATTTTTGTCATTTTTTTCATGCACTTGCCTGGATATGATATGGCTTGTTTACGGGCACCTCTAATAATGAGGTTCCCTTATTATATATGCGAAACGAGTCCAGGTAAAAGCATTTTTTGTGTATATTCAGGCTTTTTCTTATAACAGATAGAGCTCCGGCGTCCGGCAATCGCCGGACGCCGGAGCATACATTGGAAAGGCTCGGGAAGGTGAGTCTGTTGCTGCACTTCCTATCGGTTGCTCGATTTGAGTATCTCCACGATATAGGCGCGACCATAAAGAGAGAAGGGCTCCAGCATGTTTCCCATCATTGATTCGAGTTTTTTCACCGATGCGTCGCCCTTTTCTTTTGCGATTATATCCAGTAAAACATACTGCTCCCGGCTCGTTCCCAGTTCGAACTTCGGGTCCGAGACAAGGCGTTCCGGCATGTTGTCCTCAATAGCCTCATCCAGGTTCGCTGAAATGGCACTTGCCTTTGCTGCGATTATATTTCGGGGTACGGAATCATTATAGGCAGGAATGGGGCGATCGCCTCCCAGGATCTGAAACTGATAGTAGGCACTGTTATTCTCCCTGTAGGCCTTCTCAAGGATCAGACGTTCGAATTTTTCCATGGCGGTGTGGCGGTTTGAGACGATCTGGATCATTTTGTTTTTCGGGCCGTGAATTCCCATCATGTCAAGGAGATTGATGAAGATCATCCGCGTTGTTCCCACGCCGGGAAGAGCCTGGGCATGATAGGGCTGGGCCAGGTCCGTCAGGTAGTGAAGGCCCCAGCCCGTGAATCGCCATCCCCAGTAATCATGGCCGGTACGGAAGGCCAGCTCCGCCAGGGATTTGTAGAGATGAATACGGTATTCGGGATAGCTCTGTTTTAGAAACGGGGCGGCCTTGAATACAACTGATGATTCATGATAGAAGCCCATGTGAAAGGGGGCCTGGCTGCCGTATTCCAGGTTCGGGTTGCCGAAGGGCTGGACACCGAACCCGTATCGCCGTCCATATTCCGTTTTATTGTCGGTATAGAGTCCTACGTCGAGGCCCAGGTCTGGCTCATCGTTAGCCGATACCAGGACCTGCAGGGGAGTCACCGCTTCGCCCTCGCGGAGCGATACAAGGGTGACGCCTTTGAGCCATTCATTATCCTGAAATACGCTGACTGCTTCGGGCGCCAGGAGGGGTCTTCCGCCGGTGTTTTCGCCGGGTAAAAGTTCCAGGTACAGGCGCAGTTTTGCCAAGGGATTTATCCTGATCGCTTCAGTGAAGCGTCTTATGATGTCATCCCGGTTTCCTGTTTTTCTGAAGACAAGAGCCTCCGGAACGGGCGCATAATGGGCCATGTTTTTCCGCGCCCAGGCCTCTTCCTTCTCCAACGCAGCTTGCAGGTCTCCTTCCACGGCAGCGAGGAAACTTTCCAGGCTTTCAGCTTTTACCGCAGGCCGATTCGTCACTTCCTTCATGGAAGAGAACACGGGATATGAAATGAGGGTATGTAGGTCCCAGGCCCGGAGAAGTGAAAAAGGAATTATTATAAGTAAAAATACTATCAGGGTGATTGGAAGTTTTATTTTATTGCGCATATAGACTCCTCTCTAGTTCAAAATTCTACCATGCTATTCATGGCTTTTTGTGCCAAATTTCATTGTCAGGGCATGGGGCCGATTTCATTATGCCAGATTAAATCTGAATATAATAAAAATCAAGCTTTTGCGGAATTTCTGTCTGAATAATATCCAGGAGACAATACTCTCATTATATCGATAACAAAAATATTTTAACTTCAGGTATACCGCGTTCGTATCATTAATATAGCCATAATTCTTGACAAAAGGAGTAAATTTTCTTATGATTAACAAAGGTGGGGAAGAGAAGATGACGTTAAAAGAAGATGACCTGTTCCGGATCGGCGCATATGTGCAGCAGAACCTGCCTGATTGGCTTGCGAACATGAATTATACTAAGACCTTCTATGAGCGGGATATGGAGATACGGGAACGCCTGGTGCGTGTTGAAGAGGAACTGAAGAACCAGCGGGATCTTATGAAACAGGGATTTGAACTGATGGATAAGCGTTTTGAACAGGTAGATAAGCGTTTTGAATCTTTCGAAAAGCGTTTCACCAGGATAACAGCTCTAATAACCGTGGGTTTCACCATGGTTACCGTGCTTATTACCGTATTTAAATTCCTCAATCCCTGACATCTTTTGCTGACGTCAGTCGAGATTGTTCATCACAGTAAAAAAGCGGGTGTCCATGAGGACTCCCGCCGGTTTTTTGATTTTTGTGTTATAGCCCCTTACCGGAATGCATTCTGTTGAGAATCATAGGTGCCGGGAACTATGCCCATGGACTCGATCTCCTTCTTCTTAATCCTGAAGGTTTCGGTTTTAGCGAATTCATCAACAATCTTCACATAGCGCGGCACGGCAAATTTCGGCAGGTTATCCTTTATAAATTCAAGGATATCTCTCTCGGAAATCTTTTGGCCCTCAACGAGAGTTATGCTGGCCATAATGTCATCCTCGGCCAGTTCCGACGGCACGGCATAAACTGCAGCTTCCATGACATGGGGATGTTTTTGCAGGGCCTGCTCTACTTCAAAGGCTGAAACATTTTCTCCTTTTATGCGCATAGACTCCGTATTTCTGCCTACGAAATAGAGGTAGCCCTTTTCATCCTTTTTCATTATGTCGCCGGTAAAAATCCATTCGCTGTCTGATTTTTCACTGCTGGCCTTCTCGTTCTTGTAATATTCAACGGAGCTGCCTTTACCGGTGTTTTTAGGGGCGGCAAAGACCAGTTCACCCTCGGCTCCCAGGGGGACATCATTCATTCCGCTGTCCACAAGCCTGTGAATTACTTTCATGGGCGGTTTGCCGATGGAACCCACGGGTGCTGTCCCCAGGTTCAGGATTATCTTGCCGCCGCCATCCACTGCACCGTAGGCTTCATAGATGGTGAGGCCGAAGCGTTTCTCAAACTGTTCCCATAGGTTTGCAGGACATGCCGCAGATATGATGAAGCGGACATTGTTTTTTCTATCAAGGGGGGTTTCCGGCTGTTTCATGAGCATGGGAATCATGGCCCCGATTGTGTTGAAAGATGTAATTTTATATTTACGGATATCATCCCAGAAACGGCTGGCGGAAAATTTCCGTGACAGGACCACGGTGGAACCGGCACACATGGCACAGGTCGTGGTGACGAAGAGCGCGTTGCCATGGAAGAGTTTCATGGCGGTATAGAGAATATCCTTTTTCCTGAAGAGCATGTATGCCACCAGGGACAGGCTTTTGACTGGTGTTTTTTTATAGCGGTATACGACACCCTTGGGCAGACCCGTTGTTCCCGATGTATAGGTGATGAAGCAGATGTCTTCTTTGTTGTATCCGGTTTCCGGGTTAACCGATGACATGCCGTAGGCTTCCTGGAGTGAATAATATTTGCCAGAAGTCTCTTGAATATTATGAGATGTTTTATTGACGATGATGGTTTTTATGTTCTCAAACCTGTCTATTATTTTTAACAATAGGTCAAGATATATGTCGTCTATTACCAGGTACTGAGCGTCGCAGTGGTTCAGGATATACAACAGGCTGTCGCCCTTGAGTGATGTGTTCACGGGGACTGAATACATGCCGATTTTCTGAAGTCCAATGAAGACATCGAGGAAACGTGGTGAATTTTCCATGAACAGGGCTACGCCCTTTCCCTTTTCCCCTTTCAGCGAGAGGAAAAAATTGGCCATGCGATTGGCGTTTTTATCCATATCTTCATAGCTGTATGTCTCTTTTTCGAAAATGAGGAATGTCTTTTCTCCATATTTGCGGGCCTGCTCTTCTATCAGTTCACCCCAGGACATTTCCTCCTGAAGTTCCATTTTTTTAATGCCCCTGATGTTGGCCCTGAGAGTTCCTCTCCTGAATTCTTTTATGAGGAAGATGGTGATGGAACGCATCATGTTTTTCATCATCCTGATTTTACCGATTGTCAATCTGTTCATTGGTTACTCCCCTATTATCCTGTTCTCTACTTTTTTCTGATTGATTTGATAGAACGCTCCTGAGAGGGTGCCTGTTATTTTTTTGATTTGCCGGAAGGCGCTTCAAGTATATGTATGCACATGGCAGCCTCTTCAACACCCAGGGCACCTCCGCCATTTTCAGCGATGCCGAGTCGTGCTTTATTTACCTGGCGCTGTCCCGCCTTTCCGCGGAGCTGTGTCACGATTTCATGAACCTGCCCCAGACCGGAAGCACCGATGGGATGACCCCGGGACTCAAGGCCACCGCTGGTGTTGACGGGTATGCGTCCGCCAAGTTTAGTTGCACCGCTCAAAGCCAGATGCCCGCCTTCGCCCCTTTTGCAGAATCCCAGGTTTTCGGTCTGGTGCAGTTCACCGTAGGCCGTGGCATCATGCACCTCGGCCACGTTCATGTCTTTGGGGTCGGTACCTGAAATATCGTAGGCCCGTCGGGCCAGACGTTCGCCTATGTTGGGCTCATCCTCCAGGCGTGCCCTGCCGGAACCCATAACCGAGGCGCGTATTTTTACAGCCTGGCTCATGAGGCCCAGGCGTCGCACGGTTTTTTCGTCACAGAGAATGGCTGAGGAGGCCCCGTCGCCAATGGGGGCGCACATGGATCGGGTGAGGGGCCAGGTTACCAGCCTGTCACGCAGTACATCCTCGAAGGCCACATCGAACTGGTACTGAGCATTGGGATTCATAGTGGAATGAAAATGATTTTTTGAGGCAATGAAGGCCAGCTGCTCTATGGTTGTGCCGTATTTCCTCATGTGCTTCCGTGCTTCATGCCCGTACACATCCATGAAGGGCGAATGGTCGCCTGAACCCAGTTTTCGTAATTCCTTCAGCACATCATAACCCATGCTTTCGCCGATCCTGACGGCCACCACAAGATTATCGCGGATGTCTTTATATTTGTCCCGGAGGGATTTTGTCTTTTTACCGCCGCTTTTTACCGGCATGGGATATTTGACGCGGTGGTTCTTCATATCTGTCCTATCCTGTTCGGTCAGACTGTACTTGGTAAAATCCTGCATGATGCTGATAAGGTTGCCCACATCCATTCCCGTGAGAAACCCGGAGAACACAAGGGCCTGATTTTTATCATAAATTTTCTCAGCGCCCAGGGCCATGGTGATATCATGCACCCCGCCTGCAACAGCCATCCAGGCATGATGCAGGGCCGTGGAGCCGCCGGCGCAGGCGTTCTCCACATTTGTCATGGGAATGGTGTCGATGCCCATAGGCCGGAGAGCCACCTGGGCCCGGATGCAGGTCTGTCGTCGGTATTCCCCCCAGGCTGAATTGGCGAACCACAGCGCCTGAATATCCTGCTTGTTAAGACCGGCCTCTTTGAGGCAGGGCGTTACGGTCATTTCTGATAGTTCCGGGATGGTCTTTTCCAGGTACCGTCCGAAACGGATGGTGTGCGATGCGATGATATAAACATCTCTCATATTAAATCTCCCCATGGAATTCATTTTGTGTTGTACATACTTACAGAATAAGCATATACATTTATATTCTTCCTGTCTTGTACCATGTGAAGACGGGAATGATGGAACTTCATAAAGTGTTATGTTGGCAAATTCTGGTAAATATCATAGCGGTCGATATATTTTACCGCCTTTCCATGGCGGGGGTTGTCAATGCCGCCGGTTGAGCTCAATCCCCTGGGCCAGCAGCGCCGCTCCGTAGGAGGGCAGCACCTGGGGATCAATAGGGCAGTCGATGATTTCATGATCCAGGCGCTTTATGAGTTCGTCCCTGAAGTGACGTACTTTTGCCAGTCCTCCCGTGATGGCCACGGGACCTTCAGCTGACGCTCCCTGTACCAGTGTCACTGTTTTTGCTGCGATGGAGTTGATCACCCCGGCGATGATGTCTCCCCCATGGCGGCCCATGTTGATCTGGGTGATGATATCACTCTCGGCGAAAACCGCGCAGGTGCTCGTGGATACATAGGGATTCATGGAATCTGCGGCGAATCGTGAAATGTCGCTGAAAGGAATATCGATGGATTCCGCGATCATCTCCAGGAACCGTCCACTGCCGGCGGCGCATTTTTCGTTCTCATAGCTTTGTTCCAGAAAACCGCTTTCATCTATGGTGACAACCTTGATGAAGAGGCCCCCGGCATCGATTACGGTCTTTATTCTCCTGTCCTGAAGCCAGGCTCCCCGGGCGATGCAGGCCGAATCCTTGAGGGTATAAATAGCCTTTTTTACCAGATGCCCGCCGTATCCCGTAGCAATTATTTTTTTTATATTTCTTTTTTTGATGCCGGCGGCGGCAAGAGCCCTGTCAAAAGCGCCGACTGAGGTTTTTTTGAATGTACCCCTCATCTCCACGACGGCGGAACCGATGAGCACGGTGCCGTCTACAATGGATATCTTCAGGAAACGTGTCCCTACATCAATTCCTGCCGTTATCATGGATGTTCATGGCCTCCTTGTTGTCTTTCTTGTCTGTCAGTGCCCGCATGGCGAATATCGCAGCTCCCAGGGCGCCCATGAGTTGCGGATCAATGGAGAGGGATTTAAGCCTGATATCCATGAGTTTTTCGATTTGCCTGAGGACCCCCTGGTTTTTCGAAACACCGCCGGTTACACAGACCTGCGGTGTGATGACAAGGGATTTTGCCAGGCTCACGGCGCGCCGGGCAACGGCATCGGAAAGACCGCCGGCGATATCCCTGAGCTTTTTTCTTCTATATAATGCGTCGATTACTTCCAGTTCCATGAAGATACTGCACTTGTTGCTGATCATGAGGGGTCTGCGGGATTTTGCCGACAGGGGACCCAACTTTTCCAGAGGCACGCCGATGGTTCTGGCCAGCATTTCCAGGGAACGGCCCGTGCCGGCAGCACACTTATCGTTCATGATAAAATCCGTGACCATGCCGCGGTCGTCGATGTTGATGGCCTTGCAGTCCTGCCCGCCAATATCTATTATGGTGCGGATTGATGGTTCCGCCCAGTGGGCTCCCATGCCGTGACAGGAAATTTCGCTCATGTTCATGCCGGCAAAGGGAATTTCCAGCCTCCCGTACCCGGTGCTGCAGCAGAAATCAATATCCTCCATTCGCAGGCCCTGCGAAGAGAGAACCTCATGCATTACCGCGTCGGCCGACTGGCGTGCCGTGGGTTTGACCCGTATGATGGAAGATGCCAGCACTGTATTGCCGCGCAGGAGCACGGCCTTGGCCGTGAGGGACCCCACATCGCAACCGGCGGTGATACATGAATCATTGCCTGTTTCATTATTGATGCCCATGACTTTTTTGTCTATCCTCTTAATTCTGTCACATGATAGTGCATGAAATAGTAAAATTTGTCAAGGATTGATCACGGCACTATTTGAATATTGTAAATTATTACTTCATAAAGTACACGACAGCTTTAATGTAATGTGTATAATGTGTATCATAAGTATTGTCGCCTTTTATCAATTTCCGGGAGAGGGATATGGCTGCTGAAAACAGGGTGAAAAAACTGAAGCCTCTTAAAATGCTGAAACTGACCAGGATGCTTCTGTATCTCGTTTATTTTTTCTCCAAGGTGCCGCGTCTGGCAACAGTCCTGCTTTTCGTCCTGCGCCCTCTCTATGTGCCCTTGAGGGAAAACTTCCTTAACCGGAAACTGCGGTACGGACTGCTTACCGTGGGCGCCGGTCTTCTCTCGCCCGATGTTTTCAAGGCCTATGGGTATGGAGCAAAGGCCGTTATTGAAAATATAAACGACGTCATAAGGAGCGTGAAAAAGGGCAAGCCCGTGATATGGGTTGAGTGGATATTGAATCCCGAGATGCTTGAGGCCTTTGATGTGACCTCCTTTAACTCGGCGCTGCTCAATGTTTTTGGCAATGTGTACGGGGCCGCCGGCCCCTGGTCCCTTATTGAAGAGGCCGAGAGCTACGGTGTACCCGTGGAATACTGCTCGGCCATGAAACTCGATATGGGGGCTTATGTCCTGGGCCAGATCCCGAAACCGGCCATGACCATTGCCGGTTCCCATCCCTGCGACACCAATGTTTCTATCACCCAGTCTTTCGAATATCTGCTCGAGGTTCCTTCCTTTATTTTTGATGTGCCATACTGGCGTGATGAATATTCCTATGAATACTTTGAGAAGCAGGTATGGAAGCAGATAGAGTTCCTGGAAAAGCACCTGGACCGGAAGATAGACTGGGAAAAACTCACGGACATGCTGAACCGGCTGAATAAGTTCAATTATTATCTCTCGGAGATATGCGAGATGAACCGCGCCATTCCCTGTCCGGGTACGCATATCAACCTCCTCTTTGCCTGGGTCGTGCGTGAAATTAATGTCCGTTCCCCCTACGCACTGAAAATGGCCGAGGCCATGCACAAGGCCATTCACAGTAATTATATAAAAGGGAAGGGCGTTGTAAAGAAGGAGAAAATACGGATATTGCTCTGGTTTCCTCCCATTGCCTTTTTTACCTATCTCTTCAAATGGATGGAAGAAGAATACGGCGCCGTTGTGGTTGCCGATTTCATCGGCAATGTGTCAACTGTCGATATTGATACTTCATCAAAGGAAAGCATGATACGGGATTTTGCCAAGACACAGATGCACCTGGCCATGGGCCGGCAGTGCCATGGTCCCGTTGAGTTCATTACCGATGAAATGGAGGCGGCCATAGAGGCCTATAATGTGGACTGTATGATATTCACGGGTCACCAGGGATGCAAGCACGGATGGGCCGCGGTGAAGATCATTCAGGACATATGCCGTGAAAGAAAACTTCCCACGCTGTACCTGAGCATCGATATAATGGATCAACGGCATCTTGACGAAGCGGGAGTGCGCAACTCGGTTACGGAATTCTTCAGGAGTCACGGGTGGATATGATGGACATCTTTGAAAAAGTGAAGGAACTGGCCGCAAAGGATTACAACGAATTCCTTGATTCCGCAAAAAGGGAAGGAAAAAAGATAATCGGGTATTTCTGCTCCTACGTTCCTGAAGAAATTATACATGCTGCCGGATTCATCCCGTACCGCATGAGGGCCGTTGCCGGATCGGGTACGGCCAAGGGGGATATCTATTTTTCAGCCCTGAATTGCACTTTTGTGCGCAACTGCTTCAATAAAGTCATGGAGGGGGATTTCCATTTTCTCGACGGCATTGTATTTATGAACGGCTGTGATCATACGCGCAGGCTCTACGACAACTGGAGGCATGCCGATGTGGCGCCTGATTTCAGATATATGTTTGTCGCACCGCACCTGGTGAATGACCTGGCCATGGATCAGTTTACTGCTGAAATACATAAGTTTAAAGGCGCTGTTGAGAAACATTTCAGTGTAACTATCGAGGATGGGAATATCGCCGAATCCATACGGCTGTATAACAGAAAACGGAAACTTCTTGCCGATATTTATGAACTGCGAAAAGCGAAGAATGTTCCCGTAAAGGGAAGCGAAATTCTGGCACTGATGCTCTGCATAACGGCCATGCCTGTGGAGGACGCTATCGCGATGCTGGAGTCCTTCATTCAGGGTTGTCAGGAACGTGTTGTCTCCCGGCCCGATGATCTCCGCATATTTTTTTCATCGGGATGCATTGAAGAGATCGGGCACATGGAACTAATCGAGGACTGCGGCGCCGTTATTGTTGCCGATAATATTTGCCTTGGCAGCAGGCATTTCAATCTTGCCGTCGATGAATCAGGGGAACCTGTTCGGGCCCTGGCGGTGCGCTATCTATCGCATCTCTCGTGTCCCCGCATGATGAATGATTTTCGTAAGCGTCTTGCTTATATTGAGGATATTAAAAAAGAGTATGCCATTGACGCTATCATCGCCGAGAAACTGAAATTTTGCGATCTGTGGGGAGGGGAACTTTTTATTTATCGGAAGGACGCGGTGAAGAAAAATTTCCCCATCCTTGCCCTGGAGCGGGAGCTCTACGGCGGCGGGCAGGGACAGATACGGACCCGGGTCCAGGCCTTCTTTGAACAGGTGCGTAATAAAAAAGCCACGAGTGATGATCTTGTCCGGACTTCAGGGGACAATTACAAGGTATATCTGTAGCATGTATCAGATTCGATGAATGAAACTATTAAAATCCGAGAGGCATTAAATGAATCAGAAACAGTATGAATACATCGTAATAGGAACGGGGCCCGGCGGAGCGCCCGTGGCACTGGAGCTTGCCAGGGCCGGCAAGAAAGTGCTCATGCTGGAACGGGGGGCGTACCATAAACATTTTATCGGCTTCCCCCTGGGTATGCGTCTATCGGAAAGGTTTTTTATGTTCAACCGGTCCAAAGAAGGTGTCGTAATGGAACGGGGACTCACTGTGGGCGGTTCGTCCATGATATACCAGGGTAACGTTTTCGATCCCACGGAAAAATTTATAAAAAAGATGGGTATCGATTTCAGGACCGAGACCGATGAAATCAAAAAGGAAATCGGTGTTAAAACGCTTCCCCCGGAATTTTACAACCGTAATGGAAATACGGGTTTTCAAAGAATGATGAAGGCCGCTGAAGATATGGGTGCCCACTTCGAGGAACAGGAAAAATTTGTCGACCCCGAGAAGTGCAAACTGGGATGCGACTGGTGCATGCTGGGCTGTCCCCGGGACGCAAAGTGGACCACGAGGCGCTATGTGGATAAGGCCGTTGAGGAATATGGCGCTGAACTGCGGGTCTCTTCCCCGGTTCACCGGCTTGTTTTCGATGATACCGGGAAAAAGGTCCTGGGCGTGGAAATGAAAACCGGTGAAAAGATATTCGGCGATACCATTATTCTCGCTGCCGGCGGTATCGGAAGTCCGGGGATACTGCTGCGATCGGGCGTTAACTATGCAGGTAAGCGTTTTTTCATGGACCCCATGACCATACTCTTCGCCCTGAGCAAAGACCCCAAAGGCGGGCAATGGGGAGAACAAACTTTTTCACACGCCATTGAAACTTTTGCCGACAGCGACGGTTTTATGATAGGAAACAATGGTGCTTGGGGAACCTGGTGCGTCATGAACATGATCCGCCCCAAGGTCATGCGGGAAAACTGGTACAAGCTGCCCTGGGTTAAGCGGGGCATGGGCCTCTTCGTAAAACTGGCTGAGGACGACAAGGGAGAGATATACCCCAATGAGAGGACCAGTAAACCCATGACACCAAGCGATGAAAAACGCATGCAGAAGGGCGTTGATGTGGCCAGGGAAATCCTGATCCGCGCCAGGGCGAAGGAGAACAGTATCTCGGAACTCCGCTGGGCCGGCGGGCATCCCGGCGGGACCATTGAAATCGGCAAGTATGTACAGAGGGATTTCAGGAGTGAATTCGAAAACCTGTATGTATGCGACGCCAGTGTTTTTCCCGTTTCTCCCGGAGCCCCGCCCAGTCTCAGCATCATGGGCATGTCGCGGCTCCTGTCCAAGTTTTTGCTGGGAAAGGTGCAGCCCGAAGATCGGTTTGTCCGGGACAGCAATTTTAAAAAGAAAGGATTGCTGAAGCCCCTGAAAAAATGAGCGAGGTGTTTCTATATGAAAAATATTCGGGAAGGAAACGTGGAAAAACTTAAAAAAAATTATACGGAAACCGAGGAAGTGATCCTGAACCGGCGCAGCGTTCGCCTCTATAAAAAAGAACAGGTTCCGGAATTCATGATCAAACGCCTTCTCGAGGCGGCACGATTCGCTCCTTCGGCGGGCAATGCCCAGCCATGGAAGTTCATAGTGATCCGGGACCAGGAAGTGATCCGGGAGATGACGGAAACGGTGTCATGGTATCTTAGAATATTCAGGGCCATGATCGATTACCGCAGACCGGGATTCTACTGGCTGCGCCCCCTGACCAAGCTGATCATTCGTTTCAACCGTTTCGAGCTGCATCCCGTGCCTTTCGGTGCCGTTGATCTTATCGCCCGTGAAAGGCTGGGACTTTTCCACGGCGCCCCCACGGTGATCCTCGTATTCAAGGATGTACGCGGCGTGGGTAATCCTGACCTGGACTGCGGCATTGCCGGCCAGAATATCGTCCTCGCGGCCCACAGCATGGGGCTGGGAACCTGCTGGATAAGCTTTTCAAAACCGGCATTCAAGTACAGCCCCACGTGGAAGAGAAGACTGGGAATATCATATCCCTATAAATTTGTCACCAGTATCGCCGTTGGATGGCCCCGGGGTAACCCTGACGGGATGGTGCCCCGTGAGACCCATGCCGTGGACTGGTATGAGGATGGAAAAAAACAGGTTGTATATTAAGGAGACAGTTATGGCAAAAATGGGATTCTTCGAAAAAATATTCATGCCCGATTATAAAAACCTGAAACAGATATCGTGGGGAACAATCACTATCGATGAAAATAAATGCACGGGCTGCGGCATCTGCGCCGAGGCCTGCCCGGCCGATTCCATCTATATTGCAGATAAAAAAGCTCATATGCGACCCCGTGACGGCGTGCTGGGCAAGGATCCTGGCCTGGGCCAGTGCATCGCCTGCGGCGACTGCCGGGCCATATGCCACAAAGGAGCCATCGAACTCACGGGGACCTATTCCTGGAGCCGCTTTTTTAAAACTATCGACCGTGGGGATATGCATCCGCCGCGTCTTTAATAAGGATATGTCTTGACAAAAATTGTTTTTTGGTGTATCCTTTCCTGCTCTGAGCCTCCCTGATTATCCCATGATACGGAATCGGGACTCAGTATGTCCGCTCATACAGTGTGCATATATGCCTGCCCCGCGCGGGACAGATGTCGCAATCGGATGAACTGTCGTGTCGGAAATTATTACCATTATGATTATTGTTGCCATATCCCAGGGAATATTTCTGGGTATGGTCCTCCTGTTCAGAAAGAAGAACATTCTTTCAAATAAAATACTGGCCATGCTTTTCTTTGCCATTTCTCTGGGCATGTCCATGAATTATTTCAAGATTATGGGTAATCATACGGTTTTTTATTATCTGGTATATGTGAATATCTCTTTTTATCTTCTCTATGGGCCGCTCATGTATCTGTATACGCTGTCCATCACCGGCAGTATGGGAAAGCAGATATCCCGCTATGTGCCTCATTTTTTGCCCTTCACGGTTTTTATTTTATACATGATTATCCGCCATCGGATCATTGAATGGGATGGCACCATGGATTTGAGTCCTTTTCAGGACAATACAACGCTCTTCTCATATTCCAACGTGGTTAAACTGTTTCTTGTCTTAATACTGGTGTACATTTATCGTTCAATCTATATTGTGCGACAGTATAAGCAGCGGTTGAAATATTATTTCTCCGATGTGGAGAAAATCAGGCTAATCTGGCTGTCCTTTTTCCTTGCTGGTGCCTCAGTATTCGTGGTTTTATTGATTATCCTGCTGCTCCGGATTAAAGATCTCCGGGTCAATTATGTAAATAGCGGTCATGTCCTGGTTATATTAATCGTCTATCTGGCAACCATATATATATCCACCTTTTTAACCATCCGGTATCCCGAAATATTCTCCCGAAGTGAAAACAGCGATCTGCCGGAAGCGGGGGACAGAGCCCCCAAATATGAAAAATTAAGACTTGATGATGATATCCGGTTACAGTATATGGAAGAACTGATGCAATACATGAAAGTACATAAACCCTATCTCAGGGACTCACTGACCCTGCGGGAACTGGCCGACCTGGTGAAAATTCCCCATCATCATCTTTCCATTATCATAAATACGGGACTGAATCAGAATTTTTACATGTTCATTAATACCTACAGGGTCGATGAGGCCCGGAAGATGCTTGTCGATCCACAATACCGCGATGTTAATATACTCAATATCGCCTTCAATTCAGGTTTCAATTCAAAAACTACCTTTAATACAGTGTTCAAACAGGTGACTGGAATGACCCCCACAGAATTCCGGAAAGACAAACTTGTCGATGGAAAATCATAAAACACTCTTCACTGCCGTCCTTTCCCTTCATGTAATGAACTAAAACAGGTATAAAATTAAAAAAATGACAATTTTTTTAGTTCGGGTTTGCAAGGTCGAACGACATGGGGACTAATAATGTCATATATATGACATATTCCTTAAAAGGGAATATTTTTTTACGTATACATAAAACCGTCCAGACGGTTAAAAAATGTTTGATTTTTTTTGCCAGTGCAGTTTTATAATACTACAATTTCATTATGGGTTGTGAGGAGGGAATATGGTCAAAGGTTTGAAAGTGACAGTTTTGTTGATGCTGTTTATGGCTCTTGTCAGTCTCGGCTGTTCTGGCGACGGGGTTGAATTGAGCAGTAGTGATATTAATAATGAATACAATTTGATAAGTGATGATTCCTGCGAGGGCTGTTCAGGGCAGCTTGATAGTACAGCGGCGCGGCAGATAAGTGAAGCACTGACGGAAGCGGGTGCCGAAGATGCGCGTATCGCACTGAATGTACGGGTCACGGTGCCCATGAGCGAGAATCCCAAGAGCAGCGGGGACTGTGATCTCTGGGCCACCATTATACGCCCTGCCGGTGACAAAAAACTTCCCACTATCCTTATCGCTGCACCTTATCGCCGGGAACTCTGTGTGTTAACCGGTATCGGTCTGGTGTCACGGGGATATAATGTCATGGCCGTGGATATCCGGGGAACCGGGACTTCATCGGGTGAATGGGCTTCTTTTGACCTGGTGGAGCAGTATGACATCAGGTATGTCGTGGACAGATATATACCGGCCAGAACATGGTCTGACGGAACTGTGGGCATGTTCGGCATGTCCTACCTGGCCATCATACAGGTTCTCACGGCCGGCCTTGTGGACCTGGATCCTAAAACGGGAGAGCCGAAACACCTGAAGGCCATTTTTCCCATTGTGCCCATGTCCGACGCGTATCGCGACATCGTGGCCCACGGCGGGAACCTGGATCTGGCCTTCATTCCCATGTGGCTCGGCATGGTGGATATGCTCGCTATCCTTCCGCCCACAATTCTTCTGGGTGTAAACGGAGAACTCACACCGGCAATCATAGATGAGGCCGCTGACGTGTGGTTGGAGCACTGGAACTATGTTCCCGAAACAGTGGGAATGATCATGGACATAGACCATATGAAGGACGGCTATTTCTATGACGCCAAATCACCCATGATCTACTGGCCGCAGAAACCCGTGGGCGGATGGGGTTTTCCCGAGGGGGACAATTATACCATCTCAAGCAAGCTGCCGGTTTTCACCGTGGGCGGATGGTTTGATATTTTCACGCGGGGCACGCTGAATAATTACCAGTATGGATTTTCAAAACATGCCACTTCCGACAAGAAAATGCTTATCGGTGAATACTATCACATGTCCGGATCAGCAGCCATGGGCATCAATTCCACTTTCAGCGGCGCCCTTCCGGGACGCTGGTTTGACTGGAAGATCAAGGGTAAAGATGACCCGTTCATGGAAGAGTTTCCTGTCATACTCTATGTAATGGGAGAGAACAAATGGCGCGCCGAGAAATCCTGGCCCCTGCCGGCAAGCCGCGTGTCAACAAAGGCTTTATATCTCACAAAATTTGCCCCGTCGGCCATTTCCGGCGACTGGTACACCGAAGATGAAGACGGCGAGTTCGCCGACAACAATTTCAGTCTGAGTACGGCTAAGAATGTCGCGGGAGACAATCCCGTTCTTGTGCATAAACCCATAGTATTTGATCCTAACATGAACCTGAATGGAGCCAACTCCCGGTCTGCCGTGCGCTGGGGTGCCGGTGCCAATGCCATGGTTTCGGACATGTACAAGTTCTACCTGAATAACAACATTGACGAAAAGCAGTGGTACGACGACGAGCGCACCGATGAGAAGAAGTGCCTCACCTTTACCACGGAGCCTCTCTCCGGGGACATGGAGATAGTGGGTCCCGTGACGCTGAAATTCTGGGCTAAGACTGAATTCGGCACTGAGCTTGAGCAGGCCGGTGTGGAATTTACGGCGGCAGTACTCAAAAAGAAGTTCGGTGTTGAAAGCAATCTTCTCATAGATGTCATGAAGAGCAGGGATGTGCAGTGGGTATCGGAACTAACCGATGTATTCCCCGACGGCCATGCCCGTAATGTGAGTTCCGGCTGGCTCGCGGCATCACACCGTCAGTATGATCCCACGGGACTCGTTGGAACATATGTCGATGAAAATGGGGAAGAAACGGCGCAACACGCACTGGATCCCGATTATGTTCCCTTTGATCCATTCTATGACAGGCCTGATAAGAATCCGTTACTCATCAATGAAGGAGATCTGTATCAGTACTGCATCGAGTTGTGGCCCACCTGTAACGTTTTCAAAAAGGGACATCGCGTGCGTGTCAGCATTTCAGCATCGGATTTTCCCCACCTTCTGCCCTTCATGCAGCCATCGACGAATACCATCGTCATAGATGACAAACATGAGGCCCGGATCGATTTTTCAACGGCAAATAAAAATGACGAGAACGATACATGGGAATGGGTCGGAGAGACAAAGGATATGGACAAGTATCTCATGTCCGGCGGTTCCATCGGCTGCGGCACATCGGCTGATGCCGCTGTTTACGGCAGGTCGGGCCGGAACATGCCGGCGGAGATGGTAAGCTTTGCCGTGTTCATGCTGTTTCCCCTGGGACTCATAATGCTGACCAGAAAACTGAGAAGAAGAGCGTGTTAATAGTTCGGGAGGATTATATACAATGATTAGGATAAGATATTTTTTGATACTTATATCAGTGCTTGTTCTTTTCAGCGCCTGTGACATGAGCACCTCGTCGGGTGACGCGCTGTCGGCATCGGACAGAACAGGCCAGGTCAGTGATACTACGGACAGCGGCACTGATATGGGGCCTGAATTTCCCATCAAAATGGGTAATGCCGAAAACATTTTATTTACCGATACGGGAAGGATTTTCATGACCGGTGCCAATGTGGCGGAAATCACAAAGGATGGGGCAGTCATGCTCATGCCGTCGGAATACTCTTCGATGTATGCCGGGCTTGCCCAGGTAGGGCCATGGCTCTATGTCATCTGCGGAAAAAATTATGAGACGATGCCTCCACTGGACCTGGCTGAACTTCTCCAGGCGAAGAACATCCTGGATAAACTGGTTTTTCTGACAGACGCCATGATGGACAAGGTACTTCTCCGGGCGGACCTCAGGGCCGGAGGACCCGACAAACTGGTCTTTGAGGAAATTCATCATTTTGATGGAATGATGCTTCCCAATGGCATGGCGGCCGACTCTCAGGGGAACCTCTATGTGGCCGACGAGACCTTTCTGCCGCAGGGGAAAATTGTGAAGGTGACGGTTTCCAGCGATGCCATTCCCGTGACAACCCAGGAGACCTGGGCGTCGGCCGGGGATGGGGTGAATTCCCCCAACGGCATGTGCATCCGCGATGATGTGCTGTACTTCACCGATTTCAATATTAATTCAAGCAAGCCGGCCCAGGTGAAAAAAGTGGCCATCAACAGTGACGGTTCGGCCGGTACTGTGGAAACAGTATATTCAGCTATGGGACTTTTCGATGACCTGGACGCAGTCATCTACAATGGCAGGCCAACCCTGGCCGTGGCGAGTTTTTTCGCGGGATCGGTCCTTATCATCGATGAGGAAAACGGCACTGTAGCAAAAGCGGGCGGCGGAAAACTGCAGAGCCCATCTTCGGCCCATTTTGGCAATGGCGGCTGGATAGCTGAAGATGAACTCATCGTCACGGAAGTGGGAATGCTCTATGAGCCTTACTCCAATTTTGGTAATCAGGTTAATGTGATTACCGTTCCATGAGACGATGAGCATTCTTTTATTGCGACAATAACAGAGACATCGTCATATATCAGAAAATGGGGGCACCTCGCCCCCATTTTTTTGTTGCCAGGTCCAGGCTATTTTGTATGATAAAGGGAAATGCATAGTGAGGGTAATTATGGAATATAGTAATAAGGTGATACTGATTACCGGTGCTTCATCGGGAATCGGACGCGGAACGGCACTCGCCCTGGCAAAATTTAACAATCGCATAATTATCACCGCCCGACGTGAAAACCTTCTCCGGGAGACCGCGGCGTTGATAGAAGCTGCGGGAAGTCAATGCCTTTATTTTGCCGGAGACGCAACATCGCCGGAACATGCTGAAAAGGTGATTTCGGAAATTGTCAAACTATACGGTATCATTGATATCGCCATACTCAACATCGGTATCGGTCCCCCGTCAAACACGCTTACCACCCCTGTGAAAACAATAAAATTTTGTTTAGAAGCCAATTACTATACTATGCTGAATTTTTACGGCCCTCTCATGGAACAGATGAAAAAGCAAAAAACCCGATGCATGATTGCCCACATGAATTCCCAGGCCACATGGTTCGGTATTCCCATGCAGGGAGACTACACCGCGGCAAAGGCGGCGGCACGGATATTTCTTGAAACCGCGAGAATGGAACTGAAGCATTTCGGGTACCGGCACATTATTGTACAGACCATCCATCCCGGATTTGTCGATACCGAGGCAGTGCGCAATGATGGCATACCAGCTCCTAATGAAATCAGTGAAGAAAAAGCGGCAGAATATGTGCTGAAGGGCCTGAGGAAGGAAATGCGTGAAAATATTTTCCCCCCGGGAACCAAGTGGGCTGCCAAGCTGGGAAAGATAGTTCCCCATTCTTTTCTTACAAAGATACTGCTTTCGCAGACGCCAAAAGAATACTGATACGTGCGCCGTTACTTTGTTTTAAAAGCGCCGGGTTTTCTTTACCGCTCATAGGCCCCGATGTCTACACCGTTGCCAGAAGGTCTGGCTGATTCTTCGATGTCATATAGCGGGGCCATATCGGGCGAGCCTGTATCGATAAGTGATGCGGCATCTGCCGCAAGGCTGAAAATGAAGCCCCCGGCATTCTCAAAAAGATTGAAGTTTCGTTCCAGGATATAGTTGTGATCCTCCGAGGCTCCCGTGGTAATGATGATATTCTCGGTGATATTATTGCGCACCAGGCAGTCGGCGCTCGGTCTGCCGTCCTTGTGCGGGTTGATCAGTATCCAGGTATCGCGGTCGGAATAGGGATTGATCACGGTGTTGTTCATCACGCGGCAGTTGAGGGCGCCGTAGAGCGATATGCCGTGCCAGTGGTCTACCACCACCACATTGTTCTCGATTATCCAGTCTATGTAGAATCCATCGAAGCAGCCAATTCCCTGCAGGCTCCCCTGCAGGGGCTGTGCCGGATCGTCACGATTGATGATGATATTTCCCCGCAGGACCACGCGCTCCCAGGGAGGGGCGCCGTTCACCGAAAATGACTGGAAACCGTCGTCGTGGTTCAGGTTTACCGCGTAGCAGTTTTTTACCGTGTTGTATTCAAAGACCAGATCGTGGCCGTTGCCGCGCATGCCGTCGCCGGCGAAATTTATCACCCGGTTGCCCCTGACGAGGTTCCGTTTTCCATCAATGGAAATGGCGAAGTTGCAGTTTCTCAGCGTGTTGTTCAGGAACCGCGATTCCTCGCCGGTGCAGCCGATACCGTTGCACGACAGGGTGTCCCACTGTTCGGCCGACCAGGAGGACGCGTCGTTTATGGAATATATATCGCAATTTTCCACGATGATATGGTCCGTGGGCCCGTGCCAGTTACCCGAGGCGACACTAACCAGGGTTGATCGTTCATAGACCGGTGCGGCCTCCTGTGTGATGGTGACGCCGTTGAGGCGCCACCGTGAGGCGGCGAGAAAGGTGACCCGGGAAACCGTCGGTGTGTGACCCGCCTGGGCCTTTATGGTGATGAAGCGTTCGTTGCAGGCGCTGCGAAGATATATTTCGCCGTGATAGCCGCTGCGGAGAATGAGGGTGTCGCCTCCCTGGATATGAGCGCCGCCATTGACGGTGATCATATCAGCCCCCTCTTCATAGGGGGTTGCATAGGCCTTCATTTCGATGAAACCGGCCTCGATCACCTCCTGGAGTGTATGCCATGGGCTGCCCGATGAACCGCTGTTGCTCATGCTTCCCGAAGCAGGATCGATATAGAAGGTGTTCCCTGCCGGATAGGCGGCGGCCGTTACGGTGACGGTGCGCAGGAGTTCCGCTGTTCCGTCCGAGGCTATGACGTAGTATTCATGCGCACTTTCCGTCGCTAGTCCCGTGTCGGTATAAAAATGTGATGCCGTGGAGGCAATGAGGACATTGTCGCGATATACCTGGAAGACCCTTGTATCGGGTTCCTCCACGGGCATGGTCCAGGACAGGTTTATCTCCGATGACGATATGCCTTCGGCCAAAAGGGACGTATCGAAGGGGGGCGGGGAGCCGAAGGGATACTGCCAAAGCCGGTAATTGCAGGAGGACAGAAGCAGGGAAACGGCTAAGGCCAATGAAAGAGTGATGGCCGGGATGAGAGGTAATTTTTTTCCGCTGGTCATGGGTCCCATGCTCCCGTGAAAATATTTTTGAGACAGGTATCACCGCCGTTTTTGCCGGTCCGTGCGCTGAAAAGGCGGTATGGGATAAATCCTATGAAAATACTGAATTGTCAATAAAGAGTCAAGGGAAGCCGCTTTTTTTCTTGACTACGCAACATATGTATAGTATGTTGTCATTATAACGGAATGAAGAACAGAGTGAAAGGGAATCACGGAAATGTCCATGGCGGAAGTGCGGATAGGAACATCGGGTTACGATTACCTCGACTGGCGGGGCACCTTTTATCCCGCCCATGTGGGCAGGGATGAATTTCTTTCTTATTACAGCGGGCATTTTTCCACGCTGGAGCTGAATTTCAGCTATTACCGCATGCCCGAAAAAAAACAGCTCGCCGCCATACTGCGCCGCAGCGAAGGCCGCGTGGATTTTTCCATAAAGGCCCATGAGTCCCTCACACACCGTGTCGATGCCCATTCATGGAGGGATGCTGTGAAGCAGTACCGCGGCGCCCTGGATCCCCTCCTGGAGGATGAAAAACTGGCGGCGGTGCTCCTGCAGTTTCCCTTCAGCTTTCACTATTCGCCCGATAACCGCCGGTATCTGAATGCCCTGCTGGAGGAGATGCGCGAGCTTCCCCTGGCCGTGGAATTCCGGAACACGGAATGGGTGAGCAAAAGGGTCATCACCGCCCTGCAGGAACGCCGTGTCGCCTTCTGTTCCGTGGATACGCCGCGCCTCCGGGGCCTTCCGCCTCCCGTGGATATTGTTACCTCGGACCTTGCCTATATCCGTTTTCACGGGAGAAACGAAAAGAACTGGTGGGGGTCCGACGCGGCGGCCCGCTTCGATTATCTCTACAACGACGAGGAGCTGTCGGCCTGGATTGACCGTATCATGGTCATGATGAACGGTGCCCGGCAGGTCCGTGTCTACTTCAACAATCACCGGCGGGGCCAGGCCCCGGCCAATGCGCAGATGCTCTCGTCCCTCCTGGCGCGACAGGGTATTGCCGTGCGGTAGGACTACCGGGTCATCGCGGCGTGACAGGTGCTGCCGCATCCGCTTTGCGGCGAAAAGGAAAGGATACCATGGAACGCCAGATACTACACCTCAATATTGCCAATTTTATGGCCTCGATCGAAGAGCTGTGCAGCCCCTCCCTGCGGGGGGAGCCCTTCATCATCGCACCACCCGGCGAGGGACGCACCGTGGTTTTCGATGTCTCCGAAAAGGCCTTCCGGGAGGGAATCCGCCGGGGCATGCCCGTGGACCTGGTGCGGCGGCGCATGGGCCATATTCCTGTCATCGCACCGCGCTATGACCGCTGCGCCCGCGCCGAAAGAGAGCTCTTCGCCCTGACCTCGCGCTACTCGCCCCTGGTGGAACAGGTTTCCGGGGGGCATCTCTTTGCCGATATAACGGGGATGCGCCGCCTCTTCGGCAATTCCGTGGACCTGGCGGCCCGCATCAAGCGTGAGATATGGCAGCGCATGGGCGTGCAGCCCGTTACGGGACTGGCCGTGAACCGCCTGGTTTCCAAGGTAGCCACGCGTGTGGTCAAGCCCGACGGTTTCGTCTACGTGCTTCCCGGCGACGAGCGGAGCTTCATGGGCCGCCAGGATATCGGTCTTCTTCCGGGCATCGGGAAAAAGCTGGGTGAGCGCATGGATATCCTGGGAGTCAGGGAGATCGGGGACCTGGCCGATCTTTCCGACGGGAACATAACGGCCGCCCTGGGCGGAAGGGGTATCAAGCTCCGCGACTCGGCCCGGGGTATCGATTTTACGCCCGTTGCCGGGGCGTCATCCCATGGCGGCCGCATCAGGGTCGAAAGGATACTGGATCGCGATGTCATGGACACGGGGGAGATGACGGCGTGTCTTTTTTCCCTGGCCGAGGAGGCGGGGATGCGGCTCAGGCAGAACAACATGGCGGCCCGGTCCGTGGAGATAGGCCTGATGTACACCGACGGGAAGAATGAAGGTGCCGCGGTGCGACTGCCCCGCCACACCTTTACGGACCGCGAGATATTCGACGCGGCCCGGTCCCTGCTCCTGAAATCCCTGCGGCGGCGCGTACGGATCAGAAAGCTTTCCCTGTCCCTTGCGGGGCTCCTGGCGGGATGTATCCAGCTCGATCTTTTTGTTCCTCCCGAAGCGGCCCGGGCCGAGGCCCTGCAGAAGGCCGTGGATGCCGTCCGGGGCAGGTTCGGGGAAAAATCCCTGCGTGTGGGCATTACCATGATGGAGGACCGTGATGCGCGGTGAATTTGTTCATCTCCAGGTTCGTTCCTGTCATTCCCTGCTCTACGGGACGCGGACTATCGGCGAGCTTGTGGCCCGGGCCGCCGACCTGGGGTACGATGCCATGGCGCTTACGGATATCAATAATCTCTACGGTGTTCATGATTTCCTTGAGGCGTGTCGGGACCGGGGCATACGGCCCATTGTCGGCGCCGAGGTCCGGAAGAACGACGAAAGGGCCCTGGTGCTGGTAAAAAACAAAATGGGATTTTCAGCATTGACCAGTCTCATTTCATCGGTAATGACGGGGGAGGATAGGGGCCTGGCGCCGCTGCTCACGGCCGCCTCGGCGGGAAATATTCTTCTCACCGATTCTCCCGGGCTCCTGGAGGAACTGGCGGGACATGTTGAAGAACTCTACGCCATGGTGACTCCCTTTTCGCGGAAGATACTGACCGCCTCGGTCAGGTTCCGGGTTCCCCCGGCTGCCGTTGGTGAAGTGACTCTGTTGGAGAAGGAAGACTATGATGTTCACCGGGTACTGCGGGCCATAGCGGCCAGGGACACCGTGGATAACCTGCGCGGAGTGGACTGCGCTCCCGCCGATTCCCTGTTTTTTTCGCCCGACGAGGCCCGGCATATCTTTTCCGATTGTCCCGAAGCCATGGCCAATACGGTATCAATAGCCGGGAGATGCCGGTTTGCGCGCATCTTCGAGGGATTCATATTTCCCGTCTACGGCGGAGACAGGGACAGTGCCGCATCACTGCTCCGCTCGCGGACCCTGGAAGGGGCCGAGGTCCGGTACGGCGAGCTTTCCGAATCGGTCATGGAGCGCATCGATTATGAACTTTCAATAATAGTTGAAAAGGGCTTCGCATCGTACTTTCTCATTGTGGCCGATATTGTGAAAAAAACATCACGGACCTGCGGCCGGGGAAGCGCCGCCGCCAGTATCGTGTCGTACTGTCTGGACATAACCAACGTGGACCCAATCAGGCATAATCTCTATTTTGAGCGTTTTCTTAATCCCGAGCGTCTGGATCCGCCCGATATCGATGTTGATTTCGCCTGGGATGAGCGCGACGCCATTATCAACGACGTGATGAACGAATTTGGCAGCGACCGGTGCGCTATGGTATCGACCCATATCCATTTCCGCGAGGCCTCGGCCCTGCGCGATGTGGCCCGGGCTCACGGTCTTCCCGATGACGAGATAACGGCCTTCGAGCGGCAGCTGTTCAGGGAAAGGCAGGCCGGCATGGGAACGCATGTTGATCCGCTGTGGCGGCGTATACTTGACACGGCCTTCCGGATCAGGGGGTTTCCGCGTCATCTCAGTGTTCACGTGGGAGGTCTGGTCATGACGCCGGAGCTTATCAGGGATTATGTTCCCGTGGAGCGGGCCGCGAAAAACGTTCCGGTCATAACCTGGGACAAGGACGGGGCCGAGGCAGCGGGCCTGGTGAAGATCGATCTCCTGGGAAACCGTTCCCTGGCCGTCATCAGGGACGCCCTGGCCAACCTGGAGGAGAACGGCATGCACGTCGATGAGCGGACCTGGGATCCCGTGAGCGATGAAAAAACCATGGATATGCTCGCCCGGGGCGACACCATGGGCGTTTTTTACGTGGAGTCGCCGGCTATGCGGCAGCTCCAGAAGAAGACAGGGAAGGGGGATTTCGGTCACCTTGTTATTCATTCCTCCATAATACGGCCTGCGGCAAATCGCTTCATTACGGAATACGTGGAGCGTCTCGGGGGAAAGCCATGGAAATCACTGCATCCGCGCCTCGATCATATACTGGCGGAAACCTACGGCATCATGTGCTACCAGGAGGATGTGTCAAAAGTGGCAGTGGCCCTGGCCGGTTTCACCCCCGCCGAGGGCGACGGCCTGAGAAAAATCCTGACGAAAAGAAACCGTGAGGTGAAGCTGAAGGAATACCGGGAACGGTTTTATGACGGGGCCTCGCGGAACGGCGTAGATGATGATGCCTGCGCAGCCATATGGGCCATGATAGAGTCCTTTGACGGTTATTCCTTCTGTAAACCACATTCGGCGTCTTACGCCATGGTGTCGTTCCAGTCGGCCTGGCTCAAGGCTCATTATCCCGCCGAATTCATGGCCGCCGTCATATCCAACGGGGGCGGCTACTATACTCTGCCGGGCTATATCAGCGAGGCCCGCCGCCTTGGCATGACAATCGATCCCCTTGATGTCAATGAAAGCGGTTACCGCTTCCGGGGGAAGGGAAAAAGAATGCGGGTCGGCTTTATGGCGGCAGCGGGACTGAGACTTGCCACGATAAAGGCCCTGGTGGAGGAACGCCGACGCGGTGGTCCCTTCAGGAGCCTGGGAGACCTGGACCGGCGTGTCCATATCACATCTGCCGATTACGAGATACTGGTTGCCTCCGGCGCCCTTGACAGTGTGTCCCCGGGTCTGGGGAGGGCCGCGCAGCTGTGGCATATCCTGATAAACCGGGGTGAGGGCGCCGGAGAGGCGGGTGCCTCGCTTTTCGACAGCCCTGTCCAGGAGCTCCCCAGGGTGAGGGAAAAGCCGCTTCAGGAACGGCTGCGGCAGGAATACCGGGTCATGGGCTTCCTCTGCGATCGTCACCCGCTTTTCTTCTGGCAGGAGAAGACAGCCTCGTATCGGAAAATTCCTGCCCATGATATCCCGCGGCATATCGGGGAAATCATTACCGTGACGGGATGGCCCGTGACGAGAAAGGCAATCCTTACTTCGTCGGGGAATCCCATGGAGTTCGTCAGCTTCGAGGACGAAACGGCCATGTATGAAACGGTTTTTTTCCCTGAAGCCTACCGCCGTTTTTCCCATCAACTGGAAGAAGATGTACCCTGGATCATTCGGGGCCGTGTTGAAGAGGACCACGGCGCCGTCAATATCAACGTGCGGGAAATACGGAAAGTTGTGTAGGGCCATTGGTGTGATAAAACGGATTTTTGATGAATTATTCTCATCTGAGCAGTCTGAATAATAATGACAATTTTTTCCTGCATCGATAAAATGACGGTTGCCTTTTTTCATCCCTTAGCCTATTTTGGCAAACAGTGTGTAACCCAAGATCCTGAAGGGATACATCGCTTCCTTCGGCAGATCTTTTCATAGCCCGGACAGTTCAATGAGATCCGCTTCAGATTTGCCCTGTTCGTCAGAAACAGCCTGAAATATTAAATCCGGAAAATTGCAAAAGGATGGGGCTCCACAGGGTTCTTTATGGAAGTCTGGGCCTTTTGCGGGCTGCACACGGGGTAAAAATGACCTGATCGATAGTCGAAAGAAACAGCAGCATAATATTATATAGAGGAGAGCAACCATGGTTAAAAATCAAAAGCTTTTAAAATGGGTCGAGGAAATGGCCGCCATGACGACACCGGACGAAATCTGCTGGTGTGATGGATCACAGGAAGAATACGACCGCCTTTTCAGGGAAATGGTGGCCGAGGGGCTTGCCGTTGAACTTAATAAAGAAAAACTTCCTAACTGCCATCTTTTCAGGTCCGATGTTTCCGATGTGGCGCGTGTTGAAAACAGGACTTATATTGCGGCAAAAACAAAGGACGCCGCCGGTCCGAGCAACAACTGGGTCGATCCCGAAGAGCTGAAGAAAACCATGAGGGGCCTCTATAAAGGCTGTATGAAGGGAAGGACCATGTATGTCATACCCTTCAGCATGGGCCCTGTTGGCTCACCCATATCAAAAATAGGTATCGAAATTACCGATTCGCCTTATGTCGTCACCAACATGCATACCATGACCCGCGTAGGGACAAAGGTGCTTGATGTTCTTGGAGAAAACGGCGAATTCATCCCCTGCATGCACTCCGTGGGAAAACCTCTGGCTGATGGTGAGAAAGACAATGGCCAGTGGCCCTGCGCACCTCTGGATAAAAAATATATATCACATTTTCCCGAAGAGAGGACCATCTGGTCCTACGGCTCGGGATACGGCGGAAACGCCCTCCTGGGAAAAAAATGTTTGGCCCTGCGGATCGCTTCGGCCATGGCCCGCGACGAGGGATGGCTTGCGGAACACATGCTCATTCTGGGCATCACCAACCCGAAGGGCGAGAAAAAATACATCGCCGGCGCTTTCCCCTCGGCCTGCGGAAAGACCAACCTGGCCATGCTGATTCCCACTATCCCGGGATGGAAAGTTGAAACGGTGGGTGATGATATTGCCTGGATGAAATTCGGGAAAGACGGACGACTCTATGCCATTAACCCTGAAGCCGGATTTTTCGGTGTCGCTCCTGGAACATCCCTGCAGTCCAATCCCAGCGCCATGAAATCCATTGACCGGAATACTATCTATACCAATGTTGCCCTCACGGAGGACGGAGATGTTTGGTGGGAAGGCATCGGTTACGACGCCCCGGGAAAACTTATCGACTGGACCGGCAATGAGTGGGAGGCGGGAAAATCAGAAAAACCGGCAGCCCATCCCAACTCGCGCTTCACGGCCCCGGCAAAACAGTGCCCGGTTATCGACGATTCATGGGAAGACCCGGCGGGTGTGCCCATCAGCGCCTTCCTCTTTGGCGGCAGGCGTCCCAGCACTGTGCCCCTGGTGCACCAGTCCTTTGACTGGAACCACGGCGTATTCCTGGGATCGATCGTGGGTTCCGAGGTGACAGCCGCGGCCCTGGATCTCAAGGCCGGTACGGTCCGCCGTGACCCCTTTGCCATGCTTCCTTTCTGCGGCTATCATATGGGAGATTATTTTAAACACTGGATCAAAATAGGGAAAAATTCCACCGAGGATAAGCTGCCCAAAATATTCTACGTCAACTGGTTCCGTAAAACTTCCGACGGGAAATGGCTGTGGCCGGGATACGGCGAGAACAGCCGTGTCCTTGAGTGGGTATTTGAACGCTGTGCCGGTACGGGCAAGGCCATAAAGACTGAAATTGGCTACATGCCCCCCGTGGATGCCATTGACAGGACCGGTCTTGCCGATGTGAGCGACGCCGATATGAAGGAGCTTCTCACCGTAGACAAAGAAGGCTGGCTCAGGGAAGTGGCGCTTATCAGGGAGCATTATGCCAGCTTCGGCGACAGGCTTCCCGGGGAGCTGAAAATCGAGCTCGATGCACTGGAAAAGAGATTGAAAGGATAATTGAAATATTATACGGACGGATTTCGTACGGGCGGGTTTCAAACCCGCCCTACCGCCCAACATCCTCTTCCCATAAAAATAACACCTATACAACTTTCAGCAACCTTCCTGCCTGCCATTGTACATAAATCGACAACATGCTTGCAATGATTATAATCCGAGGATGATTATGAAGACAACAATAGTGTCTGAGCGGATGTAGCTGCGGGAACCCGTTGATTGTTTTTATTTTTCCAGGTACCGGGCCAGCAGGGGACGCAGCGCGCTCAGGCCCTGGGAACTGTCATATCGCCGGTGCAGGTGTTCCAGGAGTTTGTCCACGGTTTCGCCGGGGTCTATTATGCAGGTCGCTTCCTCGCCGGAATGAATGCGTTCCGGTTCACAGAAGACCGCATCCCTGACGTTGATATAAATGCGGCATGCCAGGGGTCTTACGGGATAAATGCGGCAGCTGCCCGTGCTGTCCAGCATCGGGCAGGGGATGCCGAGCTGATAGAAACAGGCCAGGGTGAGGTCCAGGGGGTCCATATCTTCTGAAACATTGCCATCGTTGTCCGTCACCGGTTTTCCATCAATCAGCCCCGATATTTTTTCATAAGCGGCCATGGAATCATGGAGGATGCGGAGGATGGCATCGATTTCACCGGGAATATTCTCCCGGATATACTCCGCTGCAATGGCTGCTTCAAAAGAGTACACTTCTTCGGCCCAGTGCCGGCAGCACCGGGAACACCCCGCGGAACAGACGGACTTTTGTCCTGAAAGGATAAGAACTTCCTCCTGGAAAAAATCGTACAAAGAAAGAAATTTATTGTACAGGGCCTGGAAATTTTCTTCGTGGGGAGACGGGAAATCCCCCTGCACCAGTTTTTTCAGGAGAGTCTCCATCTCCGCCAGGAGCGATTCGGGGGATATATTGTAAGAATGGTAATGGGAATCCTGTGATTTCATTGTTTGTCGTGTATCCTTCTTCCTGTTTATTATTACAAGACCCGCCCATACCATATATGTCAATAAAAATAGGATGTCTCTTGGAATAGGTTTTTTTATTGCAAAATTTACCGGTTACTTCTCATATACATTTCGAAATTGCTTCGACTATTATTGCCGTTGCAGGAGTGTTATTGTTTGAACAGGTACATCAATGTTTAAAAAAGCTGCCATATATTTTACCGAAGGGATGCCGCCCCGGAGTTCTTTTGTCCCGGGGATCAGGGGTATGGGGCAATATCTCAACAGGGTTTTCACGGACATGCCTCCGGGCCTGATTAGGATCATGAAGATACAGCCTATCTTTGCCCTCACCTCAGCGGCGCTGTGCATACTTCTTTTCAGAAGGGGATTTGAATATGTCCCCGTGGTTTTTGTCCTGGTACTGGTGTCTTTCTTTTTCATCATCCTCAGGGTTTACCGGCAGTGGGAATCTGCAGGGGTGCGGGGCCGCATGGCCGATGCGCTGCTTCTGTTCATTCTCAATGACATGCTACTCTTTGTTGTTCCTTTCTACCTTGAGTCCATGACGATCCGGTCAGTCAATGTACTGTACATCATAATCCTGGCGTGCCTGGTTCTCATCATCAACTGGTATTACATATATGACAAGTGGATCAGCAAGTCTCCGCTGCGCACATCGGTTTTATATGCCCTCGTATTTTTCTCCGTGCTCAATGTGGTTCTTCCCGTGGTTTTTGCCATGAGAAGTTTCTGGAACGTGGTAATCTCGGGAATCATAGCACTGCTGTTCATGTTCATCTTTATATATCCCCACATGCATATTCATAAAAATAAAAAAAACAGCCGCCTGGTTACTGCCGGCATTGTTCTGGTTTTAGCTGCTCTTACCGCGGGCAGAAGTATCATCCCGCCTGTGCCGCTGAGGCTCATGAGTACAACGGCAGCCACGGGAGTCGCCGATAATAATCCCCTGGAGCCCTTCAGGGTTCTCGAATACGATTCTCCCAGGGAGATATACTTCTTCACATCGGTCTTCGCTCCCCGGGGGCTCCGCGATGATATCAGCCACGTGTGGTACCGAAATGAGAAGAAACTCTTTTCCGTCACCCTGAAAGATATACGCGGGGGCCGGCGCCGGGGCTTCAGGACCTGGTCACGGCACCTGGCCCTGGAAGGGGCCGGTGTCTATACCGTGGAAGTATGGAACGGGGGAGGGCAGTTCCTGGGAAAGGGTTCTTTCGTTCTTGAACAGCCCCCGGCCGGAGAGACGGGCGAGCGGGAAAAAGCGATATAGGATATCATTTCTTTGCTATAACCCGGAATGATATCTACAGGATCACGGTGTGAAGATATCCACGGGTCTGACTCCCTTGAGGTTTTCCGGCATGTTTCTCCATTTTTTCCAGGCTTTTTTACCGAAGACCCGTACGGACATCATCATGAGACCGGCCCTGACCCTGCCCACACCGTCGGACCGCAGTGCCCCGGAAAAGAGAGAATCAACTTTTTTCCTGCTACACTGCCATACCTCGAACCACCGGTACCCACAGTCATGGAGGAGGCCTGCCCGGGCAGACTGGTGCCAGGGGGGCGCCAGGGACCGGAGCCACCATGGCACCGAAGCAAGGTCGCACCGGAATTCGGCGGGAATGGTGTAGATGGTTCCATGGGCATCGCGGTAGCGGAGATCCCTGTTGAGAATGACAATCTTCTTCGACGGGTCATCGCTGCGGATATCAAGGGGATCAAGAAAACCGTTCGTCGCCATATCCGGGCCCTCCTGTCAGGCTATATTTTATTTTTTATCCCCACGGGGCAGACCGAAACACAGATTCCGCAGAGACTGATTTCTTTATCGATGTTTTTCCTGGACACGTAACGGCAATGCTCCCGGCATTTGAAGGCGTCAAAAAATACATCGCGGTCCAGGGTTGTGTTCCATGGTGCACCCGTTGCGGCGCCTGACGGGCATGCTTTCACGCAGAGATCGCAGGCCCCGCAGCGGCTTTCAGAAACGGGCTCACGGTCCGGTGAAACATCCGCGTCGATGAGGATCGAGGCCAGCCGTATCCTCGGTCCGTATTTCTCCGAGATAAAAAGATCGGTTTTTCCTATCCAGCCGAGACCGGCACGGGTGCCCGTCATTTTATGCGAAAAGTCAGTCCTTAGTGTCCCTGAAGAATCCCCGTTGAGTTCCCCGTCGCTTTTTGTGGGGTGCATTCCCCTGGCATGAATTCCCAGGGCCTGAAGTTCACCTTCAATGACGGTGATTTTCCCCGTGAGCTCATCGTTGATGTCATTATATAGATTGAAGTATTTAAGGGTGGGACCTTTTGTGATGTCGTTAATGATCTCATTGTCGAGCTTTCTCAGAATAGCGATGCCGCAACGGAAGGAGGATAATTCAGGCACCAGCAGTCCCTTCAGGTCGGCGAACCCGTATTCATAGTACTTTTTATCCAGGTGAGCTGTCAGTATTTTTTCAATATTTTTTTGCATGGTAAACCGGTCCGTGATTACTGTTTCTTTTTGAGAGATTCTATCTTTGCCATGGCTTCCTTCCTGGCATCGGGATTGGTGGAGTGCAGCAGCTTCTCGTAGTAGATCACGGCCTGGGGCAGGTCTTTCATCATTTCAAAGCAGTAAGCGATATTGTAAATGATGATTTCATCTTTCGGGTCGATGGCCTCGCCCATTTTAAAATATTTCAGGGCCGCCGTCATATCGTTATCATGCATATGGAACGAGGCAATATTGTTGTACCACCAGATGGTCCGGGGATAGAGCTTTATCATCTCCAGGGAAATATCCCGCGCGTACTGAAAGGGCAGGATGTCGCTCAGGCTCATGTAGACGTTGATCCTGTTCTGGATCTCGTTCTGGAACTTCTCGTCGAAATCGATAACGACGGCACCGTCGGACCAGAGCCATAAATCGTGATAGACCGGGACGAGCCCGATCATGATGAGGATATGATTCTTCTGTTTTTCATAGTCTTCAATTTCACCGAGCATGCTGATTATCCCCATGTGCATGTCGAGCCGGGCCGGGTAGAGTTTCAGTCCCTCATTGAGATAGTGAATGCCCGTCATGACATCGGCCTTTTTGAAGCTGATTTTTTCCTGGAATGCTTCCGGAGAATCGGGATCATTTCCGTAAACCGTGACGGTCTCACTGTTCCGGTAGATGTGGTAGTTGAAGAAAGCGATAAAGAGTTCGGGATCAGCGGAGTTTGCCTTTTCCCATTCCCGGAGATGAACGGCCAGTTTGTCGAAATCCCTGCTTTCGATGAGCTTCAGGTAGGTTGCCTTGAATGAATTGCCATGCGAAGTTCCGTGCGTGAATACCAGCGACACGGCCATGCACACCAGGATTATTGTTCCTTTCATACAGTGCCCCTCCCCGGGCTTTGGATGCACTATTGCAGGAATCTGATGTTCATACAAGAACTATTTTGACGGCGGTGCTTTTTTCCCGGGAAAAGGCCGTGAGAATCGATTAAATACTAGAGGAGCATGAAATCAACAATGCTCTGCACGTGTTCCTCTACGGTGTTGAAGAAGGGAATGTCATCGTCGCCCTGTTTAAGCAAGAGGGGAAGCTCGGTGCAGCCCAGGATGATCCCCTCGATATTTTTCCTGCGTTTCATGCCGCCAATTATTTCCAGGAAGGCCTTCCGGGTCTCGTCGGTAACGATGCCCAGCTCCAGTTCGCTGAAGATTTTCCAGTGGATGAATTCCCTTTTGGCGGCATCGGGCACCACCAGGATTATCCCCGCGTCGGCGAAGGGGCCGGTGTAGAAATCCTTTTCCATGGTGAAACGGGTACCCAGGAGACCGGCGCGCCCCAGGCCTGCCTTTCTTACGGCGTCGCAGGTCGCACCGACGATGCTCAGGAGAGGAATGGGGGAACGGGAGGCAACTTCACGGAAAACGTAATGGGGTGTGTTGGAGGCCATGAAGGCAAAATCGGCCCCGGAAGCGGCCAGGGACCGTGCCGCCCCGGAAAGGAGGTTTATCACCTCTTCGGTCCTGTCCCCGGCGATGAGATCCAGCATGCGTGTCATGTCAATGCTGTATACAAGGATCTCCGGGTAGTCGGTGCCGCCGGTGCGTTCCCGGTATGTGCCGATAATGGAACGGTAGTAGTCAATTGTCGATTCGGGGCCTATACCGCCGATCATGCCGGGTCTCTTCATGCCGTCTCCTTCCCCGCGAGAATTTACCTAAAATATTTTCAGTCCCACACAAAAAGGAATTTGATCCCCTTATACAGACCCCAGAAAACCCAGCCCAGGGGACCGGGCCTTACTTTTTTTTGCAGGTAAATGGTGATGGTGGAGAACTGAGCCAGGTGCGAAAGGCGCGTTATCTTACCCTTCAGGGAATCGATCTCCTCGTTCAGGCGCTCCAGTTCCTTTTCCACTTTCAGTGTGGCTTCCACATTTTCGGCTTTTTTAAGCAGTTCAAGATAGCGGTCCCGGGCCTTAAGTTTATTGTCGAGCCTGATCTGGGCGTCGCGGAACTCTTCCGTGATATCCTCGCTGTAAAAGCGTTTCTCGATGATGGTTCCCAGCTTTGCGATATCCTCAATGCCTTCCTTGAATTTTTCCGCGTCGATGCGGATGACGATTTTCCTGTTTCCCGACGACAGGACATAGCCGTTATACTTTTTAGATAGATTGATGATTTCGGCGGAAAGGGACTCGGTATTGTCGGTTTCGATGGTGATATCGGCATTGAGAACAATGATCCGTTTTTCGGGCGGGAATTCCTGGAGGCCCGATTTTCCCGTCATGGACATCTTGTATGAGCCGGTGTCCATGGATGTATTGCGCTGCGCACTGGAGGCGCAGCCCGCCAGGACCAGGAATAAGAGAAGCGCCGTGTATTTTTTCATGATAGTGTCCTCCCGTCATTGACATGTCCCGTTTCGGGATGAGACAGGTATTTTCATGGCCCGAGACCTTTAAGTCAAGGACTTTTAAGGGGCTTGCCATTGCGCATGGCGGGCGGGTTGTGGCAGGATTCTCTGCCGGGTGGGATGTCCCGCGGGTCCGGGACAGGCCCTTTGCCCCTTTTTTGTCACGCCACAAAAAAGAGGCGAAAAAAGGCGGTCGCCGGCCGCGACGGGCTAAGAGATTTTCTGGATCAGGTAACTCATTCTGTGCGTCCTGCGGAGGCCATCCTTGGCCGTCCTCGGCCGCTCTCGGACATCCTTGTCCTTCGCGGCACTTCCCACGTCGTGTGGGTCGGCCGCAGCCAAAGCGTTCGGGCATCCGTGCCCTCTCTTTCTATAGTGAAGTTAATTGCATGAATCTTTTTGAACATTTCTTTTTACCTGATGCTGTACTATAGTGGTTGACTTTCGGGAGATTTATTCCAGTAATAATTCTCAATGAATTTGGGAAGATTTTCGTGGGCATCGGGGAATGAGGATTTTCTATTCAGGAAATATTGCGGATTCTTTTAGTTAGGCGCAAATACTTTGAATTTCACTGAGGCATAAATTGAATAATTACTTTAATCAAAAAGAAGTTTTATATCATTACACTAGTGAAAAAATTGGAATACTTTATATACTTCAACCTGGTGAATTACGATTTGGCCAGTTAAGCAATACTAATGATCCCAGAGAAGCATTACCACATATACCTGATTTGCAAAGAAATTATCCATTTGGCAAATGTATTCTGAAAGGATACGGTTATGTAGATGAAAAGATTTTACCTTTAGCAGAGGAAAGAATTGATTATAAAATACTAACAAACAAATTTAATGTTGTATGTTTCTGCCAAGATAAAAATGTCATAAATTCAATATTCGATTATGGATATGCTAAACCTCGTATGTGGGCTCAGTATGCTGAAAGTCACGCAGGTTGTTGCATCGTTTTTGATAAAACACAAATTGATTTAAAATTTAATGAATTGAGATATAATATTAAATATTCTGGCAATTTAGAATATAATTTGGATGAAGAAAATAGTAATCATGGAATTACATTTAATGATTTTTCAAAAGAAATTTGTGCTAATGCACTTGATGACTACGAAACAAAATGTCTGAAGGAGATTTTTTTTAAAAAATCAATTGATTGGCAGGAAGAAAATGAATATCGATATTTAATTGTTAATAATAAAAACGAATATGAAAATGTATATCTTGATGTAAGCGATTGTATCTTAGGCATTATTATAAGCTATAATTTTAATAATGATTACATCTCTAAATTACACGAATACTGTATGAAAAAAGATTTATTCTTCTATCAAATAAATTGGATTAATGGAATACCAAGAATGATAGATGTAAATGTAAAATATTTAAAAACTAAAATTGAAGGATTATGGGATAAAATAAAAATAAAATTATTGAGTGAAAGTATTGAGGATTCTAAAATATCTATTAAATTTCAAAAATTATCCAATTATGATAAAAAACTAGATGATGAAGTTGGGTCACTTCTAGTAAATAAAATACATATTTTTCATGCAGAGAATATTAATTATATTGAATTTAAGGTATTTCTAGAGAAACTAAAATCTTTTAGTAATAAAATAAAATGTAATTGTACCTGATAACGGGCAAACGACATTGCCCGCAACTGTGGCAAATACTTGTTGGTCATTTAAAATTTTATATTGTGCTAAACTCAACGTGCGTAAGATAACGTTATCTGCACACTAGCTTTTTTCCCAAAAACCCAATCCGCAAATCCAGGAGGCTGCCATGAAACCACGAGGACCGTTGATGATTGAACACCGGCTTATTGAAAAGATGCTGGACCTCGTAAACAGAGAATTGGATGTTATAGAAAAAGAGCGAAAAGTAAATACAGTTTTCATTGATACCGTTGTTGATTTTATCAGGACCTATGCGGACCGGACGCATCATGGTAAAGAAGAAGATATTCTGTTTAAAGAACTGGAAATGAAAAAACTGAACAGCGATGACACAAGGATAATGAGGGAGCTGGTTGATGAGCATATGATCGCGAGAAATGCCGTAGAAGATCTGGTGGCGGCAAACAATAAATACATCGGGGGGAACGAGAAAAGTATCGATGTAATAATTGAAAAGCTGACGTTCCTGATAAATTTTTATCCCAGGCATATCATCAAAGAAGACAGGGTGTTTTTTCCCAATACGGAGAGATATTTTACCGACAGCGAACTGAATGCCATGCTCATAGATTTCAAGGAATTTGACAGAAAAATGATTCATGAGAAGTATAATAATCTGTATGAATCCTTGCTGAAGAAATACAGCTGAAGAATTCCGGTCCTCTCAAAATATAGACCGGTGCCATTATCGGCGCCTGGAACTGATGATTTTTCAGTTAAAAACGGCGGGGATTTTCCCGTATGCCGGAAGAAAATATCTATAAAAAAAAGGCCGTCCTGAACTTGTCCGGACGGCCTTTTAATTCGGGGTTGACGAGACTCGAACTCGCGACACCCTGCGTGACAGGCAGGTACTCTAACCAAACTGAGCTACAACCCCATTTTTAAAACGTGAGATACATAAAACAATATAGCGGATATCTGTCAAGAAAAAAGCATAAAATTAAATCATTTTCTTTTTTTGCAAAGATCCTGACAGGGAAGGACTTTTTTTTAGTAAAAACCTGTTGCTGTTTTTATATGAAGTTTATACCTTGGAATATAGATAAAAGCATAGGGAGAAGGCAGATAATTATTATGACACCAAGTCTTGTATTTTTCGGGAACGAAACACTGAAGTCCATAGCTGAAGAAATCATCAATATAGACCAGGATGTGATAAGTCTTATTGAATCCATGTATAAAATAATGTACAGGGCCAAGGGTATCGGTCTTGCGGCCCCGCAGGTCGATGTGAGTAAGCGGCTGATCATTCTTGATATCGAGGATAGCGGCGGCCCTTCGCTGACGCTCATCAATCCCGTGATTAAAGAGTCATCGGACATGACAGAACCCTACGAAGAGGGATGCCTTTCCGTACCGGGAGTCAACGCCGATATAATCCGTCCCTCGGAAGTCCTGGTGACGGGCATTACCCCCGAAGGCAAGGAGACTGAAATCGAGGCCAGTGGACTTCTGGCCCGGGTCCTTCAGCATGAGATCGACCATCTCAATGGAATATTGTTCATCGACTACCTCGAATCTTATGAGCGCAATGAGCTTCGTCCCCATCTAAAAAAATTAAAAAAACTGAACGCGATGTAATGAAAATAGGATTTTTTGGCACGCCTGATATTGCCCTCTACTGCCTCGAGGAACTTTTCAAGGTCCATGAGATATGCTTCGTGGTAACCCAGCCCGACAAAAAAACGGGAAGAAACCAGCATATGCAGATATGCCCGGCCAAGCATGAAGCCCAGTGTCATGATATCCCCGTGTTGCAGCCCGAATCACTGAACGATCCCGCTTTTTTCGATCAGCTGAATAAATATGATGCGCAGATATATGTGGTGGTCGCCTACGGGAAACTCATTCCCCGGGCCGTATTTGATTACCCGCCACTGAAAACGATTAATCTCCACCCGTCGCTTTTACCGGCCTATCGGGGCGCCGCTCCCTTGCAATGGGTCCTGATCAACGGTGAGCGTGAAACGGGCGTATCAGTGCAGCTCATAAACGAACGTATGGATGCCGGCGATATTATCCGCCAGGAAAAGGTCGCTATAACCGATGATATGACGGCGGCCGACCTATCCGATGCGGTTCTGCCCCTGGGGGTGCGCCTTCTCAATGAATCAATAGAACTCCTGGCCTCGGGGAAGGCCGTATCGGTTCAGCAGAAGGACGACGAGGCCACCTATTGCGGCAAGATTACCCGTGAAACGGCCCGTATTGACTGGACGCGGTCTGCCGTTGATATACACAACCTGGTGCGGGGACTCAATCCCAAGCCCGTTGCATGGACCACGTTCCGCTCCCGGGAGTTAAAGGTATGGAAAACATCGCTTTCCCATGGTGTGCCTGATACGGCTCTTTCTCTCCGTCCCGGAGAAATGGCCGTTTATGGGAAAAAACGCCTCATGGCCGGAACAGGGAAGGGGATCCTTGAACTGGTCGCCATTCAGCCTGAAACAAAAAAAACCATGGACGGCCTTTCCTTCATAAATGGGTATCGTCCTGCCGATACTGATTGTATGGGATGAGGCATGCCTCTTCCCTGCAGTACGCTTAATCTCAATAATTATTGACAAAATGTTTATTTATTCTACAATACCTCTGGAGATCCGCCCATAATGGCTTACAGGGACAGAAAGCGCGATAAAAGAAGGCCCCGGGAAAACGGCCTTTTCGCCCAAGGCGGTGACGGCGAATCGGCATATATCTCCCGGGAGAAACAAAAGGCGCGGGATTTGCGCCAGACGGCCTGGTGGAAGAAGAAAACGGCTCCCGGCATATGCCATTACTGCGGGCGGCACTTCGCTCCTTCAGACCTTACCATGGATCATAAAATACCGCTCGCCAGGGGCGGCACGTCAGATAAAATAAACCTTGTGCCGGCCTGCAAGGAATGCAATAATAAGAAAAAGCACCTGCTTCCCCTGGAATGGGAAGAATACATGGATACGATCAAAAACTCTTAAGGAGTGAAGGGAATCAATGGCTGACGAAAGACAGGAATTATTAAAAAGCGGAGAAACCCTTTTTGTGCAGGGTGAGACTCCCATGGAGATACTCTCACTTAACAGCGGAAGCCTTGAGGTCCTTTCGGCATCAGCTGAATTTAACGGACTCGACCCCAGTATCATTCTCTCAAAAAGCAGGAGGATATCGGTCGTCAGGGGAAAAACCGTTATTGCCGGTTTCAGCAGTCTCATGAAGGGCCCCTACCTGAAATCCGTACGGGCACTGGAAGATTCATATATCTCACGGTATCCCCTGGGTCCCAATGGCTTCAGGGATTTAATTGTAACCGACCTGTCCATGGCTGCCAATATCCTGCGCCAACTCTTCAACCGTGTTAATGTCACCGTCAGTGAAGCCGGTAAGTTCGCCAAGCTCTATCAGAATATATGCATGATCGGCGACAACCTCGCAATAGTATACAAAGTACTGTCGGGAAGCGGCGCACCTGCAGCCCTTGATTCAAAGGCCGAGATGCTGGTCAAAAATTATTCCTCCAGCGCGGCTCAGATGCCCCAGCAGTTCAGCGCCAAGTTTCTCATAACGGATAACAGCCGCTATCTCAGCAGGCGCTATGAGGTTCCGGGAGAATCCCTGGATTCCATGATGAAGAAGGACTCCACGGTGCTGGTGAAAAAGCTGCTGCAGATGGAAGGCCCGGTCTTCGGTGCCGTTATAAAATCAGATTTTTCAATCGCCGAGAGCATTTTCGAAATATTATCCGATCTTTATATGCGTTCCCTCGACAGGATCGAATCCATGCACGACCAGATGGATCGCGAAATGCAAAGCCTTTTCGGCGGTGAGGAAAGCCTGTCCACGTATCTGGTACAGGGCAGCGGCTTCGAGGTGTGGCGGAACAGCGGAAGGCTCAGTGATGATTTTGTCAAGAACCTGCTGTCTCTCCTGGTGAAGATCAATGCCATCTATGAAGACGTGGCTGGGAAAAAACTCACGGCGGTGTATCCCGGGATCAGGTTTATTCATCAATATTACACAAACCGTGTACCGGGCGATGCCGGGACTGTACAACAGCCGGAAAAACAAGTGTCCCCGGTCAGGAATATCGATATCGGCAACCTGAAGAATTCCCTGAACCAGATATTCGAGTTCTCCCTTGTGGACAAGGAGTTTCAGAATCGTTTCCTCAAAATGCTCAACGATTTCAAGACCTCAAAAAATCCCTTCAGCACGGAATCGGACGGCCGTAAAATGCGTCGTTTTCTCAGCAGGGCATACTGGGATCTCTACAAGCAGGTCTTTATGCGGAGCGTTTCTGAATCGGTAATACCCCTGCCGGTCCGGCTCATGCTGAATTTCGGGTACCTTGATGAAGCCCTGCTTGAGCCTGAACAGATTCTGGATTTAAAGGAACTTGTGGAACTGCGTGAAAAAAGCACTGACTACAGTATCATGCGGGAACCGGAGTTCCTGTCTCTCATCTATAATGGAGAGGAAACTCCCAGTATTACCGAGATGGGACTCACCTATGAGAGCCATCTCATGGAAGAGGAAAAGCATAAGAGCAAGAAGAAGCGTGAGGAAGAAGACATGGTTGATAGTAATATCAAGATGACCATGTACGAGATAGATCAGAGGCTGGCCAGCACCGCGGCGGTCTGTTCGGGATCCACTGCTACGGCATTGCCTATCCTGACATCGCACATTGTCAGGGGAAGCCTCAAGGCCATTTTCTCCACGAAGAGGATTGTGGAGTCGGCCCTCAATGAAGTGAGGGAGACGGATTTTTCCCTGTTCTATCGTGAAACGGTCCTGAAAATAGGGGATGCCCGGGAGATCATCAAGGAAGAAATTCTTCCCCATATAGTAATACTGCCCATTGTCGGGACGAGAACCCTTTTGTGGCAGGAACTGGCAGGAACTAATAAACGTTCCCGGGGACGCATCGTGGTGCCGATATTTTTTATGGGTGACATGGCGCGTAATATGGCACATACCCTCGCCTGTTTCCGGTGGGAACTGAACAAGACCATGAAGGGAGCCATGTGGGGCGATCCCATCGAGGGAGGACTTACGGGGGAATATTTCGATTATATCAATACCTATAAAAAGAATTCAAAACTTTCGGCGGAAGCGAAAGAGAAGATAAAGGAAAAATTCCGTAGCCTCAGAACGGACCGCGATCGTTTTGCCGATGATTATGTGACGTGGGTCATGTATGAAAAGGACGGCATAATGAAACTCAATTCAGCCGTCAGGGAAATGTTTTTCAAGCACGTTCCCTTTAAAAAGGATATACGGGACAGGCTGGAGAATATGCCTGCATTTTCACAGTATGCCACCCGTTATAAGAATGTCAATTTAAAGACCGTGCAGGCATATGAGCGCCGCTTCAAAAAGTACCAGGATGAGCAGAACAGCTATCCCAGGGAAATTCAGAATTATATGGACTTCATGATTATGTGACGGGGCTGGTTCAGAGACCGGGATATATTTATTCCGCTAAGGTTTCACGGAAAAGCAATAGACTGTCGCATGACTGTATTCCTCGCCGGGCAGCAATATGGACGAGGGAAATTCGGGCCTGTTCGGGGAGTCGGGAAAGTATTGCGTTTCAAGACAGAAGCCGGCATGCTTATTGTAAATGGTTCCTTTCTTTCCCGTGATGCTTCCATCGAGGAAATTGCCCGTATAAAACTGCAGGCCCGGCATTGTGGTATATAATTCCATGCAGCGGCCGCTCACCGGTTCAACAACCTCGGCTGCGAATTGCATTTTCCGGTCCCACGAGTTAAGAACATAGTTGTGGTCGTATCCGCCTTTTACGCCGTTCAGATCTTTCCCGATCGCCTTTAAAACAGTAAAATCCATGGCCGTACCCCTGACGGGGATTAGATGTCCCGTGGGAATCAGGCTTTCATCGGTCGCAGTGTATGCATCGGCATTGATCAATATCTTGTGAAAAAGAACCGTATCCCGGCCGGCGGTTAAATTGAAGTAGCTGTGATTGGTGAGATTGACCGGCGTGGCAGCGTCGGTTGTAGCGCAATAGTGCAGGGAGAGCCTGTTGTCTTCCGTGAGTTCATAGGTGACATTCACTTCAAGGTTTCCCGGGTATCCCTCTTCGCCGTTAAGGCTTTGGCAGGATAGCTGCAGCAAATGTTCATCATGGCGCTCCACGGTCCATGTTTTCCTGTCGAATCCGCGCAGACCCCCGTGAAGATGATTAATGCCGTTGTCGTTGGCGGCAAGGCGGTATATCTTTCCGCCGAGTGTAAAGGAGGCGCCGCCAATCCGGTTGGCATGGCGTCCAACCATGGCGCCGAAGTAGGGATGCACGCCGTAATACTCCTCCACCGCATCAAAACCGAGCACGATATCTTCGATGACACCGTGACGGTCCGGTACCGAGAGGGATGTAATTGTTCCGCCGTAATTGGTGATTGCAACGGACATATTGTTTTTGTTGGACAGGGTGCAGAGATACACATCCTCTCCGTGAGGACATTTACCGCGGTATTCTTTCATTGTGTTTTCAATTATCCTCTAGGCTCACATGCTGATTCAGGCTCTGAAACCGGCCCCGGGCGGATATGCTCAATCCTTGCATTTATTGATACTCGCCCCTCCCTCGGGGGCATATGCTCTGTCATATTGGAAAAGAATCAATACAGGGTATATTTCTTTCTTTTTTTGAGGAATTTCTTTTGTCGTTTCTTTATGGAAGCCTGGAATTCCCCGAAGCTCTTTCCTTCGTTTATGGATGTTCTGAAGGTATCGGTTCCGGCCAGGGTGTCTACACTGTACCAGACCTTGTGTTTTTCCCATTTCGCATAACGATAATTTTTCAGGATATACTGAATTATCCTGTAGGAAACTTCCGTGGGGCTGAAGACACCGCCGGTGTAAAGGATGTGGGCGCCGCCGCATTTTTGTCCTCGATATTTGCTGAATGTGGGCTCAAAGTAAATGGGCCTGAATCGGAAATTTTTAAGGCCCAGGCCGTTAAGGTCACGGCAGAATGTAGCCGCGTCTATCCAGGGGGCGCCGATATACTGGAATGGCTTGGTGGTCCCCCTGCCAAGGGAAATGTTTATTCCTTCCATGAGAACCATGCCTGAGTAGATTATGGCCGATTCATACGTGGGCAGATTGGGCGAGGGCGGTATCCAGGGAAGGCCCGTATTATGATAAAACATACGGCGGTCATAGCCCTGCATGGGAATGACACGGAGCTTGATTTTCTTTCCCGTTTCGCCGCGGTAATAGAGGGCCGCTTCTCCCATGGTCATGTTGTATATAAAGGGGGCCGGGAAGGAACTGACGAAACGGGTGAAAAATTTATTGTCGAGCATGGCCCCGTCAATGCCCAGGTAGCCTATGGGATCGGGGCGGTCCAGTACAATGAGTTCCTTGTCCGTATCGTGCAGGTCGTCCATGACGAACTTCAGGTCCGAAACATAGGTGTAGCAGCGCATGCCCATATCCTGGATATCAAAGATGACTATATCGGCCTTTCCGGCCAGGAAACGGACCTGACCCTGTTCCAGTTTATGCATGTTGTAGATGACGGCGCCGTGCGTATCGTCGCCGTTATACAGCCTTTTATCATACTCGTTTTCGTATCCGTAAATGCCGTGTTCCGGGGCCATGACCATATAGATGATGATACCCTTTTCCCGGAGGAGGTTTATATTTGACTGCAGGTCGCGGTTTACCCCGGAATGATTGGTGATGAGGAGACAGTTTTTTCCCTTGTATTTTTTCGCATGCTTTTTTAGAAATACCTCCAGTCCCGTCTTCACATATGAAGGAGTAACGGGGAGGTAGTAGTCGGCTTTTGAGGCGCAGGATAAACAGGATAAAATAGAAATAATTGCCGGGAATATAAGTATTCGTATCAATGTTCCGTGTTTTTGAATTATTTTACTTTTCATGTTACTTATTTTCGGTCTATTTTCCATATTAGTTAAATCCCGGGAATCGGGAGGGCTCTGACCCCGGTCCCCGGCGAAGACACTCATTATGCTCATTTATCGATTGTCACCACCCCCTTGAGGGGGTTTAAACCGAAGCTCTGACCCCCCGGAAACCAAGTCTTATATCTCAGGGGTAATTTCGTGCTTTAATTTATACCGATTTTATACGATAATTATATTGAAAAGTGTTATCATGCAAACGAGGTATGTAATCGCCATGAACTCCAGAATTGTCAAATTTTTTATCATCATAATCATTCTGTTTCTTTCCACCTGTGGTTCCCGTTCAGTCAAGGATCCTGACAGGCAGAGAGAGGTGAGGGAAAAGGCCATTCTCAATCAATACTCTCAGGAAAAGAATGAAAAGTATGCCGATCTGCTTGTTGACATTCAGCGTTATACCACCAATGGAGCGGCATTTCAGGACCGTTATCATAAATATCTCATTGGCATCGCCGGCGATATCACGGAAAACAAGGGCATGACCATCGGCAAGGGGAGTATCGGTTTCTATTTTGACAAGAAGTCATCAGATCGTGACCGGCTTTACCTGGGACTGGACATTCTGGCCGGGGATATTTCAAATAAACAGTATGACAGGGTCGCCCTGGCCCTCATTCATGAGTACATGGAATCCATTATGGAAACCATGAACTCGTGCAAGACCATCTTCGGTGAAAAAGAAGTCGTGGGAATGGTCATCGGTTTTAAATGGAAGGGCGTCGATTCCGATGAGCAGGTGAATATCTGGATACAGAAAGAGGACGTGCTGAAATACGAAATCAATCAGCTCACCTTTGATGAACTGGTTCAGCGCAGCACCGTTACCAACACCTCGGGGAAAATTATCCGGTTCACACAATAGTCTCCAGGGCCTTGCACAGGGCCTTTATCTCCATCATGGTGCCCACCGATATGCGGATATATTCGGACAGGACATCTCCTTTGAAGTGGCGCACGAGTATCTTTTGTTCCTTCAGGGCCTCGTATATCTCCGTGGCCGAAACACCGGGATGTTTTGTAAAGATGAAATTGGCTCTGGAAGGAATCGAGGTGAATCCCAGCCCTTCGAGGCGCTCTTCCAGGTACTCCTTGTTGTTTCTCATCATCTCTATGTTGTAATTGAATGCTTTGGTGTCTTTAAGTGCCGCGCCCGCGCCCGCAAGGGCAAGCATATCCACGTTATACGAATCCTTTATCTTCACCAGCCCCCGTATAATGTCGGCATTGGCCAGGGCCATGCCCACGCGGAGTCCTGCCAGGGAGTAGGATTTTGAAAAGGAGCGGGTGACAATGAGGTTGTCGTATTTTTGTATAAGCGCGAGCGAAGATCCGCCGTAGAAATCGATGTATGCCTCATCAACGACCAGCAGTCCTTTGAACCTGGAACAGAAACGGTCGATCTCCTCGACGGAACAATAGGTCGCCGTGGGATTATTGGGATTGGCGATGATCACCAGGTCATAGGCTTTTTTCAGAAAGAGATTCAGGTCGTAGGAGAAATCCTTTTTGAGGGGCACCGTTTCAAAGGCGATACCGTTTCCCTGGGCAAGAGTGTTATACAGAGAGTAGGAAGGATAGGGGAACGCAGCGGTCCCGTTTTTTTCGATGAAGCCTCTGAAAATGAGCGTGAAAATTTCATCAGACCCGTTTCCTATGAAGACATTGTCGGCGCTGATGCCGTTCTCCGCAGCAAAGAGTCCCCTTACCGTATTGCCCGTGGGATTGGGATAACGGCGCAGATTGTCATTGACGGCGTTCCTTATGGCCTCCAGGACTGATTTTGAAGGAGGGAAAGGATTTTCATTGGTGTTGAGTTTTATGTACTGATCGAGATTTTCCGGCTGCTCGCCGGGAACGTACTCGTCCATTTTTTGCAGTGTGCTGTTCCAGTATTTCATGTGTTTCTCCGGAAAAGAATAATTTTTTAAAATATAATATTGTATAATATACTTAAAGAAGCATAGAGGCCGACCCCGGCGAATAAATCTGCTAATATATATCAATATGCAGTCGCCACCCCCACAAGGGGTTTAATAATTGGCTGTTTTTTATAAATATCAATAAAAAGTTTTAATTCTAAGCCCCCTCCGGGGGCGGCGACGACCGGTTTATTCCCAAATAATTAATTTATACGCCGGGGGCGAAAATCAACGGTGCGCCTTTCCGATGATCGCCGCAATATCGGTGATTTTCTCATTCTGCATATATGATTCAAGCTCATCAATGAGTCTCACCGAGATGTCGGGATCCACCATGTTCATGGTGCCCACGGAAATCGCAGCGGCCCCGGCCATCATGAATTCCAGCATGTCTTCCAGTGAGGCGATGCCTCCCAGGCCGATGACCGGTATGTTCACCTTCTCGCATATCTGGTACACTGTCCTCACAGCCAGGGGGCGTATGGCCGGTCCGCTAAGGCCGGCTACCTTGTTGTTGAAGTGAGGTTTGCCTGTTTTTATGTCGATTTTCATTCCCAGGTAGGTGTTCACTGCCGAAAGGGCGTCAACGCCCACTTCCTGAGCCCGCAGGGCGAACTGGGTGATGTCTGTCACGTTCGGGGAAAGCTTCACGATGAGGACGCATTGCGTGGCTTTCCTCACTTTTTCCAGGAGACGAGTGAAGACCTCCAGGTTCGTACCGAAGGCGATACCGCCCTCCTTAACATTCGGGCACGATACGTTAAGCTCCACGGCATGTATGCCCCCCGTGACCGAAAGGATGCGGCACAGTTCCACGTTTTCATCCTCGGAATGACCCGCCACATTGGGGATGGCCTCGGCATTATTTTTTAACAAAAAAGGGAGCTTTTTATCGAGAAAGGCATCGAGTCCCACATTTTCCAGTCCGATTGAGTTGAGCAGTCCCGATGGAGTTTCCAGGACCCTGTTGCCCCGGTTTCCGATACGGGGTTTCAGGCTCAGGCCCTTGGTGAAGATGGCACCGAGGCGGGATATATCCATGAAACGGGAAAGTTCCTCGCCGTAGCCTGCTGTTCCCGAAGCAACGGTTACGGGGTTTTTGAGGACAAGACTGCCGATTTTAACTGCCGTATTCACCTTCATTTCCTTGTCAATCATGAGTAACCCGGGGTGAAATTATTTTCTTAGCCGGGAAAAGGCGGTAAAGGCCACAGAATATCCTTTTAATAGAAGGGTAAATGGCGCGTCAAGGATTAAAAGTGCTTTTTTTATTGACAGTTATGCGGAGTAATTCACACATATTATTATGCAAAAAAAGGGCACAACATATCTCGCCTTTGATATCGACGGCACCATCTATGATTCAGCTGATATCGTGGTGGACGCCTTCCGAAACGGCATAATTGATGCCGCCCGCAGGCTGGGGCGCGATGACATGCGTATACCCGACCACCGGGAAATTATGGCCCTGGTAGGCCTGCCGGCCCACGAGATATATATCCGGTTTTTCCCCCAGCTCGGGGAAGATGAACTCATGCTGGTGAATGATGCGTGCAACAGCAGTTTCGTGACCATTATAAGCAGGGGGGGAGGGAGGCTCATCGACGGATGTTATGAGGTTCTCGAGGGATTCTGGAAGGAGTCATATAAAATACTTACGGCATCCAACGGCAGGCGCGAGTATATTGAGGCCATCCTGCATACTCATTCTATTCTGAAGTTTTTTTCTTCACCCCTCCTCTACATTAACAATGATATTCCCGATAAGAGCGATATCGTGTCCCTCTACCGAAAGAGGGTAGAAGCCAATGATCTCATCATCATGATAGGTGACCGCGAATCGGACCGCATGGCCGCGAAAAAGAATGATGTTCCCTTTGTAGGCTGCGCCTTCGGTCATGCCGGTGAGAGGGAGATAGCCGGAGAACGCTGGATAGTGCACGGCTTTCGGGATATCCCCGGAGTTGTGCAGGAAATTGAACGGGAATTCTGGATTAAATAATAGTACGGTACGGTCGCGACCGTACCGTACGTGATATATATTCTATATAAATGTGCCGGATCATGAATACAGTTATTAAAACATACCGCCATACTGCACTGATGTACCTTATCATTCTGACAACCATGAATACGGCGTGCCGTGAGAGCATGCATCAGGTGAGCCGGCCGCAGCTGGGCACTATCATCAATCTCACGATAATCGCCGATGATACAACCGCGGCCCGCGCCTCGTCGGCCGCCTTTGATGAGATAGAACGTATCGAGAAACTCATGAGCCCCGTGAGCCGTGAAGGCGACGTGTGGCGGATCAATGCATCGGCCCAGTTTTCTCCCGTCACGGTTTCCGCCGATACCTTTCTGGTCTTTGATGCGGCCCAGGGAGTATCGCGGGAAAGCGGCGGCGCCTTCGATGTCAGCTTCGCTTCCCTGGCACAGCTGTGGAATTATAAAAGCGAACATTTCATTCCGCCACGGGAGGGCGCTGTCAGAAGCATGATGCCTCTTGTGGATTACCGTAATATTATCCTTGATGCCTCAAAGCGGACAATCTTTTTTCGCCGGAGGGGCATGAAGATCGGACTCGGCGGCATTGCCAAGGGCTATGCCGTGCGTCGCGCCATGGAAATTTTAAAGGAAAAGGGCGTGAGGAATGCCATCGTCGAGGAGGGCGGTGATCTTCTGGTTATGGGGAGTAAATACGGAAAACCCTGGGTTACGGGCCTTCGCCATCCCCGTGAGCCGGAACTGCTTATGGCTATTGCCATGCCGGACGGGGAGTCCGTGGCCACGAGCGGTGACTATGAACGCTTCGCCGAGTATAAGGGAAAACGGTATCATCACATTATTGATCCACGGACCGGTTACCCGGCGGAGACATTAGCCTCGGTTTCGGTTCTGTGCAATGACCCCATGCTGGCCGACGTCTGGGCCACGGCCCTGTTTGTTATGGGTCGTGACGCGGCGCTGAAAGTGCTGGAAAAGAAAAAGGATATTTCGGTAATACTCGTGGATAAAGATATGAGTGTTGCTGCTTCCCGGCGGTTAAAAGAGAATATCACCCTTTTTGTGAAGGGTGATATATGTTGGATATGACTATGCTTTTGTAAAAATGTTTGTTTTGTATTAAGGCCTGTTCAGAGTATAGTAGTAGATATCAGCTTGAGCATTGCGGTAATCCAGCCACAGATACAGGGCGCCATAGGGGGTGCCTCCATCGTTGAAATAGAGTGGGCGTATCCACGCTTCGTCATTGTCATCGGTGCTTAGGGCATTGAGGAACAGGCCGGTATAGTCTCCGGAAACCGTATCATTGTCTTGTTCCGGCGTAAGTGTTGTATCGAAGGTCTGAGTGAAGGCAGTCAGGCCCATGTTGGTGTAATAACGGTCGTCGATCCAGGACACTATCGCACCGCCGTTTTCATCGCCGGTTATGGAAAGTGAGAGTATGTAATAAACAGGAGTATAAGGGTCACCGGTGCCCACTTCGATAGTGTAACTGTTTGAAACAGTGCCTGATCCGGCAACCAGTTTTGTCATCACAATATCGTTGCTGCCGTCGACATAGGTGATGATAGCATCCCCCGAAGGACATACAGTCAATACTGTGTCACTTCCTGCAAGAGTTACCGCGCCGCCCCAGGCGGAAGCCGTTGGAACAGATAACCGATCAACTCCCCAATTGCCGCCATTCTGATAGAGAAGATAAATGCCGTTATTATTATCGCTTATTACATCAAGAATAGTTCCGGCTATCGAGTATGTGCCGCTCAGATTATTCCCTGCTCCATCAATTGTCCGGACATAGATTGTTCCGGCATTTTGATATGCAATGAAACTGCTTCCCAGTCCATCGCTGATTATATGAGGATTTGTTCCGGCTGCGGCTATGGTAAGTTCGTCATTTGTATTGTCTCCGTCGTTGTCCTGGTCAAAGAGTGAACCATCCCTAAGATTTACCAGTGTTGCGTAGATGCCCCCTCCTGTTTGATAGGCAAAGAGTACCCGTGGCTGGGCGATGTAATAGCTGTCGCCGCTGTTCATGATAGCACTGTTCAGGATCAGCTGCGTACCAGTATTTATCGTTACTACTACAGCGTCATCACCTGTAGTAGTATTATGCACAATGTCTCCCGGTGTTACCGGGGCGTTGGCCGAAGTGAAGGCTGCGCTGGTGTCGGTGAGGGTCGCTCCAGTGCCGGTATTAACGCCCGTTTCAATTACGGGAATGTCGCTTCTAATTATGATGTAATCTTCCCCGGTATCGAAGATGTCCTTGTTAAGTTCGACTTCATTGTCGATGCTGGAATCAGTAGCCGCAACAGCATAACGGTTGTCCGTCAGATTGTATATGATGTCTCCTTTTTTGACTTCATCGGTTGCAGTGGCAAAAGTTCCGTTGGTATCGATGAGGGTGTTCAGGGCATCGCCGGTGGATGTTCCTATCTGGGTAATATTGACATATTCAGCCGGATCGATGAAGCGAAGGAGATAATAGGAATCTCCGTCGTTCATAATATTGTCATCCATACCTATGGCTCTGGCCCGCATAGTAAATCCGATACTGTCCACCAGGCTCACCGCGGTGGAGCCAGCCGTAACATTGACCGCCACGTCATTATCCTGGACAGGTATGGCCGTGAAGTTGGCATCATCATCATAGAGAGGGTTGGTGGGCTCTGCATCTGCGGTACCACTGACCAGGGTGTTATAAATAGTGAATGTTGAAAGATTTGCGTTAATATCGCTGTCAACGGTAATCTCGTAGTAGCTGGTAAACATGGTTGCCCCAAAGTGGGTGTCGCAATATCTGCCGGTATGTATCTGGTAATTTTGTCCGCTGGCCGTGAAGAATCCCGTAGTAGCAGCGTCAATTTCTGTTTCCGAAGCGATGGAGTCAATAAACGCATAGGATGTGAGACTAATGTTTTCAATAATATCTCCCGAAGCAACTGTTCCGTCAGTAATAAATGTTGCTGCTGCATCATAGAGCCGGCTTGTTGGGAAAGCCCCTGTATTGCCGGAGCTTATTGCTGCGGCGCTGGTTTGATAGATGAAATAGGTATTATTGGTTCCTCCTATGCTTGACTCCATTATTGCGGCCGTAAGAGTAAGCTGGGTTTCATTGTCAACCGTATCAACATAAGCATAATCATCATCATTTGCCAGGGTGTTACCGTTACTGTCACGTACAAGATCACCTACTCCGACCCCACCGCCAGTAATGGCAGGTGTACCACTCTGGAAATCCGTCCCGTCATCAACCTGACTTTCCTCAAACCAGCTGTTATTGGAAATGCCGCTTCTGATCTCAGGATATATTGTGTAGGGTTGTCCCGTTGCGGTGAATATCTGATCGGAAAGTTCAAGTTCAGTGGCGGAAACAACAGCTGTAACCGTAGCATAATCGGTGAGGTCCGTTCGTATAACAAGATCACCCGCGGCAACACCATCTGTTATAAAATCCGCCAGTGCGTCCTTCAGGAGCGTTGGGTTGAAAGCGTCATTGCTGTTGCCGGTATATTCAGTGGTGTTGGCGGTTGCGAAGTCAATTTCCGTAACAGCGCTGATTATCCTGTAAATAGATGTGCCGTCATAAAGGATATCACCGGCGTCCACCTGCCATGTCCCCTTGTCAGGATTGTATCCATGGGCTGTATATACATTAACTTCCACAGGGAGTCCGGCTGTCGGATTTGCATCGTCACGGTATAATGTGGCGGGATTGCCCATATTGTTGATAAGGTGGTCAATGGCGCTGACTAATGGATCAGTAGTGCTGATGTCTCCGATGGCGTAATTGTTTGTTGCGCTTATGATCGATGAAGACTGGCCGCTGACATGACGGAAGTTTGTCGATGGGGTTGCAGTTACGATGCCATGGGTGCCTGTGTTTATCAGTAAATCGCTGGCGGTGATGCCGGTCATTAAATCCGAATCGAAATCATAAAAGGGATTTGCCGGAATATCCATCTCAATATCGCCCGAAGTGAGGGGTGTAATGAAATCTCCATCGGCGTTGTTGTTGCCCAGCCCTCCCCATACCACGGCCATACTCACATTTGTTCCGGTTCCGATGCTGTTGCCCGCCGAGGCGGCTGAGTTACCCCATGCGGTGGCGCCGCCATGCCATATATCGGCGTATTCTATAGTCCCGGCGTTGTCAGAGACCATTTTAGCGCGGATATTATTGGATGCGTCATTCATTGCCACAATCATCGAACCGAAACCGTCACGAATTGCCGTAACGGCCGTGGATGAGCCATTACTGTCGATGACCTCGCCGTCAAGCCCCCATGGGATTGAAGCGTCCGTATCGAAGAAGAAAGCATAGGCATCCAGACCGTTGAGCCAAACAGCATACGACGAACCGTTCGGGGTGCCGCCGTTATCCGTGTTCTGTACAAGGGTAATGCCGCTTTTATTGTTTCCGGTGGTACTCACGGGATCAGATGTATCCGCAGCGCCAAAATCCGTTATAAAAGTGCCTATATAAGTATCGGAAGCTGCTGCTGCGTTTTCAGAATAGACCTGGTAATAGTGTTTTTTCCCCGACGCAAGGCCGGTGAGCGTTACGGCGTGCACGGTGAAGGATTCGGTGCCTGTGGCCCCTTCATCTTCGCTGTTGACATACCCGGTATCCTCTGCATAATTGACCCGTGCGTCCGTGTCCAGTACCGGGGCATTAGTAGTCCATCTGATTATGGCGCTGTTTTCTGTGACATTGGTCACGCGGACGGAAGTTGGATATATCTCAAAGGGGTCAAAGGTCGTCGGTGCCGCTTCAATATCAAAATCCCATGTAACGAGAGTTATGGGTGCCAGAAACGTATCGGTAATGCCTGCGGTGAGTTCAACAGTAATTGTTTCTCCATAGACGGGAGATCCCGATATCGGCAGCTCCCATACAAGACCATCCAGGTTGACATCGGTTGCAACAGCTATACCTTCAAGAGCGCCGCTGGTGCTGCCCGTTATGGTATAATTACCGGAAACGTTCATAACCTCTTTTGAAAAGGCAACATATATTCTGTCTTCGTTTATGCTCACCGTGCTTCCCGGCGCAGGGTACTGTGATCCAGTAATGATGTAGGGATCTTCTGAAGGCTGGCCTGTTGTGGTGGCTGCCACAGTGAAATTGAAAACGGTTGTTGTAGCCGTGGTGGCCATACGGAGATTTTTGCTGCCGTCGAAATTAGTTATACCGGTGCTGAGTGTCACAGTGACGGTCTCGCTATTGGCGAAATTAACAGTAGGGTCAAGGGAATAGACGCTGGAATTCCCGCTGATTCCGGTGAAGACATGAGCTCCCGATGTTGAGCCGTCAATAGTCAGTCTTCCCGTGAGAGTCGTGCTGTCCACAACATCAGAGAAGGAAAGGACAATATTTGCATCATTGCGGGAATTAATTGATGGAAACACCAGTGAAGCGGTCATCTCCGTTGATCCCGGCGGTGTGCTGGGTGTAGTTGTGATAATGTCGTTTACATCTATAGTGGGAGCAATATCCCCACACGATGCTCCAAGCATAATGGATATACAAAAGATTGAACTATATAAAAATTTAACCGATTTAAATATCATGTAAAAAAGCCTCTTATTTTATTCATCACTGTAACAGTATTTTACTTGCTAAATAGCCGTATATTATATATTTTATACAAAGAATCACTCTAAAAGAGCATATCTATTCATGTTAATAGTAATAAAATACTAAAAAAATAGCAACAATATAAAGCGATAATAATGACAAAATTGACCGAAAACCGCCTTCTTGTGCTTGTTTTCTTCTTCACTGCCTTAATTCTGATACCTCAGAGTGGAGTCAAAGGTGCAATAACCGCCATCTCTCTCACGCCGGCAAATCCTACGACTCTTTCAGATGGTCGGGGATATTATCTTGCCGGTAAGACTTATAATTTCAGTGTACAGGTAATTGATCCAGCGGCATCTCCCACTGACTGGTCGGCTGTCAGTGATGTGCGGGTTACGATCAACAATGCAACGAATTTAGTGGCGGCAGTAAGCCTTTCTGGCATATGGCCGGCAGTCCCGACAGTCGCCATTACTTCGCAGACAGGGCCTATAACTCTTTCCACTGTAAACGTTACGGGAACACCACAGAATTTTACGGCAACCCTGGGAATAACCATTTTATGGTCAACAGCTGAGTCTGGTTGGGCAGCTAATCGTTCAGTGGAAGCATCGGCAACTGTTACATCAACGGACACTGACACTCAGAGCGTATCATATGGAGTGGTATCCAGCATCCGCATACTCAATTTCGCACTGAATGATGAAGCTGCCGATGGTTATGTGAATCGTTATCACGGGCCCTTCCAGGTGACCGGTGATGAGATTGTGTATGATATTCCCGGAGCAACTACGGCTGATGCCGTAGCATCCCGTGCCGATTCCGGCGCCGGTGAGATCACCGGTACTACCCTTATTGTCGCACCGGGAGCCGGTAATTATTCTGTGGGCGTCGATGCTGATGAAACTGATGGGCAGACTGTAAATGTGGCAGACTCGGCCTTTAATGTGGCCGGTGTTCCCAATGCTGCAGCAGCGTATACAGTGGTCCTCCGAGCTGCCATGACCACAACAGGCGGGCCCGTGGATACGGCTAATAATCTTTCGATTTACTGCAATGAAATTGAGGTGACGGATATTATTTTCTTTAACGGCGGCGGAGTTGATAATGACCCGGCCAATTATTATCGAAGCCTGCTGGTAAGCGGAACCCAGGTACGCGTCAATGCCAGGCTGCTCGCCGGCGGCGGCGCCATGATAGGCAATACAACAATTGAACTGCGTGACTCCACTCAAAATGTTATAACTATTGTTACCATCCCGAATGGTGCAAATTTCGGGATAGCGGCGCTCAATACAACGGGAATTACCGTAGCAGCCGATGTTACTGATACACATAATCATGAAATTTACAATACCTATGATGGAGCCTTTGGAAGCGCACTCACTTACGGTCAGCACAGGAATAATGCCACATATATCACACAACCTGTCACACACCGAATACACTGGGAAAACGGCGACCCGCCGGGTTTAGCTTCGCCTCCCTTTGACGGGAATGCCCCTGTGGCTAACGGCGCTCTTTTTACTTCATCAACGGCATCGTCCATACGGATAGAATGGAATCCTGTTGATGCTGTTCCTCCAGCGGCGGATGGAGATTTTAACACATACCGGCTGTATTTCCGTGTATATGATATCACCGACACTTCGCCATGGTCCATGATCGACCGCTATACAGCGGCTGTATATAACGCCGGCGGGACCTATGATCTTAGTGACGCCACGACTTCCTTTGCAGACATTACGGGTCTCAGCGCACTTACAACCTATGAATTCATTGTTTCTGCCGCTGATGTCTATGGCAATGAAGTGGCGGTAGCCAACAGACCGAGAAGCGATGGCACGACTATTCTGCATGCACAGACAGCGGCCTCTTCCGTGACAATTACTCTTTCCGATGGTATTACCAGATATACAGATACTTTATTTTCCGATAACGATGGAAGCTCAAAACCAGTTAGACAAAATGCCATACATATTATTGCTTCAATTGAGGGAGATACCTTGCCGACATCCGTTAATGTAATCGCCGCGGGAGATGGATTAAATCAGGGAGTCGAATCTGATGATAATATTTTAAATCTCGTGGATAATGTTACGAGATTTAGTTTTTCCATGAATAAATACGCGCCTAATCAATGGGATGTTTTTATACCGACCACTCATTCATTATTGACCGCTAATACGGGAGTGCGGTTTATATTGGAGATAAATACAACTACGGGGACCAGCTATGTAGATCATAATTCTGAGCTTGATCTTGTAGGTGCAGCCACTCCATGGGATGACAATGAATGGCGTTTCTGGGTCAACACCACCCAGCCCACCTTTCAGCCCTGGCCAACGCGTATCCTGAACAATGTCATAACCAAATCCAATCCTGTAGCCTATCCGGCGTATTATCTCTCGCACGACGCCTATGTGACCATCAAGGTCTATGATATCAAGGGCCGCCCGGTAACGACCTTGCTTGATGGTGCTTTCCGTAAAGGCGGCCAGAACATCAAGGACCAGGGATGGCGCGGCACCAACAAGGCACAGAAGCGTCTCGGTCCCGGCCTGTATTACATACACATTCAGGCCAAGCGTGATGATAACGGTAAAATAATCCTGAACAAAATGGAAAAAGTCGTCATTGCCCGGTGAGCTTGCACTGAAAAATGTAAAAAGTTTCATGGCTGCCATTGTTTCGAAGAGGTATTAAACTGTCTCTGTTTCCATTTTTCGGCAAGGTACTACTGAGGCGGGTCAGAGTATCATTTTTTTAACCCCTTCAAAAGAGTGGCTAGTATTGATAGATAAAAGTACAAAATGAGTATATTCGACGGGGGCTGGGGTCTTAGCCTCACAGAATAAGTGGTTTCCAGGCAGGCTCTGACCCCCTGCTGCAAAAGAATGGCATACTTCGTCACAATTCGGAACACAATTCATGTTTTTCGTTCTTCATTCTCCCCAGATAGTCCTCCCAAGTGACGGCCTTGTCAGCAATGGAAACTATCATTGATTCACGATATCGTGGCGGTATAGGGGTCAGAGGCCACATGTGTCGTTTTATCGCGTCCTTTTCAATGTTGCTCAGAGTAAAATATTTTTGTGCATTACGTAGGGCGATGTAGGGGTGTTTAAACCCGTGAAGACCCGGGCTGTCAATGTGCCAGTCATAGAGGTAAAAATCATGGAGCAGTGCGGCACGAGTAGTGGCGATTTCATCGGCTCTGCCCCCTCGGGCCATTTCAAAGGCCTTAATTGCTACACTGAGACTATGTTCCAGGCATGAAATGGATCCATGATGACGAAAGGATTCCAGAGAAATAAAGAGCTCATGTTCCAGTATTTCTTTAATTTCCGGGATTTTATGCATTTTGTTGAGTATTTCCCGCCGTCTAATTTTTGACCTCATAGATTTTGTTTTTAAGACCATACTATGCTCCGATCCCTCTATCATTATAGCGAGTTTCCACTATCATCTATATCTGCGTTGGTCGAATCTGTCCCGTATTTCGTCAATCTGGCGTCGTGTTTTACGAACGAAGAGGCCGATATCCTGCATATTTACCGCATACAGCTTCACCAATTGACGTTTGGCTCCCAGTAAAGGAGCATGCATTAAAGAGATCCCTACAATCTCATGGATGAATGTATCAAATCGCTCCGACAAGAGATCAAGGAGTTGTCTGTTTACAGTAATTGCTCTGACCCTGAGATCCGATGAATGGAAGACATCAATAGTCAATAATGCCAGGAACGTCATATTTACCATTCTCATAACATCAACTTGCATTAGATTGACAATAGTTGATGAAAGTGGGTAGAGCATGAACTCAAAAACAAAAGAAGCAGCGACCCATGCCAGGGAAAAGGATAGGCAAATATGGCCTCTGAAGTTAAGTAAGTTTTTTCTGTAGTCCCAACAACGTCGTCTGAATACGAGCAGCAATACTTCTCCGGTTACATATTCCAGTACGGTGGTAGCAGTGAAATAGATGATTGCACGTATATACAGGGGCTGGTCCTTGATAAAACTATAGGTGAGAATAATGACAATAGATGCTACCCCATAAAGAGGTACATAGGGACCTTTATTGAAACCGGGATTGATGAAGCGCCGGTTTATTATGGAGCGATACAGGACTTCAAGCAACCACCCTGCAATGGAAAACAGAATAAAATTAAATATCAGTGTGTCAACGGTAATCATGTTCCTTCTCTACTTTTTGTAATTTGTGTTTTTAGTTTTTATAGCAGGAAAAATCCGTTTTATAAGATAATCTAGATCTTGTTCGATGTGCTCCCTCGTGATAGAGTCAAATTTTTCTTTTATTGTTTCTTCAATACCGCGTAGTGTATAAAAAAGAGTATCGATAATATGACCTTTATCCCGCTCGGAAATTCGTGATAAATCCTTGTCTATAATTTTACTTATAAGCTGTTGAAGTTTTCTGTCAAGGTCCTGGCTTAACTGTTTAAGGCTGATTTCATTGATGCGAAGCAGACCATCTGAAAGAAAAGGATTGTTTATAAGAATATTAATTCGCTCTGTTAGGATAACCTTCAGGCGACTCAGGGGGTCTTTTATTGATTGCAGGGAATATTCTATGCCTTTTTCAAATTCTTTTATTTTTTCCTTTAAAAGCTCATTCAGAATACCTTCCTTGCTGCCAAAATTATTATAAATGGTACCCTTGGCAACATGGGCGAGAGATGCAATATCATCCACGGCTGTTTTTTTTATGCCAAAACGATTAAAGAGTTTTTCTGCTGATTCCAGGATTTTCTGCCTTTTTTCTTTGTTCATGATATTTTCAACTTTGACATATTGAACTATTATAGTATAATAGTTCAATTGTTGAGTATTTGTTACAAATAAATTTATTTTTTAATTTAAGCGGAGAAAGTATACTTTTTCAATGGGGCACTGTCCCTCTTATCGTTGGCATAAATAATAACTGTATAATATTAGGGGGCAGAGCCTCTTTCTATAAAAAAATGCTCTGACCCCTTTCTTTTAAACAAATTATATTCAATCCCCACACTGCTCCTTCGTTTTATTAATAAACGA